>NZ_CP155618.1:257500-582142 GCF_031128465.2 Mariniflexile litorale | reverse complement strand
TCACTTCTATCTACAGTATCACCAAAAGTGCCTTCATTATCTGGACTGCATTGGGTGAACATGACTAATAAACTTATTAAAAAGCTGTATTTAATTATTTTCATAATGTTATTTTTTTAGTTACAACCACCAGTTGGGTTTTGAATAAATCCTGTAAATACTTCAGTTGCTGGAAATTGAAATAACATACCATTACAATTCCAGGGTGCATTTCTTATAGTAAGTGAAGTTTCACTAACACCAATTCTTTTTAAGTCGTTAACTCTGTTTCCTTCACCAAGTAATTCGATGCGTCTTTGATCTCTTATTAAAGTTATTAATTGTGCTTTTGAAAGTCCAGAAATAGTTGAAAGCCCCGCTCTATTTAAAATTAAATTAATATCAGTTTCAGCTTGAGGAAGACTACTGGTTTCTGCAGCGGCTTCTGCTCTAATTAAAAGTAATTCTGTATAATGAGCCAATGGAACATGTAAAATTCCTTTATTAAATTTATTTAAGAAATATTCACCATCTGTTTGTTCAAGCAGTGCTTTTCTTTTGTCTGTTGAAGGAATAGCATTATATAAATCTTGCATAATTCTAATAGTCGTATTAGAAACTGCTAAATCCGAACGATACCTACCAAAAGTGCCCCCTTTGCTATTTGCAGTAGATTCTGAAACGATTCCGAAAATTGTTTCAACATTTGGAGATTCCGTATTGTTATTATCAACCAAATTTCCTGCAAAACGTTCTGTACCTGTAGCACCACCTTGATACAAATTAACATCAAAAACGGCAGAGGTGCTTGTTAGTGCACTGTTTGCATAACTAAAAGCTTGTTCATAATTGGATCCAGCCGCGTCAATATCAGGTCCAAATCCTGCTTGAAAAAACACTTTAGCTAAATAAGCTTCTGCTGCAGATTTATTAGCATAATTCTGGTTTTTTGAGTTAGTAGTATTTAATAAGCTTTCAGCCTCTTTCAAATCACTAATTAGGCTCGCATAATTTTCAGCTACAGTGCCTCTTTTCTGACCAATAGAATTGTCTACCGAAACGATATATTGAATACCTAAATGCGAATTATCGGCGCTATAACCAGGGGAGTGCGACATAAATCTCGAAACTTCAAATAGTGCTATACTTCTTAAAAGAAGCGCTTCTCCTTTCATTTCTTTCACTCTAGCATCGGTAGCAGACAAACCTAAAGCGTCCAAATTATTTTCAATCTGTCCTAATACAACATTGGCATCTAAAACAATGCGGTAAAAACCACGGTACATATTATCTCGAATGGTATTATTAAAGAATGATGTACTTCTATTATAAATTTCGGTTTCATCGGAGTTTATTCCAACAGGGCCATCTATGTTATCACCATTAATTTCGGCGTAAAGTTGAGCATTTCCGCCTAAAGGCCAACCTAATTCGTTATATCCTGCGTTTAATAACGCTTCTAAATCGGCTAGATTTGTAGGGCCAACTATGTCTACATTTTCAGGAAGTTCTTCTAAATCACAAGAAACAAATAATGATATAGAGAAAAACAACGCTAGTATTAATTTTAAATTCATTTTCATCGTTTCCATTTTAAAAAGTTGCATTAATGTTAAATGTGAATGATTTCGCCTGTGGAATACTTAAATACGATACATTTGGCGATAAATTTCTATCCCTTTGAAACTGGAAATCTCTTGCAATTTCAGGATCACCACCAGGAAACTTAGTCCAAGTAAATAAGTTTGATCCAGTTAAAGCAAATTTTAATGAGCTTATGCCTGTACCTTTTAAAAACTCGGCTGGTAATGTATAATTAAGTGTTACATTTCTTAATCTTAAATAAGAAGCATCATATAAATACCCCGTGTGATTATATTGCCATACACCAGAAAGGCCACTTACTTCGTTGTTATCGTAAAAAAGTCTAGGTTGTTCTGTAACATCCCCAGGGTTTCTCCATCTGTCATATATATCAGTTCTCACGTTTGATGAATTATCACCATCAATAAATGTCCCTAAAGCTCTTTTGGCAAAACTGTCATAAATATTACCTCCAATGGTAAATACAAAATCGGTATCTAAGCCCCAGTTTTTGAACTTGAATTTATTACCAAACCCACCTGTAGCATCTGGAATAACAGAACCCGCGGATACTCTGTTCGCTAAATCGAAGGTTTTGGTTTCATTACCTGCCTTATCTAAAAATATGGGCAATCCATCAGTAGGATCTACCCTTGCAAAACGAACCAAATAATTTGTACCAATAGGTTGTCCTTCAATAACACGGGTATCATTAAATCCGCCTTCTAATAAATCTGGACTTACACCACCTAGGCTAATTAATTTATTAGCATTGTGTGCAATGTTAAATGTAGTTGTCCAAGAAAAATCGTCTCCTACAATATTTTTAGAAGTCCACGTAAATTCAAGACCCTTGTTTTCAATTTCGGCAGCATTTAACCATAAACTTTCACCAAATCCTGAAGATGGAATTTGAAATAAATCCAACAATACATCTTTAGATTTTTTATAATATCCAGATAATTCTGTTTCTATACGGTTTTTGAAAAGATTTAATTCAATCCCAAAATCTACGGTTTGAGCTGTTTCCCATTTTAAGTCTGGGTTATCCAATCTAATAATAGATTTATATGGATTTCCTAAATAATCAGTGCCAGAATTTGGAATACTATAAGCTCCGAATCTGGAGTCATTTCCAATTTCAGAATTACCTGTTATACCATAAGATGTTTTAACTTTTAATAAACTAACCGTGTTGCTATTCGCTATAAAACCATGTTTAGAAAAATTATAAGCCGCAGAGGCTGTTGGGAAAAATCCATAGCGGTTATTTTCTCCAAAACGGGAGGAACCATCTACCCGAGCCAGTGCCATTAAATCCAATGCGTCATTAAAAGAATAACTAATTCTACCAAAATAAGAGGCAAAAGAAAAGGCTGATTTACCAGTACTTTCTCTGGTGTAATCTGGCGCATCCGATTGGTAAAGTGGCACAGGACTGTTTATGTAACCTTCAGCATTCCCAAATTTATAAAGCAACTTTTCACTACGTTGATACTCCGTACCAAGTAAGAAGTTAAAAGAGTTTTTGTCGTTAACATCCAAAAGATATGAAGCTGTAAAATTGGTATTATAATTTGTAACAAAGAATGGAGTTTCAGATGCAAAGGTATTTTGTTCTGCTTCTGGTGTACCACTAATTCTTCCAACCTCTAAAGATTGCCAATAATAATCTCTAAAATCCATATAGTCTAAAGATCCTGTTCCTCTAAGGTATAAGTTTTCAATAGGCTGATAATCTATAGCAATAGAATTTATGGATCTCATTTCTTCCGATCTTCTATCTCTATATTGTAATTCTACTAATGGGTTTGCAAATGAATTATCAATATCTCCACTGGCTAAATAAGGTGAGTAAAATGGCAAAGAAAAACTTTGTGCGTTTCTCCAAGTATCGTTAATATTAACCTTATCGTAACTACCTTTAGTTAACGATGTATTAAGGCCGATTTTTAGATTTTTAAGTAGTTGATAATCTAAATTAAAGCGTCCACTTAATCTCTTATATTCATCATTTTTAATAAAAGATTCTGTATCATCATAGGATATGTTAAAATACGTTTTTAGTTTTTCAGTTCCATAATTTACAGAAAAACTATGTTTGTTAGATATCCCTGTTTTAGTTACTAAATCAATCCAGTCTGTATTTGTATTTAATGCATCTTCCCATGAAATATTTCTTGGTAATGGTACTAATCCAATATTGCCGTCATTTTCCCATGCTTCTTGATATACTTGAAGTAATTGCTTATTATCTAATATTTTAGGTGTGAAGGTAGGTTTAGAAACTGTAACACTTCCAGTATATGAGAATTTCAAACCTTCTTTACCTCTTTTTGTTTTTATTAAAATAACCCCATTTGCTCCACGAGATCCATAGATTCCGGCTGCTGCTGCATCTTTTAAAACCTCGATGCTTTCAATATCATTTTGGTTTAAAGACGCTAATGGGTTATTGTTTTGTCCGTTAGAATCTCCTTGCAAAAAATAATCTTGTGTAATAGGTATCCCGTCTACAACATATAAGGGATCACCACCTGCAGAGATTGAAGAAATTCCTCTAATTCTCACCACATTAGAGGAACCCGCTAATCCAGAACCTTGAATTACCTGTACCCCAGATGCTTTTCCTTGCAACGCTGCATCAATAGAAGAAACAGGGTTATCTCTTAAGTCATCCCCATTTACTCTTACAGCACTTCCAAGAACTTTACTTTTTTTCTGAACACCGTAACCAATAATGACTACCTGATCCAGTTGAGCAGCGTCATCGACCATCTGCACGTTTATGATAGCCTTACCGTTATACGTTATTTCTTTAGATTGATAGCCAACATAAGAGAAAACTATAACATCTCCTTTTTTTACTTCAATTTGATAGTTTCCATCAAAATCTGTAGCCGCTCCTGTCATCGTATTTTTAATAACAACATTAACTCCTGCGAGCGGAATTAAAGTTGATTGTTCTGTTACTGTTCCTGTTATGGTGTTTTGTCCATACATAAAAGCAGGGGCGAAAAACAGGAAACACAGCAAACTATTAATAGTTTTTTTCATATGTTTTGTTAAATTAATCTGTTAATTAGTCTCGTTATATTTTCACTTCTCGATGTTAAAACTAGATAAAATTTGTGTAAATAAATAATTCATAATTACGAAATTCTCAACGAAAACGTTTTCGTGTTGACAACTTTTCATTAAAATGATATTTTTTTATTAAATGTTTAAAAAAAATAAAATCATGAATGTGTTTGAGATGTTATTATGTACGAAACTCAGAAGTGGGAATTCGGCATTATCTGAGGACGGTTTGAATTTTAAACTTTTTGTAGTTGTAGATAAAGATTATTATATTTAAACCATTCCTATAGGATTAATTTATATAATGAAACGAAAAATAACCTTAAAACAAATTGCGAGGGAGTTAGATGTATCTATTTCAACGGTTTCTAAAGCTTTAAGTGGAAGTAAAGAGATTAGCGAAGATACTACTCAAAAAATTCAGGCATTTGCAAAACTTTATAATTATAGACCCAATAATATTGCTTTAAGCTTAAAAAACAGAAAAACAAAAACCATTGGAATTATTATTCCAGAAATAGTACACCATTTTTTTTCAACAGTTATTAGAGGTATAGAATTGGTTGCTAATAAACGTGGCTATAATGTGATTGTCGGGCTATCAAACGAATCGTTCACCAAAGAAATTATCAACATGGAAATGCTGGCAAATGGTAGTATTGATGGGTTTATTTTATCTATTTCCAAAGAAACATTACTCAAGCAAGATTACCATCATTTTAACGCCACTATTAATCAAGGGATGCCCATTGTTTTGTTTGACAGAGTGGTGAATGAAGTAGATTGTGATAAAGTTATTGTTGACGATTTTAAAGGCTCTTTAAAAGCAGTAAACAAACTCCTATCTACAGGTTGTAAAAATATTGCACTTATTACTACTATGGATTATGTGAGTGTTGGAAGACTTAGAACACAAGGCTATTTAGAAGCTTTAGAAGATGGTAAAATAAATGCAGATGCCAATTTAATTTTAAAAATTGATGATAGTTTAGATGTTGAAGGACATTTGGATGTATTAGAAAACGAAATCGAAAAGTTCTTTAAAAGCAACAAAAAAATAGATGGTGTTTTTGCCGTTAATGAGTTGTATGCGGTAACAGCGATGAAAGTAGCCCGTAAACTCGGTTTTAGCATTCCAGATGATATTCAAGTTATTGGATTTACAGATGGTGTACTATCAAAACACGCGACCCCAAGCTTAACAACCGTAAGCCAACATGGTCAAAAAATGGGTGAAAAAGCAGCCGATTTATTGATTGAGAGATTAGAACTAGAAGATGAAGAAAGTGTTGAATACATTGGGGAAAATGAGCGTAATGAGCATTTTAAAACGGTTATTATTGAAACAGAACTAATTGAAAGAGACTCTACTAAATAATTTTTTTATTAGGAATATAGAAATTCTTTTATATCTTTGACCCGAAATCAAAACTTATATTTTCACTCCTCATTTAAGTTTTGATAAGTAATTAGTCGCTTATCAAATAGTATTAATTTAACATACTATTTAATGGAAAAGCGTAAGTTAAGTTTCTGGGAAATATGGAACATGAGTTTCGGTTTCTTAGGAATTCAAATGGGTTTCGCCCTACAAAATGCCAACGCAAGTAGAATCCTTCAAATTTTTGGCGCCGATGTTCACGAACTATCATGGTTTTGGATAATTGCCCCCCTTATGGGCTTAATTGTTCAGCCTATAATAGGCTATTACAGCGATAAAACTTGGGGACGCTTTGGCCGAAGAAAACCGTACTTTTTAGTAGGTGCCATTTTAGCATCCATAGGTTTGGTTTTAATGCCACAAGCCAATATGTTTATTGCCTTTTTACCCGCACTTTGGGTAGGTGCAGGAATGCTCATGATTATGGATGCCTCCTTCAATATTGCCATGGAACCTTTCCGTGCTTTAGTAGGCGATAATCTTAGAACAGACCAACGTACTTTAGGATTTAGCGTACAGACTGCGTTAATAGGTTTTGGTGCAGTTCTTGGTTCGTGGTTACCTTATGCTTTACATAATTGGTTTGATGTTTCTAATGAAACCTCGTTGGGTACGGTGCCTACTAATTTGATTCTTTCTTTTATTATTGGCGCGGTTATTTTGATTGTTTCAATTTTGATAACCATGTTGGGTACCAAAGAATATTCACCTACCGAATTAGCAAGCTTTGAAGAAGATCAGGTACATGCTGAAACATCTGAAACTGATGTGCAAGAAAAATCGAGTTTATTAGATATTTTTGAAGACTTCAAAAAAATGCCAACAACCATGCGTCAACTAAGTTGGGTGCAATTCTTTTCTTGGTTTGGACTTTTTGGGATGTGGGTATTTGCTACGCCCGCCATTGCACAACATATTTACGGTTTACCATACACTGATAACGGTAGTGAAATGTATCAAGATGCAGGCGACTGGATAGGTATTTTGTTTGGGGTTTACAATTTAGTGTCTGCTTTTTATGCGTTTGCATTACCATATATCGCTAAAAAAATAGGAAGAAAACGTACCCATGCAACATCTTTGTTTATTGGAGGTTTAGGTTTGCTTTCTATATACATTATGCCAGATAAATACTGGCTTATAGTTTCTATGGTAGGTGTTGGTATGGCTTGGGCCAGTATTCTAGCCATGCCTTATGCTATTTTAGCGGGGTCTATCACTCCTAAAAAAATGGGTGTGTACATGGGTATTTTTAACTTCTTCATAGTCATCCCTCAAATAATCAATGCGTTAATAGGAGGTCCGCTTGTGAAATACGCCTATGGCAATCAAGCCATTTTCGCACTACTCACTAGTGGTGTTAGTTTTTTAATCGCTGCGATGTTGGTGTCTAAAGTAAAAGATATTGACGATGTAGTAAAATCATAATTAATGAGTACAATAGGAGTTATATTCGATTTAGACGGTGTTATTGTAGATACCGCAAAATACCATTATTTGGCTTGGAAAAACCTTGCAGACAATTTGAACTTTGAGTTTACCGAAGCACATAACGAGTTGTTAAAAGGTGTGAGTCGTGTGAGGTCTTTAGAAATTTTGTTAAACATTGGAAAAGTTCAATTATCCGAACCAAAAAAGCAAGAGATATTACTGAGTAAAAACGAAGAGTATCTTAGTTATATAAAAAAAATGAATGCCGATGAAATCCTTCCTGGTGCAGAAAAATTATTAAATAGTCTAGATCGGTTAGGTGTAAAATATGTATTGGGTTCGGCAAGTAAAAATGCCGAATTGATTTTAAACCAAGTGGGCTTATACCATCGTTTTTATGGCATTGTAGATGGTAACTCGGTTTCAAAAGCAAAGCCAGATCCCGAAGTGTTTTTAATAGGTGCAAAAAAACTAAATATGTCTCCCAAAAACTGTATTGTTTTTGAAGACGCCATTGCAGGTGTTGAGGCAGCCCATGCAGCCCATATGACTTCGGTCGGAATTGGAGACAAAGAAATCTTAAAAGAGGCCAACTTCAACTTTAATAGTTTAACAGAAATACCTGAAGATTTCTTCAGAAAATTTATCATCTAAAAAAAGATCATTAATAATGAATCAAGATTATATCATACCAAATAATTGGTCAATCATAGAAGAAGGATTTGATGCTTCTCGCGTAGAGTCTTCAGAGAGCCTTTTCAGTATTGGTAATGGTGCCATGGGGCAACGTGCTAATTTTGAAGAGCAATATTCGGGACATACCTTTCAAGGCAGTTATATAGCTGGCGTTTATTACCCAGATAAGACTAGAGTGGGCTGGTGGAAAAATGGTTATCCAGAATATTTTGCCAAAGTACTTAATGCACCAAGTTGGATTGGGATAGATGTTATTATAAATGGAGAACAACTCGATTTATATGCGTGTAAAAAAGTAGAAGATTTTAAAAGAGAACTGAACATGAAAGAAGGTTGGTTGTCTAGAAGTTTTAATGCAACGCTGCAAAACAACACAAAGGTTCAGGTGGAAGTTAAACGCTTTTTAAGTTTAGATTTAGATGAGCTTGGAGTCATTCAGTATCATGTAAAACCTGTAAATACAAATGCCGAAATTATATTTCAACCTTATTTAAATAGTGGTGTTACTAATAAAGATACAAATTGGGATGATAAGTTTTGGGATACTTTAGATGTAAATCATGAAGGTAAGCAAGCATTTATTCAGGCTAAAACCATGAAAACAGATTTCCACACGTGTACGTTTATGGAGTCTCAATTATTTTTAAATAAAAAGGAAATTGCTTTACAACCAATTGTTAAAACTAGCGAAACATCTATCTATTTTAGTTATAAACAGCAAGTAAAAGCAAACGAAACTTATACCATACACAAGTTTGGAGGTTATATAGTAGATAGAAATCACAATAGAAATGAGTTAATTTCAGAAGCGCAGAGCATATTAAAGACAGCTATGAGTTTAGGGTTTAATGCCTTGTTAGAAAAACAAAAAAACGCTTGGGCAACCATTTGGGATATGGCAGATATTACCATTCAAGGTGATGTGAAAGCACAACAAGGGATTCGTTTTAATATATTCCAATTAAATCAAACCTATTTAGGTAAAGATTCTCGGTTAAATATTGGCCCCAAAGGTTTTACAGGCGAAAAATATGGAGGTAGCACTTATTGGGATACCGAAGCATATTGTATTCCGTTTTACATGGCAACAAAAAACCAACAAGTTGCAAAAACTTTATTAGAATACCGTTATAACCATTTAGAAAAAGCCATTGAAAATGCTAAAAAATTAGGTTTTATAAATGGAGCAGCTTTATATCCTATGGTAACCATGAATGGTGAAGAATGCCATAATGAATGGGAAATTACTTTTGAAGAAATTCATAGAAATGGTGCCATAGCCTTTGCTATTTATAACTATCATCGTTACACTGGCGATTATAGTTATATACCCGAAAAAGGGTTAGAGGTTTTAATAGGAATAGCACGTTTTTGGCAGCAACGGGCTACCTTTTCAACAAACAAAAACAAGTATGTTGTTTTAGGGGTTACAGGACCCAATGAATATGAAAACAACGTCAATAATAATTTTTATACCAACTATTTAGCACAATGGTGTATTAATTATGCTTTAGAAAATATTAGTAAAGTTGAAGCAGAATATCTTTCAGATTATACCCGAATAATGAATAAGGTAAGTGTATCTGAAAATGAATTAGAAAAATGGAAAGCTGTGGCAGAGAATATGTATTTTCCATATTCAGAAAAGCATCAAGTTTATTTACAACAAGACGGTTTCTTAGATAAAGAATTAATTACGGTGGCTAACTTAGATAGATCGCAACGTCCTATCAACCAAAAATGGAGTTGGGATAGGATTTTGCGTTCTCCATACATAAAACAAGCCGATACTTTACAGGGATTCTACTTTTTTGAAGATCATTTTTCTACAGAAGAATTAGAACGTCATTTTGATTTTTACGAACCATTTACAGTTCATGAAAGTTCGTTATCACCTTGTGTACACAGCATTCAAGCGGCTAAGTTGGATAGAATGGAACAGGCCTATACGTTTTATTTAAGAACATCGCGTTTAGATTTAGACGATTATAATCACGAAGTTCACGAAGGTTTGCACACGACGTCTATGGCAGGAACTTGGATGAGTATTGTTGAAGGTTTTGGAGGCATGCGTGTTAAAAATAATACCTTATCATTTACGCCTAAAATACCAAAACAATGGAAAGGTTATTCATTTAAAATAAATTTTAGAAACCAAATTTTAAAGGTAAGCGTTACCCAAAATCAAACAAATTTTGAATTAATAAATGGTGATTCCCTAGAAATTTTTGTGAACAATAAATCTTTAGTGCTTCAAATGAAACAATTACAAACTTTAAATTAATCGAGCGTTCTAAACGTCTCATTTTAAATATAAACAGATGAAATCATTCATGTTAACTATAGCCGTTTTGCTTTTGGTAAGCAATCCATTTAATGCTCAAGAATTAAAATCGCCTAATGGTCTTTTAGCTATGCAATTTTTACTGGAAAGCGATGGGACACCAACCTATAAACTCTCCTATAAAAATAAAGTAGTTATTAAGCAAAGCCGTTTAGGGTTGGAATTAAAAAACGATAAAAAATCGTTGTTGAACGATTTTATAGTTTCAAATACAGAAACAGTAACCTTTGATGAAACTTGGCAACCTGTTTGGGGTGAGGTAAAAACCATTCGTAATTATTATAATGAATTAGCGGTTACTTTAACTCAAAACGAAACAGACCGTATAGTTGTGATTCGTTTTAGAATGTTTAATGAAGGTTTAGGATTTCGATATGAGTTTCCCACTCAAAAAAACTTAGTGTATTTTGTTATAAAGGAAGAAAAAACACAGTTTGCCATGACGGGTAATCATACTGCTTTTTGGATCCCAGGGGATTATGATTCTCAAGAATACGATTATACAAAATCTAAATTGTCTGAGATTAGTGGGGAATTTGATGAAGCAGTAACAGATAATGCTTCACAAGAGCAGTTTTCTAAAACAGGTGTTCAAACAGCTTTAATGATGAAAACAAGTGAAGGTTTATATATTAATTTACATGAAGCCGCACTTATTAATTACGCATGTATGCATCTTAATTTAGATGATGAAAATATGGTTTTTGAATCTTGGTTAACGCCAGATGCTAATGGTGATAAAGGCTATATACAAGCGCCTTCTAATTCTCCATGGAGAACCATTATCGTAAGTGACGATGCCAGAGAAATTTTGGCGTCAAAAATGACATTAAACTTAAACGATCCGTGTACCATTGAAGATACATCGTGGATTAAGCCCATAAAATATATAGGTGTTTGGTGGGAAATGATTACAGGAAAAAGCTCTTGGGCTTATACAGATGAGTTGCCAGCAGTAAAATTGGGTATTACTGATTTTTCTAAAGTAGTACCAAACGGAAAGCATGCTGCCAACACAACACATGTTAAGGAGTATATAGATTTTGCTTCAAAACATGGCTTTGATGCCGTTTTGGTTGAAGGTTGGAATGAAGGTTGGGAAGATTGGTTTGGAAAATCTAAAGACTACGTGTTCGACTTTGTAACGCCGTATCCAGATTTTGATGTGGAAGCGATTCATACCTATGCACAATCTAAAGGTGTTAAAATGATTATGCATCACGAAACTTCCGGCTCGGTTCGTAATTATGAACGCCATATGGACAAAGCGTACCAATTTATGAACGATCATGGATATGATGCTGTTAAGAGTGGTTATGTTGGTAATATTTTACCAAGAGGAGAACATCACTATAGCCAGTGGATTGTAAATCATTACCAATATGCTGTTGAAAAAGCGGCCGATTATAAAATTATGGTGAATGCGCATGAAGCTATAAGACCTACAGGAATTAGTAGAACCTATCCCAATTTAATAGGAAACGAATCTGCTAGAGGAACCGAATTTCAAGCTTTTGGAGGCTCTAAGCCTAATCATGTTACCGTATTGCCTTTTACACGTTTAATAGGTGGTCCGATGGATTATACACCAGGAATTTTTGAAATGGATATTAGTAACTTCAGTCCTAATAATAATTCACATGTAAATAGCACGATTGCCAACCAATTGGCATTGTATGTTACCATGTACAGTCCGTTACAAATGGCGGCCGATTTACCCGAGCATTACGAACAATTTATGGATGCCTTTCAGTTTATAAAAGATGTTGCTATAGACTGGGATAACAGCATTTATTTAGAAGCAGAACCAGGTGATTATCTTACCGTAGCGCGTAAAGAAAAAGGGGCTAGCAATTGGTTTGTTGGTAATGTTAACGGTAATGAAACTAGAACATCCAAGATAACATTCGATTTCTTAGAAAAAGGAAAAACGTATATGGCTACTATGTATGCTGATGCTAAAGATGCGCACTATAAAACCAACCCACAAGCTTATATTATTAAAACAAAAAAGGTAACAAGCAAATCTAAATTATCGCAAATATCTGTTCCTGGTGGTGGATTTGCTATAAGTATAGTCGAAATTAAGTAAGATATGTTTTTTTAGAGGTTTTATTAAAAGTTGCATGTATTTGTTAAGTTTCATTCAAAATGAATAAAAAATGGTTAAAGTAAGTAGTATATTTATTATTTGGTTAACGGTTTTAAATATGCCGTTAACCTATATAAAAACAGAAAACACTATTACAGCTCATATAAATAGTGTAGTAGAGGAACACAACGATATTGAACGAATTGAGCCCTCAAATTGGTGGGTAGGATTTAAAAACAGTGAATTGCAGTTATTGGTAAAGCATCCAAACATTATTAATGCTTTCCCCGAAATAGATTATGCAGGAGTGTCAATTAAAAAAGTACATAAGACCGATAGTGAAAACTACTTGTTTATAGATTTATATATTGATAAAACGGCCAAAGCAGGAAAATTAAATATTGTTTTTAAATTTGAAAACGGTGTTAAAAAAATACAAACTTATGAATTGAAATCAAGGAAGAAACCTGCAGAAGACTATATCGGTTTTGATAGCTCCGATGTAATTTATCTCATCACACCAGATCGATTTTCTAATGGCGATTCTTCAAACGACATTAACCAAAATTTACTTGAAAAAACGATTGATAGAACCAATAACTACGCGCGACATGGTGGAGATATTCGCGGGATGATTAATCATTTGGATTATATCGAAAGTATGGGTTTTACGGCCATTTGGCCGTGCCCGTTGTTGACCAACAATATGCCAAGTGGTTCATATCATGGGTATGCTATGACGGATTTTTATGAAATTGATTCTCGTTTTGGAACTTTAGGAGACTATCTGGAGTTAGCACATCAAACCAAAGACAAAGGGATAAAGCTTATTATGGATCAAGTGGCTAACCATTGCGGATTAGAACATTGGTGGATGAAGGATTTACCCTTTAAAAATTGGGTGAATTACCAAGAAAACTACGAAGAAAATAAAGATTCATGGAACAATCAAGCAACCATTACAACCAATCACAGACGTACCAGTAACCAAGATATTTATTCGTCTAAAAAAGATAAAGAAGAAATGAGCAATGGTTGGTTTGTGTCTGGAATGCCAGATTTAAATCAACGCAATCCCTTTATGGCAAAATACCTAATCCAAAATAGTATTTGGTGGATTGAAACGGCTGGTTTGAGTGGTATTCGTCAAGATACGTATCCATATTCCGATAAAGAGTTTATGAGTCAGTGGGCGGGAGCTATTATGGAGCAGTATCCTAATTTTAGTATTGTTGGCGAAGAATGGAGTTATAACCCTTTAATTATTGGGTATTGGCAAAATGGAGCTAACAATAGAGATGGATATAAATCTAATTTAAAATCACCTATGGATTTTGCTATGCAAGGTCAAATAGTAAATGGATTGAATGAATACGAAAGTTGGGACACCGGTTTGATTAAAATGTATGAAGGGTTGGCGAACGATTTTCACTACGCTTCACCTAAAGATATTATGATTTTCCCCGACAACCACGATATGAGTCGTATTTTTACCCAATTGAAGGAAGATGTGGTGAATACAAAAATAACCTTGGGTTATATGTTAGCATTACCTCGAATTCCTCAAATATATTACGGGACCGAAATTTTAATGAACGATTCGGTTAACCCAGGTGATCATGGATTGATTCGTACCGATTTTCCTGGTGGTTGGGAAGGAGATACTGTAAATGCATTTACTGGTAAAAGCTTAAATGATGAGCAAAAGGATATGCAAGGTTTTGTTAAACAGTTATTGAATTATCGTAAAAATAGCAAAGCCATTCACAGCGGAAAAACCATCCACTTTGCGCCATTTATGGGTACTTACTTACTGTTTAGAATTATTGAAGGAGAAACAGTTGCTGTTATAATAAACAAAAACGACAGTCCGATAACAATCGATTTAAAACGTTATGATGAAATTGGGTTGAAAGGAAAAAACTTAAAAAATATTATAACTAATGAAACTTTTGTTTGGAAAGGTGAAATGGTATTAAATTCAAAAGGAATCACCATTTTAACAACTAAATTCTAATTAATGAAACGATTTTTAGCCTACATTCATCGCCTTATTTTTATCTTATTTTTAGTATCACTTAACGGTTGTAAAGAAAAAAAAGCAAATATACTTCCAGAAGTATCTGTTTCAAATAAGCAAAAAAAACAAGTTGTTTATCAGGTGTTTACACGTTTATTTGGTAATACTAACTCTAATAATAAACCTTGGGGCACTCTTGAAGAAAATGGTGTGGGCAAGTTTAACGATTTTACAGATAAAGCACTAAAAGAAATTAAAGATTTGGGCGTTACGCATGTTTGGTACACAGGTGTGCCGCATCACAATGTGATTACAGATTATACTAAATACGGAATTTCTAACGACGACCCCGATGTGGTAAAAGGACGCGCAGGTTCACCTTATGCTGTAAAAGATTATTACAATGTAAATCCTGATTTGGCTGTAAATATTGAAAATAGATTGCAAGAGTTTAAAGCTTTAGTAGATAGAACTCATTTAGCAGGATTACAAGTGATTATTGATATTGTACCTAATCATGTAGCACGAAATTATCAAAGTTTAACTAACCCTAAAGGGGTGGAAGATTTTGGTGCTTCAGATGATAAATCGAAAGTTTATGATGTGAATAATAACTTTTATTACAATCCCAAAGAAACTTTTAAAGTCCCAGTTTGGGAACCAGATTATTCGCCTTTAGGCAAAGAAAATCATCTATTAGAGGATCATGAATTTGATGAAAACCCAGCAAAATGGACAGGAAATGGATCTCAATTATCGCAACCCCATGCAAACGATTGGTATGAAACCGTTAAAATTAATTATGGTATTTCTCCAGATGGTAAAAAAGATTTTGAGGAACTACCTGCAGGTTTTGAAAATGAAAATTATAAAAAACATGCTGAGTTCTGGAACGATAAAACAGTGCCAAACTCTTGGAAAAAATTTAAAGATATTGCACTCTATTGGATCGCTTTTGGTGTTGATGGTTTCCGTTATGACATGGCAGAAATGGTGCCGGTTGAGTTTTGGAGTTATATGAACTCTAACATTAAAATGAAAAACCCAGATGCTTTTTTAATGGCTGAAGTGTATAATCCAAATCTGTATAGAGATTATATTAAAAAAGGAAAAATAGATTATCTATACGATAAAGTTCAATTATATGATACCCTAAAACATGTGATGCAAGGGTATGGAAAAACCGATAATATACCGCCCATACAAGAGGGTTTGAAAGATATTGAACACCACATGCTGCACTTTTTAGAAAACCACGATGAGCAGCGAATTGCTAGTATAGAATTTGCAGGAAGTGCAGAAAAAGGAAAACCAGCGATGGTTGTTTCGGCGACCATAAGTACTTCGCCGACTATGCTATATTTTGGACAAGAATTAGGCGAGTCTGCAGAAGAAGATGCGGGATTTGGCAAACCTTCCAGAACTTCCATTTTCGATTATATTGGAGTGCCTCACTTACAACGTTGGGTTAATGATAAACAGTTTGACGGTGGACAATCTACTGAGAACGAAAAAGCATTACGCGATTTTTATAAACGTTTATTGAATGTCACCATTAACAGTTCAGCATTAGCAGGAAACTACCAAGACATTCACCTGTTCAATCGAAAAAACACTAAAAATTATAATGATAAAATACTATCGTTTGTACGTTGGAGTGCCGATGAAAAGTTAATTGTTGTATCTAATTTTGATGCCGATACTAATCAAAAATTCCAATTAAAAATACCTCAAGATATTGTTACAAGCTGGCAATTAAAAACGGGTAGTTATTTAGTGAAGGATGAATTATATGATACGTTTTCGTCTCAATTTGTCATTAAAAATGGTGAAGGCACTATTGCTATTAGCTTAAAAGCTTTAGAATCTGTCATTTTAAAAATTCAGAAAATATGATACACACTTTTTGCTTTTTATAACACTTGTTTTTTTTCAATTGTAAAGGAAAAGAAGAGGTGTTTTCAAAAGAACAAGAAAATAGAATTTTATTCAATAGTCGAAGTGTATAATTATGGCATTTCCGTAAAAAAAAAGCATTCGATTTTGAAGACAAACAAGTGAATTGTTTTGACCATGCTTTTAAAAGCTTATAAATTCAGATTTAAAAGGTTATGGTATTTTAAATTATTTAAGTTCATATGATGATAGTACCCCTTTCGCTGCTACATGACAAAAACCATTCGAAGCAGGTACAAAGTTATTACTTACACTTGGTATTAGAGGAATGGGTTACGATTAATAATTTTCAATATGACAAAAATCATATTTTAATATTGGGTTTACAATGAACTTTGCATCATAATAAAAACAATAGATATTATGAACCCAAATAAAAAAACGTACAAAAGAGGCTTAAGTTTGATGGCTCTTTTTCTTTTAACATTTAATTTAATTCAAGCACAACAATTCAATTTAATAAACAAAGAATCTTCATTAACCGTTTTTGGAACTTCAAGTTTACACGATTGGCACATTAGCGCCGAACAACAAAGCGGAAAAATAATTTTTAAAAACCTTGAAGCAGGTGAGATTACAACATGCACTATTGATGTAGTTGTAGAAAGCTTAAAAAGTGGCAAATCTTCTATGGATAAAAACACTTATAAAGCTTTAAACTCCAGTTCTTATAAAACCATTTCTTTTCAATTAATTGCGGTTAAGGAAACTGTAAACAAAGGAAATGGGAAGTTTACAATTAAAGCAGAAGGAGACTTAACCATTTCGGGTGTTAAAAAGCGTATTCCTTTAGACTTTTCTGTGAGTGTAGTAGGTAATAAAATAACGCTTACTGGAGAAAAGAAAATTAAGATGACCGATTTCAAGGTCGATCCACCAAAGGCTTTATTAGGAACCATTACCACAGGCGACGACATTACAATTAAATTTTCAACCATATTCAAATAACCAAGCAATAAAAAATAAAAATTATGAAAACAATTTTAAAAAAATCAGTTGTATTAGGAGTCATATTAATAGGATTCAGCGTGTATGCCCAAAATAGAAGTTTGGATAATTATAAACCACAAGACCAAGATGGAACGGGTATCTTTGAAGCTCCAAAAGATTCGGTATCAACATTTGATGGTGTAAAAGTACGAATAGGTGGGGCATCTACATTACAGTTTCAAGCTTTAGATAATGAAAATTCAGGGGTTGCTCCTTTAGGAGATGTAGGAAGTAATTTCAACTTAGCGACAGCCAATTTAGATTTAGATGTGGCACTTTATGATGGTGTAAGAATGCATTTAAGAACCTATCTATCTTCTAGACACCACCCAGAACCATATGTTAAAGGGGGGTATTTTCAAATTGATAAATTAAATTTTATTAGTGAAGGATTTTTAGAAGACATCATGAACCATGCTACCATTAAAATTGGACATATGGAAAATAATTATGGTGATGCACACTTTAGAAGAAGTGATAATGCGCAAACAATTTTCAATCCGTTTGTTGGGAACTTAATAATGGATTCATTTACAACTGAAGTTGGAGCTGAATTGTATTACCAATGTGATAGTGGCCTTTTAGGAATGGTAGGTTTTTCAAATGGAAAATTAAACCAAAATGTTAAGGAAGTTGACGGAACCACTGGAGGTGCTGCTTTTTTAGCTAAATTAGGTTATGATAAACAAATTAACGACGATTTTAGATTTCGATTAACAGGGTCTTTATATAATACAGGCTACGCACAAAGCGTTTATTTATATACAGCTGATAGAGCCGGTTCAAGATATTATAACATCATGCAATCTGCAACTGCTACTAGCGACAATTTTAGATCAGGACGTTTTGACCCAGGTTTTAAAAATAAAATTACTGCTGTAATGATTAATCCTTTCTTAAAGTATGACGGACTTGAAGTTTTTGGAACTGTAGAGTTAACATCAGGAAGAGCATTAACTGAAACGGATAGAAGAAAAGCAACGCAATATGCAGGTGAAATTATATATAGATTTGGTGATGCTGAAAAAGTGTACATAGGTGGACGATACAATACCGTAAGTGCTGAATTAGCAAGTGGAGATGATATAAGTGTTGATAGATTCCAATTAGGTGCTGGTTGGTTTATGACTAAAAATATCTTACTAAAAGCTGAATATGTAAATCAAAAATATAACGATTACCCTACTGGAGATTTGTTAGAAGACGGGAAATTTAATGGGCTTATGCTAGAAGCAGCTATTAGTTTCTAAATAATTAAAAGTGAACAAGTCTCAATAGTACAAAGTCAAGATTTTAAAATTGACATGTATTTTGAGACTTGTTTTTTATAATAAAATTTTAAAATTTAGTTTTAATATCATGATAATCAAGAAGGTTCTGTTTTTAATTTCGATACTAACCACAATCGCTTTTACAACTAGAGATTCTATTATTAAAAGCACGTCGGTTATTATAACACCACAGAGTTCTTTAAAAGTTAAAGGAACAACCAATGTGAGTGATTTTTCGTGTGTGTTTAATATTAATAAATTTAAAAATCCTATTCAAGTATTTTATCATGTTGAAAATGGTAAAATTGTTTTTAACAAAACAGCTTTAGTTTTAGAAAATGATTGTTTTGACTGTGGAGGAAGAGCGATTAATAATGATTTTCAAAAGATTTTAAAATCAGATAAGTATCCTCAAATAACGTTGTTTTTAAAAGAAATAAATCAAACTGAAAACATGCGGGATGTTCAAGCATCCATAAATATAGAAATTGCAGGTGTAACACAAGACTATAAAATTCCTGTAAAAGTTAAAAAAAGTAACGACCTATTTATTTCCGGAGATTTAGTTATCCGATTATCCGATTATAACCTAGAAACCCCTAAAAAGCTATTTGGTCTTATTTCTATAAATGATATTATCAAAATAGATTTTCAATTATTAATAAGAGAAAAATAGGCTATTAATCAAGTTTTATTCTTTTTTATTTTTCTTTCTTTTGAAGTTTAGAAGTACCACTTAATTTATTTACAATAATTTCAGGGTCGCCATATAAGTAAACACTACTATTGCCCGAAGCATCAATGGTTATAGTATCTAAAACTTCTAAATAAGCATCACTCGATATTTCGTTTAAAGTATTGCAGGTTTTGGCGGTGAAATTTTTACCGTTAAATTGTGAGTAATTATCGGTTCTTAATTTCAATTCATGAGTTTCTCCTTCAATGGTTGCATCGGCACGTTGGTACAAGTCGATATGTGTAATTGGTGAATAAATTAAAGCATCTAATTTACTAGTATCTATTAATGAGAGTTTCGCGTTTTCACAAGTTAAATTTAGTTTTACTTTTGCTTTACCATTACTTTGAAATTCAAAATTATTTGTTTTTATGGTTAAGCCTGCTCTTGCTGAGCCTTCGGTTATGAGTATAGCATTAACTAAATTCATAGTGGTTAATGATAGTATTTCGCCTTTTTCAGTTATTTTAATATTGTTTAAACTATCATCGTAATTAACGGTAATGTTCAAGCGTTTTTTTGAGGTTATTCTGGTCGTTTTATCAAACGATAAAACACCATTTATCACATCAAACTTTATAAATTCATGTAAGTTTTCATCGGTTTCAATAGTTATGGAAGGAACATTGTTGTAAATTATTTCAATGTCAAAATCTTCATCAACTATAATGGTGTGAAACGGATTTATTTCGGTTTGTATAATAGTAACGTTTTTGTTTCCTTTTACTTTTTCTATTGTTTGTGCTACAGAAGTAAGGCATAACACTAAAGATAGTAGTATAGTAATGATTTGCTTATGCATAGGTACAAGGTATTGTGTTGTAAACAAATATAAACAAAAACCACCCCAAACTTAAATTTAAGTATGAGATGGTTTCAAAATTGGTTGGTATTATAGGCTTATTGTTTCTTTATACTACCCGAAGCACTATCGCTTTTATTTACAACTTTTGGGTTTCCTAAATATTTAATATCTCCGCCACTGCTTGCTTTTGCTGTTAATTCTTTGGAAGTATTTATCGTAATATCGGCACCACTTGTAGCTTTTACATGGCTAGATTCTGCAATTAGATTAGCTGCTTTTATATTGCTGCCACTGGTAGCTTCTGCGATAAGCTTTATGGTTTTGCCAGATAATTTTAAATCGCTACCACTGGTAGATTTACAATTTAGTGATGCGGTATTAATGTCTAAATTCATATCGCTCCCACTGGTGGTTTCTAAATCTAAGTGTTTGGTAACAAGTGTGTTTGTAGATCTTACATCGCTACCGCTTGTAGCTGTAATGCTAGAAACTTCTTTAAGGTTTATAACAATTTTTTTAGAGGTGCATGTACCAATATTTTCTTTGGTGTGAATTTTTAAGACATTATCTACAACTTCGGTTATAATAATATCTTGTAAATTGTCGTCGGCTTCAACACTAATACTTTCGTTGTCGCTTTGTGTTACATACACATTCAAACCTTCTGAAGCTTTGATAGCTGTAAATGGTTTGTTTATAGAACGGTTTTCTGTGGTAACATGCCCATTGCCTTTAACGCCTGAGTTCATGTTTATATCAAAGTTGCAAGAAAATAAACTGAAACTAATTAGGGTTGCTACTATAATTTTTACTAAGGTTGTCATAACTGTTCGTTTTTTTATTGATGATTTTTATTATTCAAATATCTTATTTGTTGTTATTGATTAGTAACTTAAATATCTGAACTGTTGTTTTTTAATACTGAATTGTTTAATTATCGGATTTAATATTAATACCGTCGCCGTCAATTTTTACTTTTACTTCTTCCGATTCGGCATTAATGCCACTATCGTTGATTTTTAAACTGCTTTTCTCTCCTTTAATTTCAATCCCGTTTTCGTTAATTTTAATATTGGGAGTATCAATGTCTACTTCAAATTCATCATTGTCACAATCCTTACATATTACACCATCTTCATCTACATTAAGGTATTGATTTATATAGTTTGACGCTATTCTATTATTTAAATAGTGTTTTGTATTGTTATTAAACTTAACTACAGCCCCTTCGGGTAAATATAGAATTACTACTATTTCTTGGTCGCTGAATTTATTTTTAGAATGAGTTGATAAATAAGAATCTAGTCGCAGTTCTTGTCCTTTTAAAATGTAATTGTAGTTAATTTTTTTGGCGCGATCAATGGCTATATCATAGTTTCTGCCATCGGCACTTTTTTCAATACTTATAGAGGCTAAAGTATCGGTTGTCGATTTAATAATGATGCTAATATCTGAACGGTAAATGGTTTTTTCTCCGTTTTCATTATTTGCTACTTTAAATGAATCATGTCTGTAATAGCGGTTTCTTAGTAAATCATTTTCTGTCATTTTAATTTCTAAGGTATCGTTAGCAGTAATTAAAAGTTCTTTTTTTTCTGTAATACGTTCGTTAAAAGCATGCTCACTTGCTTCTCTTAATCCAATAACGACTAATCCTATTATTGAAAATAACCATAGGCCTAAAAGCGTAAATTTCGCAATGTTACCAATAGATTTTAGGTTGTTCACAAGAATTTTTAAGCCTAAATAGAACAAGAAAAAGAAGGGAATGCCAATAGCGAAAAAGAGGAGTAAAGATGCCAACCAAACAGGGGAGTTTCCTGCAATAGCTATGTTAACAAAGTCCATTCCAGGAATGTGTACAATATCGGCAATACCTACAGAAAACCAGCTAATTATTAACGCTATCAGAGCAAACGCACCTACTATTATAAAAATAATTCCTATAAACTTTGCGAATATTTTAAAGAAGAACATAATAATATCAGCTAAGGTATCGAAGAATGATTTTGAACTCGATTTTATTTTGTTTCCTTGTCTTTGGAAATCCGCTTTCTTTGCTGCGTCCGAAACATTTTTTGCTGCACCAGAAACAGAATCACTTACATTTTTAGCAACACCCGATACAGTTTCAGAAACTGTGTCAAATCCGTCTTTTATTTTTTTTTCTATGTTGCTAATGTTTACAGGATCACCTGTCATCATTATTTTTTCAGCTGTGGTTATCGCTTCAGGAACTAAAATCCAAAATAGAATATAAATGAATATAAATGTACCACCTGAGCCAACTGTAAGTAATACCCAAAGTAAACGCACCCAAACGGCATCAATACCTAAATAGTGCCCCAATCCAGAAGCAACACCGCCAATATATGAGTTATCGGTATCTCTAAATAGTTTTTTTGAAGCCGAAGATTTTCTTTGATATGCTGGTTGAAGTTCATCTTCAAATATTTCATCATCAACCAAATAATCTTCTGGTTGCCCCATAATAGAAATAACTTCTTCTACTTCTTTAATACGAATTACTTGTTTGTCATTTTGAACCCGCTCGCTAAAAAGTTCAGCAATACGTGCTTCAATATCTGCAATAATTTCATTGCGCCCTTGAGAGTCGGTAAATGAACGTTTTATAGCCTCAAGGTAACGTTGCAGTTTTAAGTATGCATCTTCATCAATATGGAAGAATGTACCTGCTAAATTTATGTTGACAGTTTTATTCATTTTAATGTTGTTTTTTTTGAATGGTTACTAAGTTCACGGCGTTTTGTAATTCGCTCCACGTCGTGTTTAATTCGGTTAAAAATAATTTGCCAGTTTCGGTTAAACCATAGTATTTTCTTGGCGGTCCCGAGGTAGATTCTTCCCAACGGTAATTAAGAAGTCCGGCATTTTTTAATCTGGTAAGCAGTGGGTAAATAGTCCCTTCAACCACTAGCAGTTTTGCATCTTTTAAAGTCTCTAAAATTTCTGCAACATAGGCATCGTCGTCTTTTAAGACCGATAGTATGCAGAATTCTAAAACCCCTTTACGCATTTGTGCTTTTGTGTTTTCTATCTTCATGTTCTAAAGCGTTTTAATAATGTGAAACTGTTCATTTTTTGATTGATTTGATGAGTTATTGACGAAATTTTATTTTTTTTGGCGTTACCACAAGGGGCGGGCTTTCACGACTCGCTCCCTCCTTCGTCGGGGAGCTCAAACAATCCGTTCAATCCCTAACGCGGTACTATTTGTTATTCATTTTTATAATGTGGCATCCGTTTATTTTAAAAAATTGATTGTTAAAGGATACTTATAATATTCGCCATCTCTTGCTTTTAAGCTCGCCACTACTATCAAAACAAGCTCTATAATAAAGCCTACAACTGCCAAAAGACCTAAGCCACCGCCAATGTATAAAAGGGGAGAAGGCTTGCCGATATTAATATGAAAATCGTGGAAGCTATGAAAATCTATAAAGTCTAAACCACTAAACATTTTAAAAATAAAAAACGGAACAGTAATAGCTCCTAAAATAAGAGCATAGAGTAAAATACTTGCCTGAAAATTAATGGCTTGTTTTCCGTGTGCATCTATAAACTCCGATTTATCTTTATTTGCAGCCCATAATATAATAGGTCCAATAAAATTTCCAAAAGGGATTATAAACCTGCTAAAGGTTGATAAATGAATAAATGTGGCGATGTTTTTTTGGTGATTATTTATCATGGTTTTAAAACATATAATAGTTTCTTATGCAAATATATGTCTTTAAAAAGGTATTATGTTACGCATAGTACTAAAAATTAACATAATTTTAACATTACGGAGTATGGTTTATTTTCATAACTTAGTAAAAAATTAAATAATAACCCATGAACGTAACTCCTAATAAACTTAACACTTTTACCATGCTAAAGCTGCCATCAGCCTATCTTTGTGGTGTTCGTACAAAACATATAGATACTAGTAAATGTGTAGTTACAGTAACCCACCGTTGGATTAATCAAAACCCATTTAAATCTATGTTTTGGGCAGTGCAAGGTATGGCTGCAGAGTTTTCGACTGGTGCTTTAATGATGACAAAAATTAAAGATTCTGGAAAACGCGTGTCTATGTTAGTGACATCCAATTCTGCAACTTTTACTAAGAAAGCAACAGGAAAAATAACCTTTACTTGTAATGATGGTAAATTAATTGATGAAGCACTTCAAAAAGCTATCGAAACAGGAGAAGGGCAAACCGTTAGTATGAAATCTGTGGGTGTGAATGAAGAAGGGGTAGAAGTTTCAACCTTTGTTTTTGAATGGAGTATAAAGGCTAAGCGTTGAGTTGTTTGTTGTTAAGTCGTTTTAGTTGACTTGCAACTTAACAACTAAACAATTAACAAAAAAATGTAACAAATCATTAAACAATCCTACAAATAAACAATTCAACGATTTAACAAATCAACAAAAACAACAAAAATGACAGCACACGAAATTGATTATAGAATATACGGAGAAGAAATGCAATATGTAGAAATAGAACTGGATCCGCAAGAAGGTGTGATAGCCGAAGCAGGAAGTTTTATGATGATGGACGATGGCATTAAAATGGAAACTATTTTTGGAGATGGCTCTACAAAAAATCAAGGATTTCTAGGTTCTATTCTTGGCGCAGGAAAACGTATTCTAACGGGTGAAAGTTTGTTTATGACTGCCTTTTATAATAATGTAGTAGGAAAGAAAAATGTATCGTTTGCATCGCCCTATCCAGGTAAAATCATACCTATTGATTTAACCGAATTTCGAGGTAAGTTTATTTGCCAAAAAGATGCTTTTTTATGTGCCGCTAAAGGCGTTAGTGTAGGTATAGAATTTTCGAAAAAATTAGGTCGCGGACTTTTTGGAGGCGAAGGTTTTATTATGCAAAAGCTAGAAGGCGATGGTATGGCGTTTGTACATGCAGGTGGTACCATGGCAAAAAAAGTATTACAGCGTGGCGAAACTTTACGTGTAGATACTGGTTGTATTGTCGGTTTTACCCAAGACATTGATTATGATATTGAATTTATAGGTGGTATTAAAAATACCATTTTTGGAGGTGAAGGCCTGTTTTTTGCCAAATTACAAGGCCCAGGTACGGTATATATACAATCCTTACCTTTTAGTAGGTTGGCAGGACGCGTATTGGCATCTGCACCTCAAGGTGGTGGGAAAGATAAAGGCGAAGGCAGTATTTTAGGAGGCTTAGGTAATATTTTAGATGGTGACAATCGTTTTTAAAAGTTACTCTTTTAACTTATGTATATAAAAAAAGCTTGGGCGAATAAACCCAAGCTTTTTTGTATTATAAATGTATTAGTTTAATATTTAACAAATTTAATACTATTAATTTGTTCTGCGGTTTCAGAATTAACTTTAAGAAAGTAAACACCGTTGGTAAGATGAGATAGATTGATTGTATGAGACTCTGGTGAATTGATTTCTAAAACTTCTTGCCCAACTACATTGTATATTTTTAGGCTTTTGAAATTTGATAAAGATTCTGGAGTATGTAATTCTAATGTTTTGGTACTAGAATGATATGATGTGTAAAGGTTTTTATAATCAAAAGAAGTTGTACTTAATGAACTTTCATTTTTGAAAGCAATTGAAAACTGATTGCTTTTTGTTTCTGAATTTAAAAACAATTTAGCATCTTCATTTCTTAAGTTATAATAGATGTTTTGAATATTATCTACTAGATAAATATTTAAATCCTCAGGAATGTTTTCCATGTTGTTAATAGAAAATGTGTATGAGCCAGCATCAGAAATTTTCACGGTTAAAGGAAGCTTGTCTTCAATGTTTATTTCTGGTAATGCTTGAATTACTAATTTTTGATTATTCAGAAACCAGTAAAAATCATTTTTGAAATCATTTTTTGATTTTGCGTCATAGCCTTTATCGTAACCATAAGAAGTTTTTTCATCATAACCTAACCCGATCATTTTCATGTAACCTTTTGGTTCAGTAAATGAAAACCATATTTTTGGTCTATCATCTTTAATTATGGCTTGTTTATTTTTAGTATTGGTTTTAAAATATACAGTTTCGTTTGATGATTCTTTGGCAAATGCACGTTGAGCATTATTAAACCTTACATTGCCTGTATTTGTTATGGTTGTGAAAAATCCTTGACCCACATTTACATATCTGGTAGGAGCAGGTTTTGATGTGTTACCATTACCACTTGTTAAGCCTGAAGCATCGGCAACAGCTGGCAATGGCATTGTTAAGTTATAAGTTGCGTAACCACCTTCGTATTCCGCTAAGTAATGACTATTGTTGGTTGAAAAAGATTCCCAAAAATATATTGCCCCATCAATAACCGACAAATTATCGTTAATAAACTGGTTAGCATCTAAAGTAGAAGGGTAGGGGTTTCCAATTAAAATTTCTTTATTTGAGGTTACGGGTATTATGTAGTCACCATCATTAGGAGTGCCCTTAAAAATATATTCTTGTTCTGAAGCTATTGTTCCAGAACCTTTCATGGTATAGCCAATACCAGGAACTACATTACTAGTCTTTAAGAATTGCGACCAGGAATTATAATCTCCAACAGGGCCATTAAAACCATACAGCCACCTGCTACTAAGCGTAATAGGTGTTGTTGAGGCCTTCGCGTCAACTGCGCTCGTAAAATTCACTACGCCATTAGCATCTTCTAAATAACCAATTTGCCAGTTACCACTTCTATTTACGGGCGAGCTCCAATAATTATAATTATATAAGTTAGAAGTACCTTGTTGTCTTATTTTTAAATTCCCACTGCCAGAATTAGAAGTAACGCCAGTGTGGTTTTGTATAAGTTGAGCTTCGCCTATTAAGTCTAAAGTTCCATTAATAACCACTTGGTTCTCTATATTAAGTAAAACGCCATTTGCTATATTTAATGTCGCTCCAGTTTCAACTTCAATTTCTCTAATGTTGGCATCTAAACTTAGTGTACCTGATGCTTTTACCGTGAATTTTAAGCAGGAGTTGGTAGTGTGTGGTGCATTATTTACTCTAGAACCGTTAAAAAAATTAGTACCATCCCAAACGATTTGATCTATATATCTTAATGTAAAATAATCATTATTTGTAAATACAACTCCTGTTGCCGTGGCTGTATTTCCCGAAATTGTTAAATTATACGTTGAAGTTGGGGAAGAAAAATTTGTATCATTATCAACGACCAATTGCAAGTTAGAACATGATTGTTTTCCTGATAAGTTTACATTGGTAATATCAAATTCAACAGTAACTGTTCCCAAATTTCCTATATGATTAACCCGCCATTTAGAATTTAATTGTTCTGTGTAGTTACTAGTATTGGTAGAGAAACTATAAGTTGGGTTTCTAGTTTCTTCTCCCCAAAATAAAAATTCATTATTACTTAATGCGTTTGGATTGCTTATTTTTACTATACCAGTTCCGCGAGAATCGGTATGGTTTGTGCCATCACTTGCCCGACCAATACCAGCAACATTATGGTCGAAGTTTCCTCTTATAGCATTATCTTGGGTATATAAATCATTTGCAGATAAGGATAGGTCATATTTAGCAGCAAGGTAGTTATTTACAATAATGGTTTGGGCTGTGTTAAGTGCAAAATCATATATAATAAATTCATTAATAAAACCTCTTAATCCATTATTAGGATCCGTTGCATGTCTTCCTATTCTAGGATCTGGAGGCGTTGTCGCACCATCAGTATCGGACAATGTCGATTCTTGATTGCCATTATAAAAAAATTGATAATTGACATTGTAATTTCTTCTTAATTCAATTATTTTAGTATTAGTGTTAATACTTGTTGTACTTAAAGGCCCACCTAAACCTCCTCCAGAATTGTTTCTTTTTTGAAAACCATATTTGTTTCCAGTTATAGGTTTTAAAGACACTAAACCGTTTGTTGCGCTGGTTCTATCTAATATGAAATCACCACTTCCATTATTCATTCCGCCTGGGTTCGTTTGCGTATCTTTAAAAACCATTAAATAGGTATAACTACTGTTTGATCCTATTCCCAAGGCTGGTCCATCAATAAATGAATTTCCTGTAAATTTTAATCCAGGCATACCATTGGTTGTACTGGCCTCATAATAAGGTCTGTTTCCAGCTGTGGTTTGGGTTGCATGCCGGTTATTTCCAGACACATCATTCCATTGTCTAATTTGTTCTCCGTGGGCAGCCTGAGTTGCTCCAGCATCTATACATGTGAGACCGTCACCTTTTAGCCATAGGGCATTGTTGGTAGAGTTACCTACACCACCAGGACCTGTTTGTGAATAACTTATATTGATAAATGTAAGTATAAAAAGCGCTAAAAATTGTTTGAATATATTCATGTGTGAGAGACATTTGTAGGTTAGTGAAATATTTTTAAGTTAATTTATAAATAACTTGAAATGGGGTTACATTTTAAAAAACATTCATTTTTTTAAAAGAGATTTTAAGTTGAATTATCGTAATTTACTTTGAGGGAACTATATGTTTTGAGGGAGGTGTAAAATTAAAAAATTACTCTTACCGTTCATAGATCTGTGTTACTGTAATGCTTAAAGCTCTTACTAAAATGCTGAAAATATTATTTAATAGATTCATTTTAAATACAGTTAGGGGATTTTGAAGGTATTGAAAAGTTAATTTTATATAAAAGTTGAAAAACTTAGAGAATTTTTATTAAATTTAAAAATTCAATTAAAATAAATTAGCTTATTTAAAAATCTACCTTTTATCAATCTAAACCTTTACAAAATTATGGCAAGAGCAATGCTTGATTACACCAAAACTGTGCTCAAAAAAGTGAGTTTTGACGCATCATTGTTTTGCAAAGAAGTACAAAAGGCAGGTCAACGATTACTGCCCCATGAGTTGGAAGAGCTTAAATCATTTATTCTTTCTCTTGTACAGCAAAACCCAGAATTAAATCAATGTTTGATTTATTTAAAACTATAAAAAAAAAGCGACTTAACCAGTCGCTTTTTTTTGAGAATAAATGGCTGTAGTTTTAATTGAATTGTATATTTGCAAAAAATAAAACAGCTGAAAAAGTTAATTACTATATTCCTTTTATTTTGCTTTTCCATTCGTCCAGCATATTATATTGGACAGTTGGTTTATTTTGAATTGAATATAGATGCGATTATTCAAAAATACTGTGTTAATAAAGATAAACCAGAGTTTCAGTGTAATGGTAAATGCCATTTAGCAAATCAACTCAGTGATTCATCAACTAGTAATGATGATGATAGTACTAAGTCTTTAAGAGTTATATTTGAGTCATTTCTACCCGTATATATATCTAAACATCAAGATTTTAATTTTACTAATCTTGTTATTTATAGTTCAAAAAAAGAATTGTTTAGGTATGCTAATACCTATTCCTTTTTACATACCTCCTTTGCTTACAAACCTCCCATTGTGTAACATTTAATATTTAGTTTTTTTACAAGGCTTTTTAGTGCTTGCCCATAATAGCACTTCAATATTATATTTTAAACACATGAAAATAACGAAAATAGCGTTAGCACTGTTGCTATGCGTATCAATCATATCGTGTTCATCAGATGATGAAAATTTAGAAGGACAAACAGGAACTTTAACTTTAAAATTCGATAATGCAGTAGGCGACCAAGATTTTATTTTTGGAACATCATACACTAAATCTAATGGAGAATCTTTCAAACTTACTAGCTTAAAATACATCATAAGTAACGTTAGAGTTAAAGACTCTAAAGGTAACGTTTTTACATACCCTTCATCAAGTAACCTATTTATTGTAGACGAAGCTAATGGTAATAATGCAGGTGAAATTTTTATAACACTAAATGATGTTGATGCTGCCGATTATACCGAAGTAACATTTGGTATAGGCATCGATCAAGAACGTTATGCACTTGGAGCTGATGGTCAAGGTGATTTTTTAGTACAAGCACAAGCGGCAGGTATGATGTGGGCTTGGGCAACGGGTTACCGATTTATGCGTTTTGATGGTACATATTCTTCTTCAATTGCTGTTCCTGCTGTTGTTGATGGAAGTTTGGCGTTGCATATGGGAAGTGTCGGCACTTCTTTAGATAATTACAAAGAAGTTACTTTAACATTTCCAAATACGGTGAGGGTTCGAGAAACGGCTCAACCAGAAATACATATTAAAGCCGATATTTCTAAGGTTTTTGATGGTACCACATCAGTGAATTTTGCCGACGGTTACAATCAAGTACATACGAGTGCAGAAACAACACCCGTTATTGCCAATAATTTAAAAGGCATTTTTGAAGTACACCACGTACACAATAATTAATACGTGTTGTAGGAAATACTAGGAAGTAGTTTGAAAATTACTTCCTAGCTATTCTATACTGGTAATAAAAACTTAAAAATGAAAAAAATACTTTTAGTAATTATTTTTGTTCAGTTAATTTTTATGTCGTGCTCAAAAGAAGAAGGTGTTTATGTCCCTAAACCTTTAACGTTTGATTTACCCTCGAATTTTCCAGATATAACTTATAATTTGGAAAACAATCCTTTAACAGAAGAAGGATTTGAATTGGGTAAAAAATTGTTTTACGATGGTAGATTATCTGCTAACAATTCCATTCCCTGTGCTTTTTGTCACGAGCAGGCTTTTGCCTTTACGCACCATGGGCACACTTTAAGTCATGGCGTTAATGGAGGTATTGGTTTACGAAATGCACAACCCATTCAAAATTTAGCTTTTCAAAAAGAATTTATGTGGGATGGTGCAGCGACGCATTTAGATTTTCAACCTATAATTCCCTTAACAAGCGATTTAGAAATGGGAGAAACCTTATCGAACGTGCTTGAAAAATTAAAAAAAGATTCCTACTATAAAAAGCAATTTAGTAAAGCATTTGATGATGGCGAAATTAATTCAGCAAACATGCTTAAAGCCTTGTCCCAATTCATGATTTTAATGGTGTCTTCAAACTCTAAATATGATAAATATATTAGAAAAGAAAATAATGTAACACTATCTCAAAAAGAGTCCGATGGTTTAAATACTTTTCAAAACAAATGTGCATCTTGTCATACAACCGATTTGTTTTCAGACCAATCTTATCGAAACAATGGTTTGTCAATAAATCCAAAATTAGAGGATAAAGGGCGTTATGCCGTTTTTGAAAATTCAGATGATTTATACAAGTTTAAAGTGCCTAGTTTAAGGAATATTGAACATACCTATCCTTATATGCACGACGGAAGGTTTGCAACTTTGGAAGCTGTTTTAGATTTTTATGATTCGGGGGCAGTTGATAATGGCAATGTAGATGCGTTACTTTTAAGAGCAGATAACACCTATGGTATTACACTAAATGCCTATGAAAAAGAAAGTATTATTGCTTTCTTAAAAACACTTACAGATAACGAATTTTTAAATGATGTTAGATTTTCAGAATATTAATATAAAAACAATTTTATTTGGGATACTATTTTTATGTAATCCTTTACAGAATGAAGCTAAAACGAACCCAACTCACAATCATGACCCGTTTGAATTTTTTTGTGATTTATGTGGTTGTTCAACCAGTGGTGGGAGTTCCAGTTTTGGAACTTTAGGCAATGTGAGTTTTGTAGGTGTAAGATACATGTATCAAAATTTTGAGTCTAAAAATGGTATTTTTAGTAATTCACCAACAAGTAAAGAATATTTTAATACATATCAACTTTGGGGAAGGCTTCCTATTACCGAAGTTTTTTCCTTAAATGCTATAATTCCCTATCAAGATTTAAATAGAGTTTTTGAAGCTAGTAATGAGCGTAGAAATGGGTTGGGTGATGCCTCAATAATAGGTTGGTATAAAATGACGTTTTATAAGAAGCAAGCCGAAGATACTGAAGATGAAGAAAGAGAAGCTTCGGGACATCAACTAAATGTTGGCTTGGGTGTAAAATTGCCAACAGGTGCTTTTGAAGAAAGTTTAACTAACAGAATAAATCCAGGGTTTCAAGTTGGTACAGGAAGCGTTGATGCTATTTTTTCTTTAATGCATACGTATTCAAAAAACCAATTGGGTGTTAATACAACGGCAACTTATTATTTAAAAACAGAAAACAAAAACGAATATCAATTCGGGAATCAATTTAGTTATGCCTCCAATGTGTATTATAATGTTCCGTTTAAAAAATCGGCTTTAAGTCCGTTTTTAGGCATTTCAGGAGATGTTTATAATTCTATTAAACAGTATAATGAAAGGCTGGCAGATACCGATGGAAATATGGTAAATGGTACATTTGGTTCAGAATTCAAGATTGATAAATTTATAGTCGGTGCCAATTATACGTTTCCTGTAAGTCAACACCTTTTTGGAGATAATGTAACTTCTAAAAATAAATTTTCTCTCTATTTGAATTATATGTTGTAAAATAGTTAATCGTCATTGCGAGAAAGTATCAGGAAGTAATCTTTAAAATTTAGTATACAGATTACTTTAATATGCTCGTAATGACGATTCTTTTTATTTTGAAGGCAACGGACTAATAATCTTCACATTTTGAAATGCAATAGCGCCACGAACCACACCAGATATAACATCTTGTAAAGCTTCAATGATTTGCATTTTTAATTCACTTTTATGATAAATAAGACTGACTTCCCTAGCAGGAGAAGGTTCATTAAAATAATGAAGGTTTTCTTTTTCTTTCTCATTAATATCCAAAGTGTGTAAATAAGGAAGAAGCGTCATACCTAAACCTTCGTTAGATAATTTTATTAAGGTTTCAATACTACCACTTTCTAACTGAAACTGTTCGTCGGATTGGTTTTTGAAAGCTTTACATAAATTAATAACACCATCTCTAAAACAATGCCCATCTTCAAGTAGTAACATATCGCTTATATCTAAATCGGCGACATCAATTTTTTTATTAGTATGAAGTCTGTGGTTTTTAGGAATATAGCCCACAAAAGGTTCAAAGTAAAGTACGCGTTCTTTTATATTTTCATCTTCTAAAGGCGTGGCGGCAATGGCAGCATCTAAATGGCCGTCTTTTAAGCGTTCAATAATTTCCTCGGTTGTTAACTCTTCTATTTTAAGCTTTATTTTGGGATGCTTTTTTATGAAATTCTTCAAAAACATAGGTAACAATGTTGGCATTACCGTTGGTATAATACCTAGTTTAAATTCGCCACCAATAAATCCTTTTTGCTGGTCTACAATATCTTGTATTCTATACGATTCGTTTACAATGTTTCTAGCTTGGGTGACTATTTTTCTGCCCACATCTGTTAATTCTATAGGTTTTTTACTTCTATCAAAAATTAGAATATCTAGTTCTTCTTCCAGTTTTTGTATTTGCATACTTAGGGTAGGTTGGGTAACAAAACATTTTTCTGCTGCCCTTGTGAAATTTTGGTTTTCAGCTACTGCTAAAACATAGTATAATTGCGTAATGGTCATGTGTATCAATTTAGCTTATAAAAATATAAAAACTATCAATAAAACCTATCGATATTGCTGTTAATTATAGATTAAATTTGTGGTAGAATAAAATATAACTTATTATGAAATTAAACAGTATCGGATTAGACATTCAAAAAGCAAAAGAATTAGCAAATGATTTAAATAACTTGTTAGCTAATTTTCAAATTTATTATCAGAATTTAAGAGGTATTCACTGGAATATAAAGGGAAAACGATTTTTTGATCTACATGTTAAGTTTGAAGAGTTATATACCGATGCAAATATGAAAGTAGATTTAATTGCCGAACGTGTATTGACTTTGGGAGAAACACCGCTGCATACTTTTACAGATTATATAGAAAATGCTCAAGTACCCGTAGGTAAAAATATATCTCAAGATGAAAAAGCAGTGACTTTAATTGTTGAATCGCTGACTGAATTATTAAAAATTGAACGTGCTATTTTAGATAAATCAGGTGATGCAAATGATGAAGGTACCAACTCTATGATGAGCGATTTTATTACAGAACAAGAAAAAACAGTTTGGATGATGAAAGCTTGGTTAAGCTAATAACTTTGGATTGATTAATAACAAGAAAGACTTTCAAATTATTTGAGGGTCTTTTTTATTACAACAACCCTCTAGCTTTTATTTCTAAATACTTATTGATGGTATTAATTGTTAAATGTTCTGGTGCTGTTAAAATACTTTGAATACCATGTTTTTGAAGTTCGTTTACAATTAGTTTTTTCTCGTAAATAAATTTTTCGGTAATGGTTTTTTCGAATATTTCAAAGGTAGTATCAGCGCTTTTATGAGTGAGTCTTTGAAGTTCTGTGTTTTCAAAAAAGATAACTACCAATAAATGATTTTTAGCAATGGCTTTTAAATAAGGTAATTGTCGGTACAAAGCATCTAAAGTTTCAAAGTTGGTGTACAACAAAAGTAAACTTCGCTGATTCAAATGTCGTTTTACATCAATATATAATCTTGAGAAATCTGATTCGACAAAATCGGTATTCAAATTATAAAGTGTTTCAAGAATGGTGTTCATTTGTGATGGTCTGCGTTCGGCAACCACACGGTTTTCAACTTTTCTTGAAAATGAAAAAAGACCTGCTTTGTCTTGTTTTTTTAAAGCAACATTACTTATTACTAGAGATGCGTTTATGGCATAATCTAACAAACTCAAGCCTTCAAAAGGCATTTTCATAACTCTGCCTTTATCAATAACGCTGTAAACAGGTTGTGACCGTTCATCTTGAAACTGGTTCACCATAAGCTTACTGCTTTTTGCAGTGGCTTTCCAGTTTATGTTTCGCAAATCGTCACCTTGTACATAATCTTTTATTTGCTCAAATTCCATAGTATGTCCAATACGACGAATCTTTTTTAAACCGTACTCAAAAATCTTGTTAGAAAAGGCTAAAAGCATGTATTTCTTTAATTGTAAAAATGATGGGTAATTAGGTACCATAGCATCTTTACCAAATTGAAAGCGTCTAGATATTAAGTTAATCGGACTGTTGGCATACAGGTTTAAGTTACCAAAATAATATTCACCACGCTCTAAAGGTCTTAGGGTATAGGTTATTTTTTTACTAGTTTGTTTTTGGAGTTGGGTATCTATCTCAAAATCGCGTTTTTGGTATTGAAAAGGCAGTTCATCAATTAACTTGACATCGCTTGTGAAATTATAATTGTTTTGTAGTGAAATTTCAATAGGATTGTCATCGCCATTACTTAATTTTTCAGGTAAAATTCGAGATGCTAAAATCCCTTTTTGTTTGAATAGCAGTATGGAATCAACGATTAATAAACTTACAAAAACAAAAAATAACATTTGAGCGATAACCAATAACCCTGGAAAAATATATGCCAGAATAAATAGGAAAACAAGAACACTCACGCCAATAAAAAAGTGTGTATTCAAGTAGGTATTTTTGAAAAAGCGTTTCATTTATTAATTTTTGCCATGACTATAAAAGTCTTTATTCTTGTTTCTAACAGCACAGCGATCTTATATCTAATTAAAAATTTATCTTGGAATCTCAATAGTTTCTAAAATTTGTTCAATAACTTTTTCAACAGTAAAACCTTCCATTTCGCGTTCTGGAGTTAAAACCAATCGGTGCTTTAAAACGGCTTTGGTACAACGTTTAATGTCTTCTGGGGTTACAAAATCTCTACCTTGAATCGCAGCATTCGATTTAGCAGCGTTCAATATTGCTATAGAGGCTCTTGGTGAAGCTCCTAAATACAAGTTAGCATTGTTTCTAGTGTTGCTTATAATAGATGCGATGTAGGTAATAAGGTGGTCTTCAACAACTATTTGTTTTATTAAATTTTGATAATGTTTAATTTGTTGGGCATTTAAAACGGGAATCACAGCATCGAAATCCAACACATCATGTCGCTGGTGGTTTTCCATTAAAATTTGAATTTCGTTTTCAAGGGTAGGATAATCTACATCTATCTTAAATAAAAAGCGGTCTAATTGTGCTTCTGGCAATCTGTACGTGCCTTCTTGTTCAATCGGGTTTTGGGTAGCAAATACTAAAAAAGGTGGCTCCATGATATATTTGGTACCATCCATAGTAATTTGCCGTTCTGCCATGACTTCAAACAAAGCAGCTTGTGTTTTTGCAGGTGCACGGTTTATTTCATCAATTAAAATGACGTTTGAAAAAATAGGACCTTTTTTATATTCAAACTCATTGGTTTTTATATTAAATACAGAAGTTCCTAAAATGTCACTCGGCATTAAATCGGGTGTAAATTGAATTCGACTAAAGTCTACAGCTAATGTTTTTGCTAATAATTTAGCTGTGATTGTTTTTGCAACACCAGGAACACCTTCAATTAAGGCATGTCCGTTTGAAAGCAATGAAATAATAAGTAATTCAATCATTTCATTTTGCCCAACAATTATTTTGCCGATCTCTTTTTTAATAGCCTCAACATGTTCTTGAAGAGGTTTTAAATCGAGCCTGCTTTCAAAATTTATATCTTGATTTTCAATTGGTTGTTCTTCCATTAGATTGTGTTTTTTGTGAATGATTCCATGTGTTTATTTAGTTGAATTAAATCGGTTTCCGTGTGGTTCGATTTTGATTTTAAATACACCATATAATCTATTAAAGCTTTGGTGTCTTCTATTTTGTTGGATGATTTTATGGCTAATTTCGAAATGAAATTTTCATTTAATTCATTCGTATTTAAGTAATATTTGGTCCGTATTTGCTCTAAAAAATATTGAATTTTTTTATTGATAATATTAGTAAAATCGCCATGTTGATAATACAAATCGCCAATAGTTCTAGTGAAATCCAATGTGGCATTTTTTAGCGGTTCTATAACCGGAATGATGCGTTGGGTACGTTTTCCTCTAAAAATAACAAAAAGAATTAATGATAGCATAGCAATATAGAATGCCCATTTTAAAGCTTGGTTTTGAAGTATAAAACGCAACGGACTTGTAATAACCTTGCGTCCACTTTTATAATAGTTATCCCAAATAATTTGATGTTTTGGCAAAAATGATAATACGGTTGCTGCATAATTTTCATTACCGTTTAATAGGTGGTAGTTGCTAAACGCAAATGGGTTGGTGTGTACATAAAACGCACCGTTATTCTTCCCAAAAGGAACTTTAATATAGTTGATGTTGGTATCAGGAACGGAATCAGCACTAATTTTTTCAGTTTTTTCAACTTTGGTTGTACCCAACGCAACTGCATTTATAGTGTCCAAACTTATAAAAAAGCTGTTTTCAATAACGTCTTTAAAGTGGCGTTCGTTGGTTTTTAAATTCGGACTAGTAAAGCTATTTAAAGATGGTTTTTTGAAGAAATTATTATAATCTGTTCCGATTCTAATATTTAAAGTATCACTTAAAATACCATACATATAATTAGTACTTATAAATACTGAATTACCGTTTTCAACATATTTAATAAGAGATTCGGAGTCTTGCTTATCAAACGAAATGCCATTATTTATAAACAGGCGAACAGTTTTTTCTTTTCCTTCAAAATCTTTTAAACCTTCAAAAGCTGTTTTGGTTGAAACTGAAATTGGTTTGCTTGAAACTTCCTTTAATTCATTAAAAAGCACATAACAACCCAGAGGAATTTTATCAGCAGCAGCGTAAGAGTCACGCCAATTCAAGGCTTTGGGTTTGGTTATTTCTGCAATCATCATCAAAACGATTACCGCTCCAATGGCATACAATGCTATTTTAGATCGTTTATCCATGCTGAAGAGCGTTTAGTTTGTCAAAATCAGATTGGTTTTTTGTGTAAATAGCTTCATCTATAGGGAATTCGCCATACCAAACATAATCATATAAATAAGAAATACGTTTAAATACCGATTTGGTGTGTTCGTCTTTAATTTCGTTTATGTAGTCGCTATTTGTTTTATCGTAATGCCACTCAATAATATTTTTATTGGTAAGTAATTTTAAAGATTTTAGATATAAATAACGCGTTGCCAAACGGTAGTTGTTCTCTTTCAATGCAGCTTCAATTAAATGATCGAAATTAACATCTTTAATGTTTTCTTCAACATATTTAAAATTACTAATATCTTGTACTTCCGTTTTAAAAACCGAATTTATAGGCGATTGCATTAAAAATTTAATAATTAAATACAAAGCAGCAATTCCTAAGAAGCCATACACAATATATTCTAAGGTTTTATAATTAATAAAATCGATGTCAAAACCAAAAACATCACTCAACCACCCAAAGAATTTCTGTAAAACACGTTGTAACAAATTTATACCACCAGTGTCGTTTATAGAGTAGTTAAAATCATCGCCTTTATAGCGTTCTTTGATGGCGTCTTTAAAATAGAGAACCTTAATATTTGAAGAATCTTTTTGAATACTGTCTTGAGAAAAAGAATAGCTATTGCAAAGAAACAAGCCAAATGTAATTAACGAAATGTGGTATTTCTTATTATTCATTAATGCCTATTTGCTCAATTTTGTTTTTTAAGAAAATATTATTTTTTTCTTCAAATATATTATAATACAAAACGCTATAAGCTATTTGTGATAAAGCCTGTGAATAAATAAACGCTAACAAAAACATGGCAAATCCCAAGGTAAATACCAGACTTGCAAATACATTCGTAGCTAGATCTACATGACTTTCTAATGAAAAATAGACGTAAATACCAATAATGAAACCAGGAATGGAAATGATAAGCATAGTAATCATTAAATTTAAAATACCTATTACTAACCCAAAAAGAATCACTTTGCCAAAACTTGAAAAGGTAAACGTTAAACCTTCAGACAGTGCATTAGTTAACCCTTTGTTTTCTGAAAAAATAGCCATGAATGACAATCCAAAAAAAGCAGCTAATAGAAAACTAAGTCCATATTGAACCAACATCCCTATTAAAGGAATGAATGCAAAAATAATAGACACTATAAAATAACCAATATAAAGACCAATACCCAAAAAGATAAATAAAATGATAGGCCCTAAGTTTATTTTAATGTTTTGCCATACGTTTTTTGATTCCACTTGCCCTGTGTTTTTTACATATTCAGCCATATACGAACTAGAAAAACTGTAATTTATAAGGGTTGTAACAAATATTATGAGAGCCAAAAAAACAGCACCGATAATTAAATAAATGTTCTGGTCACCGCCGTTAGTCATTCCAAATCTAAAATCTCTACTGGCTAAACCCATAAAACCTGTTACTAATAAATAAGAGGCTATTATTAAAAGAATAATACTTATGGCATTGTAACGTAAGTACAAGCTGGTGTATTTTTTAAAGTTATATTTAAGAAATAAAAAATAGGTGTTTATGGTATCACCAAAGTCATTTCTGTTGCGGAGTTCTATGTAGGCGTTGTTCACTATTTAATGTTTTTAAGTTCAAACAGGTAAGCATTATTTAGTTTCATGGGGTAAATAACGTAATAAAATACAATTAAAAACAGCGAGCAAGCTATAATACTGTAAGATAGTATCCATGGCATTTGTTCGCCATAACGGGTAATAAAACCTTCAATAAATCCTGCAATGATGAAAAACGGAATGGTGCTTACCACTATTTTCAATCCGTCTTTAGCACCCTTGGTAAATGCCACACGCCTGGAATATGTTTTTGGAAACAAAAAACTATTTCCCATAACCAAGCCTGCACAACCCGCAATCACAATGACTGAAATTTCAATAGTACCGTGCAGCCAAATGGTCGATGTTTTTTCCAAAATACCATAGTTGTAAAAAAAGCTAATAAAAGCACCTAGCATAATGCCATTGCTAAACAGGATGTAAATGGTACCCACACTAAAAAAGACTCCAAATGCAAATGCCATAATAGCCACTCGAATATTATTGATAGTAATGCCTAAAAACGACCCAATATTGCTGCCACTTTTGTAAACTGCCATAGGCTCGCCCTTTTCAATATTTTCAATGGTCATATTAACATAGCCATCACCTAAAATTAAACGCACAAACGAATCGTCGTTTAAAGTTGAAATAGTTCCAATACAAACCGCTACCATAAATATTAAGAACGTATAAAGTAAGGTTTTTTGATAGCTAATGAAAAATAGCGGGAATTCATATTTCCAAAAAGAGATAATCTTGTTTTTCGATTCTCTTTTGGTGATGTAAATTTTTTGATGCGCCTCTGATGCTAACGAGTTTAAGTACAGCAAAGTTTTACTTTCTGGGTAATACGTTTGCGCGTAAGCAAGGTCGTTAGTGAGGTGAATGTAGTATGAAGCTAAGTCGTCTGGATTTATTTTTGCATTATTATGTAATGCGTTTTCAAAAACCAGCCATTTTTCTTTATTTTGCTTCACGAAAGATGCTTCGCGCATAAAACTATTTTAATTAGAAACGAATATACATTTCAATGAGCAATTTAGCAATTAACACAGCACAAAATGTTAATTTAGATTATAAATTAATTGGTTTAGGCGAGCGTTTTGTAGCATTCTTAATTGATGGGCTTATTTTGCTAACCTACATCACTCTTATGGAAAATTTGGTGGCACTTTCGGATATGTTTAATACAGACGATTGGACTAAACGTGGTGTTCTAGGTTTGATTACCTTGCCAGCCCTTTTTTATTCAGTGTTGTGTCACATTCTTTTTAGCGGACAAACCATAGGAAAAATGATAATGAAAATAAAAGTGGTACGTTTAGATGGTGCACCAACCCAATGGTATAATTTGCTTGTTAGGTGGATGTTGCGTATTGTCGATATTTGGTTGTTTTTTGCTTCTATAGGTGTTTTAAGCATCTTGTTATCAGATAAAAAGCAACGTGTTGGTGATGCCGCAGCAGGAACCGTCGTTATTAGTGTGAAGAAGAAACATAAAATTACAAGTACCATTTTAGAAGATCTTGAGGTGGATTATCAACCCGTTTTTAATAACGTAATCCAATTAACCGATAAAGATGTTCGTATTATTAAGGAAGCTTTTATCATTTCAAAAAAGAATAACGATTTTAAAACACTTACCTTATTAAGGAATAAAGTGTCTGGAGTGCTAAATATAGAATCTAATTTATACGATATCGATTTTATAAACACCATTTTAAAGGATTATAATTATTATACCCAAAACATGTAGGTTAAAGTTTTTTTTCACCTAAACACCTAAACACCTAAACACCTAAACACCTAAACACCTAAACACCTAAACACCTAAACACCCAAATCATGATGTTTATTCAAATTATAGAAATATTCGGAACCTTCGCTTTTGCCATTTCAGGTGTGTTGGTGGCATTAGAAAAAAGAATGGATCCTTTTGGAGTGCTAATTATTGCCTTTGTAACTTCCATTGGTGGTGGAACCGTAAGAGATGTTCTCATAGGGTTAACTCCTGTAACGTGGATGTTAAATATGACTTATGTTTACGTCATTCTAGGAGCTACTATTTTTGCTATTATATTTAGAAAACGTCTTAATTATTTAAGGATATCTTTATTTCTGTTTGATACCATTGGTATCGGCCTATATACAGTAGTAGGGATACAAAAAGGATTGATAATGGGGTTACACCCCATTATTTGTATTGCTTTAGGTACTATAACTGCCTGTTTTGGAGGTGTTATTAGAGATATTCTTTGTAATGAAATCCCCGTTATTTTTAGAAAGGAAGTGTACGCAACGGCCTGTATTTTAGGAGGTTTCGCCTATTTTATACTACGAGCATTGCCTATAGAGAATTATATAACGTTTATAATTTCGGGTTCGGTAGTTATTATTGTACGCTTAATTGCGGTCAAGTTTAAAATTAGCTTGCCTAGTTTGTATAAACATGAAGTTGAAAAGTTAGAAAATTAGTGGTAGTATTTTAATAGTCAATCCACAATAAAAAATAATCAATCAATAATCTCCACATTTCTAATATATATATTGTGTTGTGGCCAATCGCCAGCGTCGGTTTCAACAGCTGCAATTTTATCTACCACATCCATACCGCTAGTCACTTTCCCAAAAATGGTATAATCGCCATCTAAAAAGTGAGAGCCTCCTTGTTGTTGAACAATAAAAAATTCATAAGGTGATGCTAACTTGTGTGGGTTGTCTATTTCGCTACTGGGCATCGACACCACACCTCTATCGTGTTTAAGTCCGAGTTTGGTGTCGGGAGGCAATAAATATTTACCTATATAATTACGTTTATTAGCTGTTTTTTTATCATCACTATTTCCTGCTTGCACCATATAATCATTAATCACTCTATAAAACTGGGTGCCGTTAAAATATTTTTGTTTAGTTAAAAATATAAAGTTAGAACGATGAAATTTGGTTTCATTAAATAATAAAATATCAATAGTTCCAAAGTCGGTTGTTAAACGCACGTTGTTTTCTTTATGAGCCTGGTCGTACTGCAAAAAAAACTCCATGGCATTTTTAGAATTTAATTTGGGGAAGCTGCGATTTTCAATATCAGTGGTGTCTTCGTCTCCTGTTAAGCCTTCTTCTTTTATAACAGTTGTAATTTCTTTTTTAGAATTTATTTTGTTTTTACTTTTCTTATCTTCACAATTTAGAAATAAAATGAAAACACATAATAGTAATATAAGTCTCATAGAATGAATTTTGATGATTTTTTAATAGCAATCTCAAAAATAAAAAATATACCGTTACCAGCCCAAGCATCTCAGTTTAAAATGGTGCCGCCATTTAGGCAAGAACTGTTAAAACAACAAGAAGACGCTATAAAAACGGCAAAAAGGGCAGGGGTATTGGCATTGTTTTATCCCGATGTCAACCAAGAAACATACTTGGTTTTAATTCTTAGGAAAACATATAAAGGTGTACATTCAGCACAAGTTGGGTTTCCTGGTGGAAAATTAGAAGCATATGATACTTCATTAGAAGCAGCGGCTATAAGGGAAACCTTTGAAGAAGTAGGTGTACCCATCAAAGACATGGAAGTATTAAGAGCATTATCAGAAGTTTACATCCCTCCAAGCAATTTTTATGTGCATCCGTTTATAGGAATTTCGAAGCAAACGCCACAATTTATAAAGCAAGATGAAGAAGTTGAAGCTGTTATTGAAGTCGCTTTAAATCATTTTTTAGATGATGCCAATATCATTTCAGAAAAAGTAAATACCTCGTATAGTGTTGAAGTTGAGGTCCCTGCATTTGAACTTAATAATTATGTGGTTTGGGGAGCTACAGCAATGATGTTAAGTGAGATTAAAGACGTGTTAAAACAACTCATGTAGTTTAAGATTTATTACATTTGTACCATCTAACTAATTTGACGTGTGATTTATGGGATTATTTAAACGAAATCCATTTGGGCATATACTTTTTTTAAAAAAGTGGCTTATCAGAATTTTTGGAGTTTTAACCCACAGACGCTTTCGAGGGTTTAATGAGTTGCAAATAGAAGGCTCTGAAATTATAAAAAACTTACCAGACAAAAACGTTTTGTTTATTTCGAACCACCAAACTTATTTTGCCGATGTGGTGTCTATGTTTCATGTGTTTAATGCAAGTTTAAGTGGACGCACAGACTCTATTAAAAATGTGGGCTATATATGGAACCCCAAACTAAATATCTATTATGTAGCAGCCAAAGAGACCATGAGAGCTGGTTTGTTGCCTAAAATATTGGCATATATGGGATCTATAAGCATCGAAAGAACATGGAGATCTGAGGGGCAAGATGTAAACCGCCAAGTAAAAATGAGCGATATCTCTAATATTGGTAAAGCTTTAAATGATGGGTGGGTTATTACCTTTCCGCAAGGTACAACTACACCGTTTAGACCTATTAGAAAAGGAACAGCACATGTAATTAAACGTTATAAACCCATTGTAGTGCCTATTGTTATTGATGGATTTAGACGCTCGTTCGATAAAAAGGGCTTGCGTATTAAAAAGAAAAACATCTTGCAATCGTTTGAAATTAAAGCTCCACTTGAAATTGATTATGATAACGAAACTACGGATGACATCGTTACAAAAATAGAGTATGCTATAGAACAACATCCGTCATTTTTAAAAGTCATTTCTCAAAAAGAATTAAAGGCTCAAGAGGAATTGGATAAACTCCGCGAATGGTAGTATTTCTTTTATGTTAAAAATTAAATAGTTTGGTTTTAAGTTTCTAATGTAAATCATTCTTCAAATTATCTCAGATGCATTTTTTTAAAATATTATTCATATTAACTATCGCATTACCGTACTCATTACTGTCTCAAACCGTAGCGTTTAATAATCCAATAGCAGAAAAGCGTGCCGACCCATGGGTTTATAAAGCTGATGATAGCATATATTACCTCATTGCTACAGTGCCAGAATATGATAAAATTGTGTTACGAAAATCAAAATCAATTAATGGTTTAAGGGAGGCAGAGGAAAAGATCATTTGGTTAAAACATGACAAAGGGATGATGGGGCATCATATTTGGGCACCAGAACTACATAAAATAGATGGAAAATGGTATATTTATTTTGCAGCTGGTGAAGCCGAAAATATTTGGAATATTAGAATGTGGGTACTGTCTAATTCTTCAGCAGACCCTATGGAAGGTGAGTGGGTAGAAGAAGGACAGATAAAAACGCAAAAAGAATCTTTTTCATTAGATGCGACAACTTTTGAGCATGACGAAAAACGTTACCTTATATGGGCACAAAATGTTAGAGGCGGGGAGCATGGTACCGCTTTAGTTCTATCTGAAATGAAAGACCCTACAACATTAACAGGAGTAGAAGTGGTGATAACCGAACCCGAGTTTAGTTGGGAACGCATGAAATATAATGTCAATGAAGGGCCCGCAGTAATTAAACAGAATGGTAAAATATTTGTGACATATTCGGCAAGTGCCACAAATGAAAATTATTGCTTAGGTTTGTTGTGGATAGATGAAAATGCCAACTTACTCGATATTAATAATTGGCATAAATCGCCAGCACCTGTGTTTTATACTAATGAAGATTTGAAGCGTTATGGTCCAGGACATAATTCGTTTACAATCTCAGAAGATGGTAAAAATATAATCATGATATATCACGCCCGAGATTATAAAGGTATTAAAGGGCATGAATTATCCGATCCTAATCGTGCTACACGAGCAAGAGTCGTGAAATGGACAGCTAGTGGTTTTCCCGATTTTATGCAAAAAGAAGGTGATTAGTTTACGAATTGCTTTAATAACGCCCAATGAGTTTGTTAATTTATTGGCTGTTTTTTTACAAGATATTAAATAAGTCCTAATAAAAACAGCAATTAGGCAATACTTTTAACAGTGGTTTTAACTTCAAATAAAAAGTCTTATTTTTATTTGATAGCCTATTGGAAATCAAAGATTTCAAATCTGTCATCTAGTTGCTATTTGAAATTTGTATTAGGCTTTACACTTTTATTACACACAAAACTTATATACCAAATATATGATTCAAAAAGGTTCTGAAGCAGAAAGATTAAAAGTCCCTAATAACTATAAAAACTGGAAAAAATGGGGGCCTTACTTAGCGGAGAGACAATGGGGAACTGTTAGAGAAGACTATAGTAATCATGGAGAAGCATGGGAATTTATAGACCATGAAAAAGCACGTAGTAATGCTTACCGTTGGGGAGAAGAGGGCATCGGTGGTTTTTGCGATTCACGAGAAATTTTGTGTTTAGCACCTGCTTTTTGGAATGGTAAAGACCCCATTTTAAAGGAACGCTTATTCGGACTTACCAACAACCAAGGTAATCACGGGGAAGATGTGAAGGAGCTTTATTTTCACCAAGTATCCTCACCTACACACTCCTACTCAAAGTATCTATATAAATACCCACATTGTGAATTTCCGTATGGCGATTTGGTAAATGGTAATCAACGTGGGCGTCTGGAACTTGAATACGAGTTGTTAGATACTGATGCTTTTAAAGATAATGCTTATTTTGACTGTTATATAGAATATGCTAAAGCCAACGTAGATGATATTCTTATGAAAGTTACTGTGGTGAATAGAGGCACTAAAGCAGCTGATATTCATGTGCTCCCACATTTATGGTTTCGTAACTTTTGGAAACACAACAAACGTTATGAACGACCTAGTATGAAATCTGTTTCAGATAATAGCGTACAATCTCGAAGTATTAGAAACGGAAGATATTATTTATATCACGAAAATGGTGAACAGTTATTTTGTGATAATGAAACCAATAACATGCGTATTTATAACTTTGAAAATGATGTTAAATATGTAAAAGATGGTATTAATGACCATGTGGTCGATGGAAAATCAACTGTAAATCCGGAAAAAGCAGGCTCTAAATTTGCTATTTGGCATCAACTAAAATTAGAAGCAGGCGAAGAGAAAACCATAAAAGTACGCTTAAGTAAAAAGAAAGTAAAAGAGCCTTGGGGAGATTTCGATGCCATTTTTCACGATCGTATTAGCGAATGTGAAGACTTTTACACCGAAACGATTAAAACCAACATTCCAGAAACACATCAAGCCATTGCCAGAAGTGCTTTTTCTGGTTTATTATGGACCAAACAATTTTATTATAATGATGTTTTTAAATGGTTATTTGGTGGTCCAGGTGAAGGGAAACCCGAAAGAGCCAACATGCGAAATTACAGTTGGCAACACCTTACGAATAGGCATGTTATTTCCATGCCTGATAAATGGGAGTATCCATGGTATGCTGCTTGGGATTTAGCTTTCCATATGGCATCTTTTGTAGAAATAGATCCTTTTTTCGCCAAAGAGCAATTGTTATTGGTGCTCAAAGAAAATTACATGCATCCCAATGGACAAATTCCAGCTTACGAATGGAATTTTAGTGATGTAAACCCACCTGTACATTCGTATGCTGTTTGGAATGTATATGAAAAAGATAAAAATTATACAGGGAAGGGAGATACTGAATTTTTAGAAAAAGCCTTCCAAAAACTACTCATCAATTTCACCTGGTGGGTAAACCAAAAAGATAAAAATGGGACTGATTTATTTGAAGGAGGCTTTTTAGGTTTAGATAATATTGGGGTATTCGACCGTAACCACATGCCTCCTGGTATTACTAGAATGCAACAAGCCGACGCTACTAGTTGGATGGCTATGTTTACGCTTAATATGCTACGCATGTCGTTAGAACTCTCAAAAACTAATAAAATTTACGAAGAATCTGCGGCAAAGTTTTTTAGGCATTTTCTTAATATTGCTTGGGCCATGCATCACATAGGCAAGAAAGATATTTCGCTTTGGGATGATGAAGATAATTTTTATTACGATGTGGTAGAAATGGATAATGGTAGTACAAGTCGTTTAAAAGTGCGTTCATTGGTAGGGGTGATACCTATGTTTGCTGTAGAAATTATGCATAAAGATTTATTTGAAGAATTAAAGGATTTTAGGGTTAGAGCTAACGAAATTATTAGAACCCGTCCAGATTTAGCTTCATTGATTACAAATTTAGATGATGCCAATGCTGAAGGTAATTATCTATTTGCCCTCATGCGTGGTTTTAGATTAGAGCACTTACTAAAGCGTTTATTAGATGAAGATGAATTTTTATCAGATTATGGTATTCGCTCACTATCTAAGTATCACGAAGCACATCCATTTGTGTTCGAGCATCATGGGCATCATCAAATTCAATATGAACCTGGAGAGAGTCGCTCTAATATGTTTGGTGGTAATTCCAATTGGCGCGGACCTATTTGGATGCCTTTAAATTACATGATTATTCAGTCGTTGCGTAAATATTACACTTTCTATGGGCCAACATATCAATACGAATTCCCTACAGGTTCAGGTAATAAACTCAATCTGAAACAAATTGCGAATGAGCTTACAAAACGTTTGGTAAAACTGTTTGAAGCAAATGGAGATGGGAAGTTTCAATACCATGCTGATAGTGCTAATAAGCAGTTCTCGAATGATGAACATTTTAAAAACTTACACCTGTTTTATGAGTTTTTCGATGGTGATAACGGTAAAGGTTTGGGCGCATCACACCAAACAGGATGGACCGCTTTAATAGCTAATTTAATTATGGAAATGGACGCTGATTAATTTGTTCCTTTGGATATTTGAGCTATATAAGTTGATGTAATACACTTGGAAAATAGTTTTTTCTTCTGCTAATTATCAAGAGTATTCAAAAGAGGGTATATAAAATCAATATGAGTTTCTAATAAGTTTTTTTATCAAGAACGGCCTCTTTTTTTATATTCGTCAAATATTTTTCTTTTAAAGTCATCTTCAGTTTTATGTAAAAGAATGATTTTTTTTGCTGAGATTACTTTAGATAAGTTATTGAAAAATTCATTTTCAATAGCCTGTCTTTTGTTGTCTTTTAAGCGATTTTCTTTTAAAACTTCTTTAGCTTCTTCTTCGGTAATAGTTTCAAAATTTATTCTTTTTCTAGCTTCATAAGCTTCTTTTCTCAGTCTAGTATTTTCTTCTTCATAAGTGTTATAAATAGGCCAGAATTTTTGAGCCTCTTTTTCGCTCAAATCTAATTTTTCGGTTATGTACGCAATTTTTAAAGTTTTAATCTTGTCTCTATTAGATTGCGCAATGGTTATTAGCGAAAAACTTAATATAAATAGTATGCTTGTAAGTGTTTTCATTTTTGCTTTATTTTGTAATAATATCTTCAATTTCTAAATTGTCAAACACATAATTTTCTAAAGTTTCAGAAGTATAGCCATCATGAATTAAACGAACGTCTATTAAATCTTCATTAGTAAAAAGAGATGCAAATTCACTGGTTTCTATATCTTCATCTATAATATAGTTTTCAATACTTGTAGTTTCTATACTTTCAATGGTAATATTTTTATTGTTATTGAAGAAAATATTAATCGTTAAAATTAAACTAGCAGCTACAGCCGCAACATACGAAGCTTTACGCCATGTTATTAGTTTAATAACCTTAATGTCCTGTTTTTGTGATTGGGTAGCATTAATTATTTTTTCCTCTAATGAATCAAAGTAATTGTTAGGCACTTTATAACCAGGCTCAGTTATTATTTCCTGAAGTTTGGCCTCGTTTAGAATAGTGTCTTCAAGCGATGCAAAATAATCTTTAGGAATTTTAAATCCAGTAGTTTTTATATTATGTAATTTGTTTGTTTTCATTATGTTAATAAGACTCCATATTTTAATAATGGTTTAATCTTGGGTTAGATAAGTTTCAATTTTTTTCACGGCAATGTGATAAGAAGCTTTTAAAGCTCCTTCACTTGTTTCCAAAATATCTGATATTTCTGAATATTTTAATTCCTGAAAATATTTCATATTAAATACCAATTTTTGTTTTTCGGGCAATGTTGCAATAGCTTGTTGTAATTTAAGTTGAATAGCATCGCCTTCAAAATAAACATCGGAAGTTAAATTGTTTATTGCCGCTAACTGCGCTTCTTCACTAGTTATTTGTAATTTTTTTGCATTTTGATTAATAAATGTAATAGATTCATTGGTGGCTATTCGGTATACCCAAGAAAACAGTTTGCTGTCTCCTTTAAAGTTATGAATATTTTTATATATTTTAATATATGTGTTTTGAAGTACGTCATCTGTATCATCGTGAGACTTTACAATGTGCCGTATGTGCCAATATAAACGTTCTTTGTAAAGTGTTATAAGTACTTTAAAAGCCTGTTCTTTGTGGGTTTTAGATTTTAATTGTTCTATTAATTGTGCTTCGTCAATCACAAATATATTTTACTAGTTATGCTCTTTAGACTATTAAATATACTAAAAGTTTAACCTTGATTTTTCTTAATTTCATAGAAATGCGTTAAGACTTTAAAAATCAATGTTTTGAAAACAGATTTATCGATTAAGTGTAAATTAATACGTTTAAATACATTTTTTCTTGTATGTTATGGTTTTTTGTTTTAAGTTTGCTTCAGAAACCTATTTATGTTGTTAGTCGTCCCCAAGTCTAACAGAACAAAAAAAAGGATAGAAGCCCAAATTTCTATCCTTTTTAAATTTATGAATGTCAGTTTTTATTCGAAACTTTGCATTTCAACAAGCTTTTGGTAAACACCTTTTTTTGAAATAAGTTCAGCATGTTTGCCTTTTTCTACAATTTCTCCCTTGCTTAAAACCACAATTTCATCGGCATTTTGTATAGTAGATAATCTGTGAGCAATCACTATAGATGTTCTGTTTTTCATCATATTTTCTAGTGCTACCTGTACCAAACGTTCGCTTTCGGTATCGAGTGCCGAGGTGGCTTCATCTAAAACCATAATAGGAGGGCTTTTTAAAACGGCACGTGCAATACTTAAACGTTGTTTTTGTCCGCCCGATAATTTATTTCCTGCATCTCCAATATTAGTTTCGATACCATTAGGTAATTCTTTAACAAATTCCCAAGCATTAGCTATTTTCAAGGCTTCAATAACTTCGGCATCGGTTGCATTGTCTTTACCAAGCTTTAAATTGTTTTTAATACTATCGTTAAATAAAATAGCGTCTTGAGTTACAATGCCTAATTGTTGTCTTAGTGATTTGGTAGAAAATTCACGTATATCAATACCATCAATTAAAATACTTCCTTTATTAATATCATAAAACCGCGTAATTAAATTAGCTATGGTAGATTTTCCGCTTCCTGATTGTCCAACCAATGCCACGGTTTTTCCTTTGGGAATGGTTAATGAGAAATCTTTTAAAACATATTCTTTTTCGTATTTAAAAGAAATGTTATTAAATACAATCTCTGAGTCGAATCCAGTTTTGGTAATCGCTCCTTCTTTATCTTTTAAAGGGTTGGGTGTATCTATAATTTCCTGAATGCGTTCTGCAGCGGCATCTCCTTGTTTTATATTGTAAAGACCTCTTGAGATAGCTTTGGCAGGTACCATAATATTATACGCCAATCCCATGTAAGCAATAAAAGAACTACCATCTAGAGAACCATCTACAAGTACTAATTGTCCACCATACCATAATAAAATAGATATTACTAAAATACCTAAAAACTCACTGGTTGGTGAAGCTAAATTTTGACGGTTATATAATTTATTTGAAAAGTTATAAGAACGAGAAGACGATTCTTGAAATTTAGTATCAAATTTATCTTCGGCATTAAAACCTTTTATAATACGTAAACCTGTTAACGTTTCTTCTAAGATAGATAAAATAACACCTTGCTCTTTTTGAACACGGTCTGATTTTCGTTTTAAACTTTTTCCAATTCTAGAAATTATAATACCAGATAAAGGGATGAATATAAAAACGAATATGGTTAGTTTTAAACTAATTATAACCATCATTATAATGGTAAAAAGAATAGTTAAAGGCTCTCTTGCAATAAGTTCTAAAACGGGGAGCATAGAATATTGCAATGTGGATATATCATTAGTAATACGCGACATAATATCTCCTTTTCTTTGTTCCGAAAAGTAGGAAAGCGGAAGTTCGACTGTTTTTTTATAAACTCTATTTCTTAGATCGCGAACGACACCGTTTCTTAGGAAAACCATGAAGTAGTTAGCTAAATATCCAAATATATTTTTTAAAAGAAACAACACCATTATTAAGCTAACAACTAAAAGCAATGCTTTTTGCGGGTCATTTTCAGCGTATAAATTAACGTGATAAGATAAATAATCTTTATAAAAATCTTTTAAGCTAGAGATACCATTGTAGACGGGTTTTATAATGGCTTTTTTATTGTCTTTTTCTTCAAATAAAATATCGAGCATGGGTATTAATGCCACAAATGATAATGCTCCAAATAATGCATAAAATATGTTTGATATAATGTGCCCTAAAGCATGCTTTTTATAAGGTTTAGCATACTTTAAGATATTTAAAAACTGATTCATTAAATAAGATTTGACTGTTTATAAAACATGCTTTTATGATAACCATAAAAGCATGCAAATTTTTAGTAAAGATACAAGATATTATATTAATTTCATGTCTTTTAAAATGCCTTCAGCTTTAGCATCAAGTGCAGCTTCGGTTTTATTAAAATCTCCTACCGAATTTAATTTTGTGTTTACACTTACATAAAACTTTATCTTTGGCTCTGTGCCACTAGGTCTTAAAGCAACTTGGCTACCATCTTCCAAATAGTAAATAATAACGTTTGATTTTGGAATATCAATAGTGGATTCTTCATTCGTTATCATATTTTTTGAAATAGAAGAATCATAATCTTCAATTTTTAAAACTTTTGAGCCATTGACCACCTTAAAGGGGTTTTCACGAGCATCAATCATCATTTGTGTGATTTCTTGAGCGCCTTCAATACCTTTTTTTGTTAATGATACTAATTTTTCTTTATAGCAGCCATGTTCTACATAAAGGTTAAGAAGTTCGTTGTAAAAAGAACTGCCATTGGCTTTAGTTATAGCAGCTATTTCGCAAGCTAATAGTGTAGAAGTAACAGCATCTTTATCGCGAACAAAATCGCCTACCATGTAGCCAAAACTTTCTTCGCCACCTCCAATAAAATCAAGTTCAGGAAAATCTTCAATAAGTTTAGCTATCCATTTAAAGCCAGTTAAAACAATTTTGCTATCTATTTTATAAGCATCAGCAAGCTTGTTTAACATAGGGGTTGAAACTATTGTGGAGGCAATAAACTCTTTTCCTTTAATTTTTCCAGCAGCTTTCCATTGCTTTAATAAGAAATCGGTCATCATTAGCATGGTTTGATTTCCATTAAGCAGCTGTAATTTGTTTTCCGAATTACGTACCGCAACACCTAAGCGATCACAGTCTGGGTCGGTACCAATAACAATGTCAGCATTTACTTTTTCGGCTAATTCTAACGCCATTTTCAAAGCTGCGGGTTCTTCTGGATTTGGTGATGCTACAGTTGGAAAATTACCATCGGGCGCTTCTTGTTCTTTTACGATATGAACATTTTTGAATCCTGCACGCTTTAAAGTTTCTGGAACTGCTGTAATAGATGTTCCGTGAAGCGATGTGAAAACAATCGTTAAATTGTCTTTTGCTTCTGCCGAAGTATTAAAGTTAGCATTTTTAACAGATTCGTTTATAAAGGCATCATCAACTTCTTTGCCTATATATTTAATTAAAGCATTGTTGGCTTCAAACTTGATGTTTGAATATTTTAAATTATCAATAACGTTAATAATTTCACCATCTTGTGGTGGGACTAATTGACCTCCATCTTGCCAATATACTTTATAACCGTTATATTCTGGAGGGTTGTGTGATGCTGTTAACACAATACCACAATGGCAGTTTAAATGCCTTACAGCAAATGATAATTCAGGAGTCGCACGTAAATCTTCAAACAAATATACCTGTATACCGTTGGCAGAAAACACATCGGCTACCACTTTCGCAAGAGATTTACTGTTGTTCCTGCAATCGTAAGCTATTACTGCTTTCGGTGTTTCGTTAGGGAACGATTTATGTAGATAATCACTTAAGCCTTGCGTGCTTTTTCCAAGTGTGTATTTATTGATTCGGTTGGTGCCAACGCCCATAATACCGCGCATGCCACCGGTTCCAAATTCTAAATCTTTATAAAAACTTTCTTGTATGTCTTTTGGGTTGTTTGCAATACTGTTTTTTATAATAGATTGAGTTTCTGCATCAAAAGTCGGGGTTAGCCATGAGTTAATTCGATCTAAAATTTTTGGTTCAATATGTATCATAATGTCTTATAAATAATGGTTTCAAAAATAAACAATTACCTGATTATAATCTTTAATAAATTGTTATTTTGAAGGTGATGAAACTCTTTTTAAAGTTATTAATTTAAATTCAATTCTTCTTTAATTAAATAGCGTTTTTTGTCTTCTTTGGTACGTAAAATAATTTCACCCAAAAAGCCAGCAACAAAAAACTGCGTACCAATTATCATAGTTGAAAGCGATAAATAAAATTGAGGGCGTTGGGTAATAAGTCTCCCTGATGGGTTTAAAAATAATTTATCGATGCCAAGGTATATGGCGAACCCAAAACCAATAGCAAACATGATAAAACCTAAAGCTCCAAATAAATGCATGGGACGTTTGCCAAAACTGGATAAAAACCAAATGGTGATTAAATCCAAAAAACCATGAACAAAACGGTTCATACCAAATTTAGTTTCGCCATATTTCCTGGCTTGATGTTGCACTATTTTTTCGGCGATTTTTATAAAGCCAGCATTTTTAGCTAAAACAGGAATGTAACGGTGCATTTCGCCATTCACATCAATGTTTTTAACGACTTCAAGTTTGTACGCTTTTAGTCCACAATTAAAATCGTTGAGTTTTACACCCGATGTTTTTCTAGCTGCCCAATTGAATAATTTGGACGGTAAGTTTTTTGATATAACAGAATCGTAACGTTTCTTTTTCCAACCAGAAACTAAATCATGTCCATCGTTAGCAATCATGCAGTAAAGTTCTGGAATTTCGTCGGGGTTGTCTTGTAAATCGGCATCCATAGTTATAACCACATCACCAGTAGCTTTTTCAAAACCAGCATGTAAGGCTTGCGATTTCCCAAAATTCTTTAAAAAACGAATGCCTTTTACATTTGGGTTTTGCGATGTTAAATTACTTATGGTTTTCCAAGAATCGTCAGTACTACCATCATCTATAAAAATAATTTCATACGAAAAACGATTGGTTTGCATCACTTTTGCAATCCAATCGTGTAATTCGGTTAAAGAGTCTTCTTCGTTAAGTAGTGGTATGACTACTGATATGTTCATTTAAGAGCTTTCAAAAAGTTGATGCTTCAAAAATACAGAATTTATTCGGTGTCGGGTTTACTTTTTTTCATTGCTGCGGCAACTATTAACCCAATAACACTAAAAAACACTAGATAACCAGCTAATCCTTTTACAATATTGCCCAATCCGAATTGATTTTGACTTTCAATTTTATCTACAGCTTCTGCAATTACTTCACTAGGAGTATTAAAACTTTCCATCATTTGAATCGTTTTTTCAATGGTTTTTTCTTTTAGAACCGTAGCAGCATCGGTATCAATAAAATTAAATAATAAATAAGAAACCAATGTGCTTATTAATAAACCAACTAAAATTGTAATAAAATAGGCTGTGAAAGCTTCTTTAAAACTCGCATACCCATCTTGAGCTTGTTTTATTTTTGCTACAGATACCATTCCGGAGGCAACGATGGCTATCAAAATAAAAATACCATACCAAGTATTTGTAAGCAATTCTAAGTTTATAGCATAGGAAAGCACGGTTAGTAAGGTTAATAAAACACCTAAGTATAAGCCGTAATTAACAGCAATTGATTTTAGAGATTTTTCCATAATATTGTATTTTTTTTATGAGTTATATAGTTAGAATTCAAATATACTAATTCGTTACAATAATATTAGTAATAAAAAATACAAAAAAGTATTGCATGATTGCAAAAAATGCTTATTTTTGCACTTCCAAAATTGAAAAGAATTTAAAGCTTTAAGCGATGAAAAAAGATATACATCCAGAAAATTATAGAATTGTAGCATTTAAAGATATGTCTAACGAAGATGTGTTTTTAACCAAATCTACTGCAAACACAAGTGAAACTTTAGAGGTTGATGGTGTTGAGTATCCACTTATTAAAATGGAGATTTCTAGATCATCGCACCCTTTTTACACTGGTAAATCTAAATTAATAGATACAGCAGGTCGTATTGATAAATTCAAAAACAAATACGCTAAGTTTAGTAAATAAGCTTAACAAAATTATTATACGGAGCCTTCATATTTTATATTGAAGGCTTTTTTATTTTCTACATTTAGTCTACTTTTGAATAGACAACCAATCAGTTTAGGTTTTGGGTGGGCAACTTAAAACTTAAAACTTAAAACTTTTAGCTTCTGTATGAACTATATTCTTTTTGATGGACCTTCTCGAAATAATTTATTGCCATTTACATTTACACGTCCTGTTGCCGATTTAAGGATAGGCATTTTAACCATTCGTGAAAAATGGGAAACATTTTTAGAGTCTACCACTACAACCATTACCGAAGATTATTTATCCGATAAGTACCCCATGGTGGAAATGGATGAAAATGTAATGATAAATGCATCCTACCTCCCCAATTTAGAATTGGTTGAGATGGTAAAAGATTTACAAGAAAATCAAGCCATTTTTAAAGATGAAGATGTGATTGCTTTTTTTTCAAAAGAAACACAAGAAGAGGTTAATTTTGATACTTACGAAGCCATCGAGTTTGATGCTGATGTTATAAAAGTAGAGCATACATGGGATATTTTTTCAAAAAACGGAGAAGCAATTCGAGAAGATTTTAATTTATTAACTGATGGTAGACGGTCACAACCCATCCCTTCGAGTAATAATGTAATAGCTGCCGAAAATATTTTTATTGAAGAAGGTGCCCAATTAGAATTCACCACGCTAAATGCAAGTAATGGTCCTATTTACATAGGTGAAAATGCATTGATTATGGAAGGAACTCTAATAAGAGGTCCTTTTGCATTGTGTGAAGAAGCCATAGTGAAAATGGGAGCTAAAATTTACGGACCTACCACTATAGGACCTTCAAGTAAAGTGGGTGGGGAAATAAGTAATGCCGTGCTATTTGCAAATTCAAATAAAGGTCATGATGGCTATTTAGGAAACTCTGTTTTAGGGGAATGGTGCAACTTAGGTGCCGATACCAATACATCGAATTTAAAAAACAATTATGCCGAAGTGCGTTTATGGGACTACCAAACCGAAAGTTTTGCTAGAACTGGATTGCAGTTTTGTGGACTCATGATGGGAGATCATAGTAAATGTAGTATCAATACTATGTTTAACACTGGTACGGTTGTAGGGGTGAGTGCCAATATTTTTGGTAGTGGTTTCCCTAGAAATTTTGTACCTAGTTTTAGCTGGGGTGGTAGTGCAGGCTTTACAACTTATTTAACTAAAAAGGCTTTTGAAGTAGCCGAAGTGGTTATGTCTAGACGCCTTATGGCATTTTCCGATGAAGATAAAGCCATTTTAGAACACGTTTTTGAAGAAACAAAAAAGTATAGACGCGAATAAAACATCGATGTTTTAATGTAATTTGTTTAAATTCAAAGTGTTATATTTGTGTATAACACTTTGTTTTTATGTTTAAACAGTTGTATTGTTTTTGTTTTTTACTAAGTTATTTAGGGTTCTCTCAAACCGATACTTATACTGTAAAAAATATTGAAATGAATACCAAATACCCCCATTTAGGTTTAATGTTGGTAAGTGATTCTAGAATAATATTCACATCGTATTTATTAGATGATAGAGGCAGATTGAAAAAAGATCAAGGAAGCCCTGTACTTTCAATTTATGAAGGACAGTTATCTGAAAATGGAGCTATTCAGGATATTAAAAATATTGAAATAGCATCCAATGAAAAAATAAAGTATATTACCAGTGCGACCCTTTCCCCCGATAATAAAAAACTTTATTTAACAACAAAAGCAAATAGTGGTTTTAACGAAGATAACTTTGAAATTAAAGTTGGAGAGTTTAAAAAAGGAGAAGGGTGGACGCATTTTAAAACCTTGCCTTTTTGTAATTCTAAATATTCTTATGCGCATCCTGCAATAAGCAAAGATGGAAAAACTTTATATTTTACGTCGAATATAAGAGGAGGAAAGGAGACAACCAAAGGCGGATCGGATATTTTTAAAGTTAATATTTTAGACAATAATACTTTTAGTGAACCTATAAATCTAGGAAGTAAAGTAAATTCTTATAGTAAAGAAATGTTTCCTTTTATTGCCGAAGATAACACTTTGTATTTTGCATCTAACCGACCCAATGGTTATGGAGGTTTTGATATTTATAAAAGTAAAATGACTGTTAACGGCGATTTTGAAAAAGCTGAAAAGCTACCAAAACCAATTAATAGTCCTCAAGACGACTTTAGTTTGGTTATTGATAGAGTGAATAAAACAGGTTATTTTTCATCAAAACGGGATGGAGGTAAGGGAGATGATGATATATATTATTTTCTAAAAAAGTAGCTTTACTATTCAAAACATTATTATATTAGTTGATGAATATCATGATTCTATAATTTGATTTATATATTGATGCTATTTACTATTTTTAATAATTATTGAGTTATCGCATTGCCGCAAAAATGATTGACCTTATAAAAAATGAAAAAGAGTTTACAGTACTTTTTTTCGGGATGCTTATGTTGGATATTATAGTTAAGCAGTACTGTCCAGCGTTTCCGTATCGTTATATTTCCAGAGTACCCATTATATTGATGTTGTTTTTTTATTATTATTTCAATAATAAAGAAAGGAATAAGAAAAAGCATTTATGGATCATCTTGGCATTGCTTATGTTCTTTATTGGAGATATTTTGATAATAAACCCTACTAAAATTGTGTTTTTGGGAGCCAGTTTGTTTTTTTTCTCATTAGGAAAAATATTTTTGAGTTTCCGATTTTCGCATAAATTCGATTTTAATATTTCTAGGCTCATACCATTTTCTATAGCCATGTTTATCTATACGGTTTGTATTGTAAGTTTTCTTTTTAATAGTTTAAAAGTTTTTTTTGTTCCTGCTCTGATTAGTTTTTTTATATCGCTGTTGCTTTTTCAGTTTGCTTTTTTAAGAAAGGATGCGGTTAATAAGATAAGTTATATCTATGTGTGTATTGGTGTAATCTTATACATTATTTCTGAAAGTATGATGGCAATAAAAATTTTCAGGACGGATATACCATTGCAAGATTTTTTAATCATGTTACTTTACGGGATGGCGCTATATTGTATTACCATTGGGATTGTGAAAGAGCAAAAAAGAAAAATTATTATTAATCCTTTTTAACCTGTTTTAGATCTAAAACATACACAGGGTTAACTTCTAATCCCTTTACATTTTTTCTTGTAAAACGAATTATTTCATCATAAAAAAGGGGAACAACGGGCGCTTGTTGCATAACTAAAGAATCCATTTTAGAATATAGCATTTCGCGTTGTTTAGTATTGTTTTCAGTAAATGACTGCTCATACCAATTGTCAAATAATTCACTTTTAAAATGTGAATAATTAGGACCATTGGGAGCGAAATTCTTACTGTAGTATAGTGATAGATAGTTTTCGGCATCTGGATAATCGGCTACCCAACTGGCTCTAAAGAGATCTAATTTTCCATTAGCCTTTGCGTCCTTTAATGCGGCTCCAGGAATCACATCAATATTTACCTCAATACCTGTTTTTTGAAGTTCACGCTGTATATATTCTGAAAAACTTAAGTAATTTCCCGTGGTAGTGATTGTGATTTTTGGATTTAGATTGTTGGTTTCTTTTTTAAATTGAGCAACTAATTGTTTTGCTTTTTCTGGTTGATAATCAAATCCTATGGTTTTATTATACCCAGGGAGACCCTTAGGGATGAAGCCACCTTCCGCCGGAATACCAATGCCGTTTCTTAAGTAAATCATCATTTTTTTTCTATCAAAACCATAATTCACCGCTTTTCTTATAAGTGCCGATTGGATTTCTGGTACTTCGGAATCCATAAAGAATGCTAAATATTCGGTGTTTAGGTAGGGGCCTCGTATCATATTCACATCATTTCTATAAATATCACGAAGTTTTCCATCGGCTGTTAAAATCTCATCTTTATAGGATGCATCCAAACCAATAATAAAATCAATGTTGCCTTGAGAAAATTGTAAAAACTCACTTTGTTTGTCTGGTAAAAAAGTGATTGCAACCGCTTCTAAATAGGGCAGAGACCTTCCTTTTTTATCTGTTTCAAAATAATGGTTATTTCTTCTAAATACCAACTTGATATTTTCTTCCCAACGTTTAAATTTAAAAGGGCCCGTGCCAATAGGGTGCGAACGAAAATCACTTCCGTAATGTTCCACAATTTCTTGGGGAACTACCGAACAGTATTTCATGGTTAATAACCCTAAGAATGCTGGAAAAGGTTGCTTTAATTGGATTTGAAAAAGCGTGTCGTTTATAGCTTTAAAACTATCAACTTTAGCTAAAACCCAGCTGCCTGGTGAAGCCACTTGATTGTCTAATAAACGGTTTAAACTGTATTCAAAATCATGAGCGGTTACTGTTCTAGTCGAATCGTTTCCAAATAATGCATCTTTGTGAAAGTACACATCGTTGCGTAATGAAAATGAGTAGTTAAGGGCATTTTCAGAAATGGTCCAGTTTTTGGCAATACATGGTTGTATGTTTAAGTTTTCGTCCATTTGTACCAACCCGTTGAACAATTGATTGGTAGCCCATATGTCGGAAATGTCTTTTGAAAATGCAGGGTCTAATGAGCCTATATTTTTGTGTTCGTTGTACCTAAATACTAAATGATTATTATCTGAGCTAGAATTTTTTTCACAAGAAATAAGTAGTAACATAGTACAACTAATTGATAAATAGTTTGTTATTTGTTTTAAAACATGTTTTACCATATAACTTATTAATTGTAAATTTGCAGACTTATTAAGTAAGAAGGTAAATATAATGAGATTTCTGCCTTCATGGAAATAGCAAAACAATAAATGAGAAAAAAAGTTGCATTTTATACTCTTGGTTGTAAACTGAATTTTTCTGAAACTTCTACCATTGCAAGAGGCTTTACAGATGAAGGTTTTGATCGTGTCGATTTTTCTGAAAGGGCAGATATATATGTTATTAATACCTGTTCGGTTACCGAAAATGCAGACAAGCGTTTTAAAAGCATCGTAAAACAAGCACAAAAAGTAAACTCTGAAGCATTTGTAGCTGCTGTTGGCTGTTATGCGCAATTAAAACCACAAGAATTAGCCGATGTTCATGGAGTCGATTTGGTTTTGGGTGCGACTGAAAAATTTAAAATTACCGATTATATAAACGACTTATCTAAAAATGATTTTGGTGAAGTGCATTCGTGTGAAATAGAAGAAGCCGATTTTTATGTAGGGAGTTATTCTATAGGCGATAGAACACGTGCTTTTTTAAAAGTGCAAGATGGGTGCGATTATAAATGTACTTATTGCACTATTCCGTTGGCGCGTGGTATTTCTAGAAGTGATACCATGGAAAGTGTGTTGCAAAATGCCAGAGAAATTTCATCTCAAAACATAAAAGAAATTGTTTTAACAGGCGTAAATATTGGCGATTATGGTAAAGGGGAGTTCGGAAACAAAAAACACGAGCATACGTTTTTAGATTTAGTTACCGAATTAGATAAAGTGGAGGGGATTGAGCGTTTACGAATATCATCCATAGAACCCAATCTTTTAAAGAATGAAACGATTGATTTGGTTTCAAAATCAAGAGCTTTTGTGCCTCATTTTCATATTCCTTTACAATCTGGAAGCAATGAAATTCTTAAAAAAATGAAGCGTCGTTACATGCGTGAATTGTATGTGGATCGCGTTTCAAAAATAAAAGAAGTGATGCCGCATGCTTGTATAGGTGTAGATGTTATTGTTGGTTTTCCAGGTGAAACTGAGACGCATTTTTTAGAAACTTACAATTTTTTAAACGAACTGGATATTTCTTATTTGCATGTGTTTACTTATTCTGAACGCGATAACACTGAAGCTGCAGAGATGGATGGTGTGGTGCCTATGAATGTTAGAAGTAAACGTAGTAAGATGTTGCGAGGCCTATCAGTTAAAAAGCGTCGTGCTTTCTATGAAAGTCAGTTAGGAACTCTTAGAACTGTTTTGTTTGAAAGTGAAAATAAAGAAGGGTATATAAATGGTTTTACAGAAAATTATATAAAAGTTAAAGCACCATGGAATCCTGAACTTGTAAACACGTTGCATCAAGTCGAATTAGCAAAAATAGATGATGATGGTTTGGTCAGATTTGAGTTTGTAGAGCTACTTTCTCATTAAAATGATAACTTAAGTACAAATCATCTGAATTATATTCCGTTCATCTTATTTATAATACAAATTAAATACAGCTTAATACATTTACATGTGCTTATTTAGTATGTCCCAAGTATGAAAAAAATAATTTTAGCATTAACTTTAGTTGCATTATTATTAACTAGTTGCTCTCACGATTCAGATCATAATACGATTAACGGTGTTTGGATCTTAACCGAATGGAATGTTGCTGACGGGTTTGATATGAATAATGATGATATTGTAAACACCAATATTTTAAATGAAATAGATTGTGTAAATAATGAAACCTTGGTTTTTGAATCTACAGGAATGGTGTCTTCAAACAAAACTTTCAATCCAACTATTGAAATAGCTTTGCAAAATGGGACTTCAAATAATTATATTTTTAATATTGTATGTGATGAAGAAGGGAGTATAAGTTATGCGAGTAATTACAGTAAAAATGGCGATGTAGTTTTAATTAATGATGCTATAGCGACAGTAAAAAACAATAAGTTAACACGCGTATTTATTGGTGCTATTAAAATATATAATGAAGATTTTACAGAAGTGCTAGCTTCTAAAGATTTAACATTGGTGTATACAAAACAATAAATTTCTTATATAAAGTAAAAAATCCGAAACTCTATGTCTTCGGATTTTTATATTTTTTGTATAATTGTAAATAATATTTATATTCTTAATCCTACAGGAAGCATGCGCTTATATTTTCGGTTGCTTCTTACAAACTTAGCAATTTCAGGGCTTGTTGGTACAACGCTTAAATTACGTTCTTCAATTTGTTCAAAAACAGCAGCTAAAAATTTTTCACTAAAATTCTCGTCGTTAATTTCGTCTGGAATAATAAGTTTAGTTAGGAAAATCTTTCGTTCTTGTAATGAGTATTCTATTTTAGCTAAATGATTATCGATTTTTAGTTCGAACTGACGTAAAAAATCATTATCTACTAATTCTGCAACATCAATCATGGTGAGTATTTTTTATTTTTCAGGAAACTTAAAATAGTGAGGACTATTATATAACTTTGTTTAGCAAAAATACGAAAAAAAATCGTTATTAAAAAGTAAAACAGCGGTTAATGCCTTATAAAATAAACTATTAGAGTTTAGTAGTTTTTATATTACAATACATGACTAAAGAAATTATACACGTTTATTTAATGCCAGGAATGGCAGCCAGTCCCAAAATTTTTGAAAATATCCAATTACCTGAAAATCAATTTAAAATTTATTATCTAGAATGGATTTTACCACTTAAAAACGAATCTATTAGCGATTATGCTTTGCGAATGACGAAATATATATTACATGAAAATATAGTGTTACTAGGAGTGTCTTTTGGAGGTGTTTTGGTACAAGAAATATGTAAACATGTTGTGGTTCGGAAGCTTATTATAGTATCTAGTGTTAAGTCTATGGACGAATTACCAAAAAAAATGATATTAGCCAAAGCTACTATGGCATATAAATTGCTGTCTACACAGTTGGTTAGTAATGTAGAACTTCTTGCTAAATATGCTTTTGGAAGCAATATAAAAAAGCGTTTGGAGTTGTATAAAAAATATTTATCTGTTAATGATAGTGGTTATTTAAGTTGGGCCGTAAAAGAGATGGTTTGTTGGGACCAAAAAATTTGTTTTCAAAATATTGTACACATACATGGTGATAATGATGCGGTATTTCCAATAGAAAACATATCAAATTGTATTTCAATAAAGGGCGGAACACATATTATGATTATCAATAAGTATAAATGGTTTAACGAAAATTTACCTAATATAATTTTAGAAAATTGAACAAAATATTTACCTTTAAATAAAACTTATTAAAAATGAAGATTATGCAGAAATTATTGGCGTTTGTGGGATTATTAAGTTTATGTGCGTTATTTGTTTATGCTATACAAGATGCACCAACAGATGAAAATTTTGAAAAGAAGCTTATTAACGATTATAATGTTTATGCGCTTCAAGTACCTAATAATTTAGATTTTGCAGGAGAACGCATGCCGCTTAAAAGTCCAGATATTTTAGAGCGCATGGATAAAGAACTTTTGGTAAATACCTATTGGCAATCTAATGGGTTACTTATGTTTAAGCGTGCAAAAAAATATTTTCCCATTATAGAACCCATTTTGGCAAAACATGGTATTCCAGATGATTTTAAATATTTAGCAGTTATAGAAAGTGGTTTAACGAACGCTGTTTCTCCTGCTGGAGCTAGAGGTGTTTGGCAAATTATGCCAGCTACGGCTAGAGAAAATGGATTAGAGGTAAACGACAATGTAGATGAACGTTATCATTTAGAAAAATCTACAGAAGTAGCTTGCAGGTATTTATTAAAATCTAAAGAAGAATTGGGTTCATGGACATTGGCAGCTGCTGCATACAATGCAGGAAATTCTGGTGTTTCCAGATATTTAAGAGAACAAAATGTTAATAATTATTATGATTTACTCCTGGGGGAAGAAACAGGTCGTTATGTGTTTAGAATTGTAGCACTAAAAGAGATTTTATCTAATCCAACGAAATATGGTTTCAACTTTAGAGATAAAGATTTGTATACTAATGTACCTACTCATAAAGTTACGGTTGATACGGAAATAAGTGATTTTACTAAGTTCGCTGAAGAACATGGTATCAATTATAAAATACTAAAAATTCATAATCCTTGGTTAAGAGAACCTAAACTAAATAACAAATCAAAAAAAAGTTATACTATTGAGATTCCTGAGAAGGGGTATTATAGTAGTATAAATTAGCTTCTTCTTTTCTGAGATCGAATAGAACCACCAGCACCAAAATGTTGATTAGGCATTTGCGAACGTTTCATGTTTTCCTTCATCATTTTTATTTGATCGGCCAACATGCCTTGTTTATCTAATTTTTGAGCTTCAGAAAGTAGTTTTTCAGCCTCTATTTTTCTGCGTTTAGAAAAAGCAATACCCGATAAATTTAATTTTGCCATTGCTAAATCGTGATTCATAGATAAGCCAAGTGCAATCGCTTTCTTAAAATATTTTTCAGCTTCGTTCATATTCGTTTGAGAAACCATTAAACCATGTAAGTAATTGTAATACCCTTGCTGCTTAGTTACCAAGGCTGTTTCAGGATTTTTAATTTTATCTAACCATTTTTTTGCTCCTTCAAAATCTTGTTTACGCAATCTTAAAAATGCTAACAAAATAAACTCGTTTTTAAAATATAGAAAAACAAAAATCAATGAAAGTAGTATGAACATAATACCGTTACCTATATTTCCTTCAGTAAATTGATAAACTGCAAAGGCTATTATTCCAGCAGCTATGATAAGTTTTATAATTTTATTGTACATTTTTTATGTTTTGAGTTGTTGTAGCAGACATTTTCATATGTCTGATTCAATATAGAATACAAAGAAACTAAATTTTTATTAAAATAAGTCCATAGATAATTAACAAAAAAAAGATGTGTAGCCCAAATAAATAAAGCATTTAGGAGGTTATTTAATTTCAAAAAAATAATTCAAAATATTTTTAAAATAAGATTTGTCAAAGTGAAAACTCTTTGTATATTTGCGCTCAGTTTTGGAGAAAGCCAAAATTATAAATAAAAAGTACAATTCAGATTTTAAAGATATAAGATAATGAGTAAAAGAACATTTCAGCCATCGAAAAGAAAAAGAAGAAACAAACATGGTTTTAGAGAAAGAATGGCCTCTGCTAATGGAAGAAAAGTACTTGCTCGTAGAAGAGCTAAGGGTAGAAAGAAATTGTCTGTATCATCTGAGTCTAGACATAAAAAATAATGATTAACAATTGTTGATATTTAAAAGGTGTTACTTAAGTGTAACGCCTTTTTTTATATCTACGAATCATTACTTTTGTAACTTATTATAAAACACATATTAAACAGTAAAAATGCCGAAAAATTCAAAACTTAAATCTATTCTAATTATTGGATCGGGTCCTATTGTTATAGGGCAAGCATGCGAATTTGATTATTCAGGAACACAAGCTTTACGCTCTTTAAGAGAGGATGGAATTGAAACCATTTTAATTAATTCGAATCCAGCAACCATTATGACAGACCCATCAATGGCCGATCATGTGTACTTGTTGCCGCTTACATCCAAATCATTAATTAAAATCTTAAAAGACCACCCACAAATTGATGCTGTATTACCCACTATGGGAGGACAAACCGCATTAAATTTATGTATTGAAGCAGATGAAAAGGGAATTTGGAAAGATTTTGGTGTAGAAATTATTGGTGTAGATATTGATGCTATTAACATTACAGAGGATAGAGAGAAGTTTAGAGAATTGATGCTTAAAATAGGTATTCCTATGGCGCCTCAAGCAACAGCAACTTCTTACTTAAAAGGTAAAGAAATTGCCCAAGAGTATGGTTTTCCTTTGATAATTAGAGCGTCATTTACATTAGGAGGTGAAGGTGCTTCATTTGTTCATAAAGAAGAAGAGTTTGACGAGCTGTTAACACGTGGATTAGAGGTGTCTCCTATTCATGAAGTTATGATTGATAAAGCCTTAATTGGGTGGAAAGAATATGAATTAGAGCTACTTAGAGACGCAAATGATAATGTTGTCATCATCTGTTCTATTGAAAATATGGATCCGATTGGAATTCATACAGGGGATTCTATTACAGTAGCACCTGCTATGACTTTAAGTGATAGAACTTACCAGAAAATGCGTGATATGGCTATTCATATGATGCGTAGTATTGGTGATTTCGCAGGTGGATGTAATGTGCAATTTGCAGTAAGTCCAGATGAAAAAGAAGATATTATTGCCATTGAAATTAACCCTCGTGTGTCGCGCTCATCGGCATTAGCTAGTAAAGCAACGGGTTACCCGATTGCAAAAATCGCTGCTAAATTAGCTTTGGGATATCATTTAGATGAATTACAAAATCAAATTACAAAATCTACTTCAGCTTTATTTGAGCCGACTTTAGATTATGTGATTGTGAAAATACCACGTTGGAATTTTGATAAGTTTGAAGGGTCAGATAGAACGTTAGGACTTCAAATGAAATCAGTAGGTGAAGTTATGGGTATTGGGCGTTCGTTTCAAGAAGCTTTGCATAAAGCAACACAATCACTTGAAATCAAACGTAATGGTTTAGGAGCAGATGGAAAAGAAAATAAAAATTACAATCAAATAATTGAAAAATTAACATTTGCCTCTTGGGATCGTGTGTTTATCATTTACGATGCCATTGCCATGGGAATTCCTTTAAGTAGAATTCATGAAATCACAAAAATAGATATGTGGTTTTTAAAGCAATATGAAGAATTGTTTTTACTTCAAAAGGAAATTTCTACTTTTAAAATAGATACTATTCAAAAGGACTTATTACTTGAAGCGAAACAAAAAGGTTATGGCGACAGACAAATAGCACACATGTTGGGTTGTTTAGAAAGTCAGGTTTACAATAAGCGTGAAGAATTTGGTGTAAATCGTGTCTATAAATTAGTAGATACTTGTGCTGCCGAATTTAAGGCAAAAACACCTTATTATTATTCAACTTTTGAAAGTGATATGGAAACTGCCGACGGAAAACGTTATGCAGATAATGAAAGTATCGTAACAGATAAAAAGAAAGTTATTGTTTTAGGTTCAGGACCAAACCGAATTGGGCAAGGTATTGAGTTTGATTACTGTTGTGTGCATGGTGTTTTAGCAGCTGCTGAGTGTGGTTATGAAACGATTATGATTAACTGTAACCCTGAAACGGTTTCAACCGATTTTGATACTGCCGATAAATTATATTTTGAACCTGTTTTCTGGGAACATATTTATGATATTATTAAGCATGAAAAACCAGAAGGTGTTATTGTGCAATTAGGTGGACAAACCGCTTTAAAGCTTGCTGAAAAGTTAACCAAATACGGTATTAAAATTATAGGAACGAGTTATGAGTCTCTTGATTTAGCCGAAGATAGAGGACATTTTTCAAACTTATTAAAAGAGAATAACATTCCTTATCCAGAGTTTGATATAGCTACAACTGCTGATGAAGCTTCTGCGATTGCAGATGTGTTGGATTTTCCAATTTTGGTAAGACCTTCTTACGTACTTGGTGGTCAAGGAATGAAAATTGTTATCAATAAAGAAGAACTTGAAAAGCATGTGGTAGATTTATTAAGCCAAATGCCAGGGAATCAATTGCTTTTAGACCATTATTTGGAAGGTGCCATTGAAGCCGAAGCAGATGCTATTTGCGATGGAGAAGATGTGTATATTATTGGTATCATGGAACATATTGAACCATGTGGAATTCACTCAGGTGATAGCAACTCTATGTTGCCTCCATTTAATTTAGGTGAATTTGTAATGCAACAAATTAAAGACCATACTAAAAAGATTGCGTTAGCACTTAATACAGTTGGTTTGATTAATATTCAGTTCGCTATTAAAGACGATATTGTTTACATCATTGAAGCAAACCCAAGAGCATCTAGAACGGTTCCTTTTATTGCAAAAGCTTATGGTGAGCCGTATGTAAACTATGCTACTAAAGTGATGTTAGGTGAGAAAAAGGTTAAAGATTTTAAATTTAATCCACAATTAAAAGGATTTGCTATCAAGCAACCTGTATTCTCATTCAATAAGTTTCATAATGTGAACAAGAAGTTAGGTCCAGAAATGAAAAGTACAGGCGAAAGCATTTTGTTTATAGATAGTTTAAAAGACGATGAGTTTTACGAACTATATTCAAGACGAAAAATGTATCTTAATAAATAAAAATATAAAAGCCGCTTAAAGCGGCTTTTTTTATGTCTTGTCTTAAAGAAAATTAATTGTCAATCCATTCAATTTTAGTATTTTGCCCTTTTAAAGACTCTAAATACAATTCCACTTTAAACTCTGAAGTTTTAAATGCTGAAGTTCTGTTTTTTGCCTGTTCTTGTCTGGCGATACTTCTAGCAAAGCGTCTTATTTTGTTTTTTGAATCTAAAATAATACCTGGAACTGGTACATTTTTTCCGTTTTCGTCTTTAGCAACCATCGTAAAATAAGAAGAGTTGCAATGTTTTTTATCGCCCGTCTGAATGTTTTCAGATTCTACTCTTACTCCAATCACCATTGAGGTTTTTCCTGTATAGTTAATAGAGGCTTTAAGAGTTACAAGTTCACCAACTTCTATAGGGTTTAGGAAATCTACTTTATTTACCGATGCCGTTACACAATAATTTCTAGAATGTTTAGAGGCGCAAGCAAATGCTATTTGATCCATAAGACCTAATATAAAACCTCCATGGATTTTTCCACTGAAATTGGAATGCGATGGTAGCATTAATTGTGTTAGTGTTATTTGCGATTCTTCAATTGTTCTAAGCATAAAATTAAGTTAAAGTCAAATAGGTGATTCCTGTTATTATAGCAATTCCAAAACTTATTAAAGTTCCTATTAAAATGTATTCTGTAAGTTGCCTGTGTTTAGACTCTTTTAAATCGCCAAATCTAAAAACAGACTTAGCCGTAATTAAAAAACCAACAGCTTCCCAGTGTCCTACTATTATAAAAATAAATACTAAAACACGCTCTAAAATACCAATATATTTCCCTGCATCCTCAAGCGACTCGTTATTTTTAGTGAGTTCTGAAATATTCCACTTTAAAAAAATGGTTTTCATAATTATTGAAGTAGGAATTGTTAAAAACAGAAAGCATACTATTAGAAATAAATTATTTTCCGTAATGTAATTGCTCAAGTTAAAGTTACTTTCAGTGAATAAATAGTAACATATAAAAATAACGCTTACATGAAGCAGCTGATCTATAAAAAACAACAAGCGTTGAGTTTTTTTATTTTGAATTAGAAGCTTTATAGCATCAATAATAAAGTGTGTAGTACCTACTGTTAAAATGACAGGCCATAAAGAGACATCCCAAAGGAAAATACATGTTAAGATGCTATGGATAAAAACATGTAGATAAAGAGCTTTCGATTTTAGCTTTTTCTGTTCTTTCTCTCTAACCCATTTTTCTGGTTGAAGAAAAAAATCACCTATAATATGCGCCAGTAATAGCTTCGCTAATAATATCATTTTTCTTTTATGAGATTTAATTCCAGTTGTGTAATTTTTTTAGAATACATCCTATCTAATTCCATTATTTCATTGAAATGTGCCCGTTTAAGCCGTTTACTCACCGCATCTTGACTAACACCTAAAGTTTGCGCCATTTCGGTTTGTAAGGCGGTGGAGTTTTCAAGAGCAATTTTAACAGTTTCGGCTGAGGAGACAGACCAATTGTCCATAGAGATTGAGGCGAACTTAAAATATAAGTTAAGCTCCTCATTTAAAATTAAATTATGGGATTTCAGTTTTAAGTTTGTTTTCTCTTTTTTAAGTTCCTCTAAAGTCTCTCCAGAAAATTGAAATGCTTCCCCATTAGATTCCGTGACCTCATCGCCTTCAAAATTTTTATCACCTATACCTATCGCCATTCTCACATCTAATCCTTTTACGGTTTTTATACACGCTTTTATGTAGGTTGCTATATTGAAAGCAAGTTGGTTACTTTCAATTTCTATTTGGAAACTATCGCCCCGAAAAATTTCCCAGTATTTTTTGTCAATACCCGTTTTGGTTAAAGCTTCTTTTAAGGGCGTTAACCATATTTCTGGATTTTTGAATTTTTTCGATCTTATGATGTCTCCCGTTATAATACTTACCATATATGTGTGTAATATGCCTTTTTAATGGAATAATATTAAATATGCCTTAAAAATGGCATAATATTAAATATGCCTTTATAAAGGAATGTTTAAATATATCACTTAATTATAAGAAAAACAAAATATCACTTAACTAAGTGATGTTGAGGCATGCTAATTTTGTTGTGTTATTTCAACTTTAGTAATAAAATATTTAGTATCTCCCAGCCAAAAAAATGTTTTATAACGTTCGAAATAATGAAGTTTTACATACTTACCTTGTAAATTCATTAAATCATTTTTCACTTGTTCTTCTTTATCTTCTACCGAAAATTCAAATTGAAGTGATTCTGATACGCCTTGACTTATTTGTCCTTCCCAGGTTTTAATAAACATGCCTTTTTTACTAAACTTCACTAATTCGCCAGCACGAATGCCCTCGCTGTAATGCGCAAAATAAAGGAAACAAAAATACCCTATAAGTACTAAAAAGAGAGCAATGCCAATTTTAATTAAAATTTTCATAAGTATAAATTATTTATTCAATTTCTTTACTAGCACGTTTTATAATAGCTTCGGGCAATGCTTTTTTTGCTTTGGCTCCTAATGTTTTTAGTTTTTCAACACTAATAATGAGGTTTCCGTTTCCTTCAAATAATTTATTCATTGCTGAATTATAATCTGATTTTGTAGCGTCAATTTTTTTGCCAACACCAATTAAATCACTCATCAAACCTTCAAATTTATCGTAAAGTGCTCCAGCTTGTCTTGCAATTTCAATAGCGTTTTGTTGTTGTTTTTCATTGTTCCACATACTGTCAATAGTACGTAAAGTGGCCAATAGGGTAGAAGGTGTTACTATTACAATATTCTTCTCAAAAGCTTTGTTGTAAATACTATTATCCTCATTTACAACTACTGCAAAAGCAGGTTCTATAGGGATAAACATTAAAACAAAATCAGGTGATTCAATATCATATAAATCTTGATAATTTTTTTCTGAAAGTTGGTCTACGTGTTTTTTAATCGAGTTTACGTGTGCTTTTAAAAATAGAGGTTTCTCATCGTCTTCAGCATTAACTAAACGCTCATAAGCGGTTAACGATACTTTACTATCAATAATCATTTTCTTTCCATCGGGAAGATTTAAAACCACGTCTGGCAAAACACGAGACCCATCTGCCAATGTAAAACTTTGTTGTACAAAATATTCTCTATCTTTTTCTAACCCCGATTTTTCTAACACGCGTTCTAAAACCAATTCGCCCCAATTCCCTTGCATTTTACTATCACCTTTTAAGGCTCGGGTTAAGTTGGTGGTCTCTTTTGTCATTTGTTGGTTCAAGTCTTTTAATCCCAGCAATTGCTCTTTTAAAGCCGAATGCATGCTGATGCTTTCTTTTTGAGTTAAATCGACTTTATCTTCAAAGGTTTTTATTTTCTCTTGAAGTGGTTTTAAAATAGCGTCTAAGTTTTCTTTGTTTTTAGTGGTGAATTTCTCCGATTTTTCTTCTAAAATTTTATTAGCCAACAATTCAAAATCTTTACGCAGTTGTTCTTGGCGTACTTCTATTTCTTGTTCGCGTTTAGAACTTATTTGTTGTAGGTTTTCGTATTCGGTATTTTTTCTGGTTAATTCAGAATTTAAAAACTCTTTTTCACGACGAATGTCTTCACGATCTTTTTCAATTTTATCAATATTTTGTTTTAGGTCGTTAATGGTTGTGTTTAACTGACTTTGACGTTCTTCTAAAGTGCTTTGCTCGCTTTTACTTTTTAATTTGGTAATGGTCATGCCAATATAAGCACCAAGGCCTCCGGAGATTAATATGGCAAGAATTAGAATCAGGTTGTCGTACATTTAACTAAGAATTTATCCAAAGATAATTTTTTTAGGCTGAAGAATGAAGACCAAAGACCGAAGTTTTTAGAAATTTAAAATTTTGAGTTAACCTTTATTTTTTCACCCGAAAACTTCCGGTTACCTGATCAAATGCAATTAAGTCTTTAGGAAATAATGATTCAAATACACCATTCGAAATGAGATTGCAAGGTGTATCCGTCACCACCGAATCTTTAGACATCACAATCATGGTATCACAAAGTTGAATGGCCAAATCTATTTCGTGCGATGAAAATAAAATGGTTTTTCCTGTGTCTTTCGTTAATTTTTGTAGTAATTTCAAAATAGATACTTTGTGATACATATCTAAATGAGTCGTAGGTTCATCTAAAATAATCAAATCGGTATCTTGAGCTAAAGCACGTGCAATCATCACTTTTTGTAATTGTCCATCACTTAATTCAAAACACCTTTTGTTTTTTAAATCGGTTATATTGGTTTGGGTTAAAGCGGTGTTGATGATAGCAATATCATTTTCAGATAAGTTGCCTACCCAGTTGGTATAAGGTTGTCTGCCCAAAGCTACCAACTCGAAAACAGATAAATTTTTAGACATCATTTGTTCGGTTAAAACCAAACTCATCACTTTGGCTAAATCGAGTGCAGGAAATTGTTTTATATTTTGTTCATTAATAAACACAGTACCCTCTATAGTATTTTGAACATTGGTAAGCGTTCTTAATAGGGTCGATTTTCCAATACCATTACCACCAACCAAACCCACTAATTCACCTTTGGGTAATTCAATATTGATATGAGAAGCCACAATAATGCGTTCTTTTTTAGAAACATATCCAATAGATAAATCTTTAGTTTTTAAAATGATATGTTGGCTTGTGTTTTCCATTTAAAATATCATGTTGCGTTTTCTTACCAATAACCAAATCACTACAGGCGCACCCACTAAAGAAGTTATGGCATTAATAGGTAAGGTGTAATCACTATTGGGTACTTGAGCAATACTATCGCAAATAAGCATCACAATAGCACCAAATAAAAATACGGCAGGTACTAATATTTTATGATTGGAGGTATTAAAAACTTGACGTGTTAAATGTGGAATGGCCAAGCCTATAAATGCAATAGGCCCCGTAAACGCAGTAATAGTACCTGCTAATAAACTGGTGGAAATAATGATAGCTAGTCGGCTTCTTTTAATATTCAAACCTAAACTTTTAGCATAATTTTCACCTAAAAGTAAGGTGTTTAGTGATTTTACTGAAGCAAGACACACAAGCATTCCTATGCTATAAATGATAAAAAACACCCCTAATTCATCCCAAGATAAATTTCCTAAACTACCAAAACCCCAGAAAATATATTGTTGTAATTGTTGAGCAGAACCAAAATAGGAAAGTACGCTCACTATAGCAGCCGTTATACTTGCAAACATGAGGCCTATAATAAGTATCGCCATCGTGTCGCGCACTTTTATAGATACCATTAGAACCGCCAATAGTACTAAAAAACTGCCTAAACTCGCAGCAATAACAATGCTCCATTTTGAGATTAAAAACGTTACAAAAACGCCTCCAAATACGGAAGAACCTAAAATAACTAAAGCAACCCCTAAGCTAGCACCCGAACTAATACCCAACACAAAAGGACCTGCTAATGGATTTCTAAATAAGGTTTGCATTAAAAGTCCAGAAATCCCTAAACCAGAACCTACAAGAATAGCGGTTAATGCCTTTGGCAATCTGTAATTTTGAATGATGTGTAGCCAAGTTTCTTGTTCGGTAGTACTACCTATTAAACTATTAAAAACATCTTTAAGCGGAATATACACAGAGCCTAAACTTATATTTGTTAAAAAACAAAGTATGAGTATTAGAAATAATACTAAAAAAGAAAGGCTGTATGTTTTTGAATTTGGCAATTAATCTAAATGTTTAAAAAAGTAAAGGTCATGATTTTTTAAGAGTTCTGGATGACAAATTTTAATAAGATCTTTTAAAACCAAATCGGGTCGGGTAGTGCCCAACTCAAAATACAAAACACCACCCGATGTTCCTTTAGTATTTATAGTAGAATAGATATTGTTGTTTTGAAACGGCTTAAATGTGGCATGGTGTGCATTCGCATTTTTAAGCGCTTCTTTACTTGTGTAATTTGACGGGCTTAGCCAAATATCAGCATCTTTAGCTTTCATGAAAACGGTTTCAAAATTAAGCGATAAACTACCTATGCCTTTCGAGTCTTTCCATAAATAATTGACGTTAGCATCTTCTAAAAGCTGCGCTTCTGTACTGTTTCCATTAGGTAAATACCAAACATCATTATGCATGGCACCACTTAAAACGTTAGGCTTGGTTTTAGTATTTTTAGCTAGTTTTTTTGCTTCTAAATAATCTTTTTCTATAGTATTGAAAATTGAATCAGCTTCTTTTTCTTTATTAAATAAAGTTCCAAAAAACTTAACCCATTCAGCTTTGGCCAGCGGAGATTCTTCCACCCAATCCCCATTAAAAATTACAGGAACCCCCGATTTTTTAATAATTTCAAAAGTTTTGTTATTACCATCAATTCCAAAACCAATTACAACATCGGGTTTTAGTTCTAATAATACTTCCGTGTTTATACCTTCGTTTTTACCTAATTCCCTTACCAACCCCTTATCGATTCTATTTCTGGTGTTTTCTGAAGATATGTAATTGACTCCCGGGAAACCTACTAAAGTTTGCTCTTCATTTAACAATTCTAATGAAGGAATGTGAGTGGTACTAGTAACCACTATTTTTTTAATAGGAATGATGATGATTCCATCATATGCATCTTGCATAAAACTAGTCTTGGCTGCGTTTTCTTTACTTATTAAAACATATTTATAAGTTTTTTCAGCCTTAGGCCATGGATTTTTAATTTCTAAAACTTTAAAATTTTCATGATTTGAAACCGAAAAACCTTTGGCATATTTAATGTTTATTGGCTTGCCTTTACTCGTTTCGATGTTATGTTTTTCGGAGTCATTTTTACAATTAAATAAAATGATTGTAAAAACTAAAAAAATATATTTGTACTTCATAAGTAGTATATGACAATTGTCATTTTTAAATGGTTTACAGCTTGGTACTTTTGGTCAAAGTTTAACAATACGAGACGGTTCAAATTTAACAATATATATAGTAGCTGGCGTAATAATAGCTTATTTTCTTATAGGGTTTATTTATCTTGTTTATAAAATGAATAAGAAAAGTAAAGTTTATCTGAATAGTTAAATTAAAACAATTATTTTTGCATAGAATTTGGTTTTGTTCATTTCACGTGAATAAATTAAAAGGGAATCTGGTGTAAACCCAGAACTGTTCCCGCAACTGTAAGCTTAGTCCTTTTAATAGGATGCTTAATAGTACACTTCAAGTCACTGGATACTATCTGGGAAGACATCTATTAAGACGTAAGTCAGGAGACCTGCCTTTTTCATCATCTAATACGACTTTCGGGAAAAAGGTCTTCAAGATTTATGAGGAATTCGATTTATATACTAATATTTTGTATGTGTTTTGGACGTATTACATACGCTCAAACAGACTCTATTACGGTTTTGGATGCTGTTAATCTTGTTGCATACCGTATGAAAGATTCTTTATACACTACGAATGTAAGCGTACTGAAAGATAGTGTTCTTAGACAAAATCAAGCCTCTTTAACCAATCTTTTAAATTATAACAGTTTGGTCTACTTTAAGGAAAATGGATTGGGTATGGTGTCTTCGCCTTCATTTCGTGGTACTACCGCGTCGCAAACCGCTGTGCTTTGGAATGGTATAAGTATTAATTCGCAAACTACAGGACAAACAGATTTTAATACCATAAATACCAGAGGATATAATAAAATTGAAATTAAACCAGGTGGGTCTAGTGTTGCAGATGGTAGTGGCGCTATTGGTGGTAGTATAAATTTAGTAAATGAATTGATTTATAATACGGGGTTAAAAAATGAATTATTTGTTAATTATGGCGATTTTAACACGTACGGTGTCAATTATCAAACCAAATATGCTTCTAAAAAACTAAGTTTATTGTTAGGGATTTCGAAAATAGGCTCTAATAATGATTACCCTTATTTAGAGGCTAATAGGGAAAATAAAAATGGACAGTACCAAAATACCAATGTAAGTTTTGCTGTGGGCACAAAACTAAATGCAAAAAATATACTTAACATTTATGCAAATATTTATAAAGGACGACGAAATTTTTCTGTGCCAACCCCCAATGCTTTAAAAACAAAATATTTTGATTTTAATTCCCGTTCACTTGTAGAATGGAAAAGTGTTTTTGGTAAGTTTAAATCAAATTTAAAAGTAGCAACAACAACAGAGGAATATCGTTATTTTGCAAATATTGACAGTGATTTTTACACCTTCGGAAAAGTAGAAAGTTTGATACTTAAATACGGTTTGGATTATTCGATAACAAATAAAATGTTGGTTTCAATGGGTGTAAACTATACAGAAAACCATGGTAGAGGATCGGATATAGATAAAGAAGTGCGGCATCTTTCCGCAGCATTAATTAGCTTCAAGCAAGCCGTTTCTAAATCTATTTTATACGAGATCAATTTACGTCAAGAAGCTAACCAAGATTATGGCAAGCCTTTATTGTATTCTGCTGGTGTGAGGATAGATGTTTCCGACTTTTATCAATTGAAATTGAATACTTCTAAAAACTTCAGAATTCCTACCTATAACGATTTGTATTGGCAAGGACTTGGTAATATAAATTTAAAACCTGAAGAATCCTACCAAGGAGAAATAAGTAATAATTTTCACGTAAAGAACGCATCACTTTTAGTAACTGGTTATTATAATTCGGTGAAAAATTTACTTCAATGGGTGCCAGATACTTTTGGTGTATTTAGACCCGAAAACACCTATAAAGTTGGAATTTACGGTGTAGAATCTGTGCTTACTTTAAATAAAAAAATAAACCAGCATCATTTTAGTCTTTCTGGAACTTATGCTTATACCGTTTCAGAGAATAAAGAAACTGGTAAACAATTAATTTATGTACCCTTTCATAAATTAACAACCTCTTTTGGTTATGGTTATAAAAATTTTTCAGCTTACTACCAATACCTAAATAATGATGAAGTGTTTACAACTACCGACAATGTTACTGAGCATATTTTGGATAGTTATATGGTCGCCAATTTAGGAGCAGAGTATACTTTAGGCAAACAACAAAAATATAAAATAGGGGCACAAGTCTTAAACTTTTGGAACGAATCCTATGAAAGCGTATTAAACAGGCCCATGCCTGGTAGGAACTATAATTTTTACATTAATTTAAATTTTTAAACGATGAAACTATTGAATAATTTTTTCAATACCTTATTACTGATTTTTGTTTTGTCAGTATCATGTACAAGCGATGACCGCGAACAGGCTATAGTTTTGCCAGAAGGCGATTACAATCAAGGTCTTTTTATTTTAAATGAAGGCGGTTATGGTTATTCTAATGCATCTGTCTCGTTTTTGGATACCGATGGACAGGTTTATAATTCCATATTTTCTGGAGTTAATAATATGAATTTAGGTGATACGGCTCAAAGTATGGGTTTTTACGGTGATAACGCTTATATTGTAGTAAACAATTCTTCTACTATTGAAATCGTTAACCGTTATACCTTTCAATATATTGCCACCGTATCAGATGATATTGTAAATCCGAGATATATTGTTTTTGATGGCAACAAAGGCTACATAACAAATTGGGGCGATCCAAATAATGTGAATGATGATTATGTGGCTGTTTTAAACCTAGATACAAATTTAGTTGAATATAAAATACCTGTGGCAGAAGGTCCCGAAAAACTAGTATCAAACAATGGTAAAATTTATGTAGCGCATACAGGCGGTTATGGTTATGGAAACACTATAAGTGTTATTGATATTGTCTCGGAAAAAGTTATAAGTAGTATTGGGGTAGGTGATGTGCCTGATGATTTACTTATTGACAGCGATAAGCTTTATGTAATTTGTTCAGGAAAACCTGATTATGCACTTAATGAAACATCAGGACAGCTTATAAAAATAGGACTGTCTAGTGGCGCTGTGGAATCTGAACTTACTTTTCCTCAAATTAAACACCCGCGTTTTTTAGATATAGATGGTGGTGTCCTTTATTATATTTTAGAAAACAGCATTTATACTGTAAATACAAGCAATTTTCAGCTTCCTCAAACAGATTTATTTTCGCTTGCTGTAAGTGGAGTAAAAACACCATATGGTTTCAAAATACACGAAAACAAAATATACATAGCAGATGCCAAAGATTATGTATCTAATGGTGAAGTTTTTATTTATAATCTTACCGGTGAAATTCAAAAAAAATTTACAGTTCAAATTATTCCGAATTCATTTTATTTTAATAACTAAGTCATTAAGTATCATAAATAATTAAAGAAACAAGTTGAACGTGTGTAGTTAAGCACAATATCTTCCATAAAAAAAAATATAAAATATGAAAAATTATTACAAAAATTTAGTAACATTAGTATCGGGAATATTTTTTACCGTTATAACTTTTGCCCAAACCTACCAAAATGGCATTTATATTTTAAATGAAGGTGGTTTCTTTGACTCCAATGCTTCATTATCTTGTTTAAAGCCTAATTTAATGGTTGAAAATAATGTTTTCTCTAATAAAAATGCTGCCTTAGCATTGGGCGATGTTGCTCAAGGAATGGGCTTCGAAGGCAATAATGCATACCTAGTTGTAGGTAATAGTAATTATGTAAAAGTCGTAGATAGAAATACGTTGGTACAGATAGCTACCATTACGGATCAAATGGTAAATCCACGGAATATTGCATTTTATGATGGTAAGGGATATGTGACCAATTGGGGAGATCCCACGAATATTGCGGATGATTATGTAGCCATTATAGATCTTGCAACAAACACAGTTACAGGAACCATCCCTGTTGTTGAAGGTCCTGAAGAACTAGTTGCCAGCAACGGAAAATTATATGTTGCTCATCAAGGTGGATATGGTCAAGGTAATAGTGTTTCAGTAATTGATTTGGCTACCAACGCCGTAGAGCCTATTATTGTGGGCGATGTGCCATCTGCATTGGAAATGGATGCTACTAATTTATATGTGCTTTGTAGTGGTAAACCCGATTATGCACCTGGTGGTGAAACTACAGGCAAGATTGTTAAGATCGATTTATCGGATTATGACAATAAAACAACATTCACTTTTCCTGGTATAGTGCATCCAGAGTTTTTAACATTGGATAGCAGCTCGCTCTTTTATTTTTTAGGGTCTAATATTTACAAAATGGGTTTAAGTGATATTTCTTTGCCTACAACATCTTTTATAGATGTTTCAACAGATAATTTACAAATACCGTATGCCCTTGAGAAAATTGGTACCCGTTTTTACGTTGCCGATGCCGTAGATTTTTCAAACGAAGGAAAGGTGTTTGTGTATGATAATACAGGTAATTTTGTATCTAATTATTCAGTAGGTGTTTTGCCAAATGGTTTCTATTATAACGATGAACCCTATGCTCCTGGAGCTGGGAAAGCAGGTTCTACAGCTATAGCAGCAACCAGTAATCTTTTTGTGGCATGGGCAACAGGAGTTCAAGTTACTCGAGGACATGTAGATATATCACGTCCAGATTATAAAGAAACGGATAAAAATAGTAATTATGCTAGTTATGGTGAACCAGAAGCAGGAACTGGTGTAGCAAACAATTCTCCAGTTAGTTTAGGGGATGCTGGGGAAGCCATTGTAACCTTTGCACAGCCTATAAAGAATGAAGATGGTTTTGATTTTGCGGTATTTGAAAATGGTTTTAGCGATACCTTTTTGGAATTGGCATTTGTAGAAGTGAGTTCAGATGGTATTAATTATTTTAGATTCCCTTCCCATAGTAAAACACAAACAACAACTCAAGTAGGTGGTTTTGGGTCTGTTGATCCTACTAAACTGAATAATCTTGCAGGGAAATATAAAGCAAATTATGGAACACCTTTCGATATTTCAGATATAGCAGATAATGTATTACTTGACAAAACCAGTATTACACACATAAAATTAATTGATGTTGTGGGAAGTATTGACCCCTTATACGCGCGTTATGATAGTTTAGGAAATGCTATAAATGAATTGTTTTCAACGCCTTTTTGGTCTGGTGGATTCGATTTGGATGCTATTGGAGTTATTAATCAAAGAACCTTGGGTTTAAACGATGTTAAAAAGAGTAACACTTTTACATTATATCCAAACCCAGCTTCATCGTCTTTCCAAATTTCAGATATAGGAACTTTAGAAATTTATTCCATGTCAGGACGTGTGGTTTTAAAACAAGAATTGAAAGTAAAACAATTACCAGTTTCAATTAATCATCTGGTTTCAGGAATTTATATTGTGAAGCTAACCAATAACAATGGGACACATACGCAAAAATTGATAAAGCGTTAAGAATGAAAATCTAATTGTATTGTTATATTGAGCTTGTCGAAATATTTTTAGCTGACCGATAATTCATATCGGTTTCGACAAGTTCAACCTGACAAAGTAAATATTCATGACTTTTTAGCCAGAGTTTGATTAATAAGCTTCTAATGATCAATTAGTTATTGAAATTCTGAAATATTTTATTTAATTTTAACAACTTCAAGTATCAAATATGGCCTTTCATGCTATGAAAATAATTATTTGTTACTGAAATTCAAATTGTTAAATTGTTAATAGGCATGTCACTTAGGTTTATATGTGTATTAATTATGTTCGTTGTATGTTGTTTTGGGGTAGATTGTAAATATTTCACTTACTATAACCATGCTATAACCATGCTATAACTATACAGTATCTGCGAAGTAACTACCAATCATCTAAGAGGTTGAATCGTCCTAAAATAACCATACAGATTATTAAATAAATACAGAAATTACACAGCTCTTTTTTTAATCCTAAAACACCTTTAGAGTTATTTTAGGATTATTATATGTATGATGGCAAAAAATGGAGAAAAAAACACTGAAAAGCTGAAAATTTTGAGCCATTAAAAAACTTGTTACCCTAGACAGAAGGGTTTACACTAATTTTTACTATGTTCCCTTTTATTTGACAATAGCGGCTTAAACGGATGTTATATCCACTCCTGATAACATCAGAAATTATAATTACAAATAATTGAATTTCAGTTTTTAGGTTTATTTTAATTTGGAATTAAATCACAATACCACATGCCATATTTCTCACTTTTACAGATAGAATCATCCGTGTGTGGACTATCATATTCTCTGTACACTTTTTCTCCAATAGTAAATGGAACAGGGTTTGTAAATATGGGGCCGTCAAAGCAAAAGGTATGAAATTCACCATTTTCACCACAAGGGTCCACGCCATCAGGTAGTTTCTTAATAAAATTTTTGTCGATAATAGTTCCTACAAAGTCTTCTTCAAAATATTTAGAATTGGCACAAACAATAATTGTTTTAAAGCCTAAATCCAAAAATTCATTCAGTAGTTTTTCGGTATCGCGTTTCCAAATAGGGAAAACCGCTTTTAACCCTATTTTTGTTAATTGATTTTCTCTATAAACTCTTAAATCTTCTAAGAAAATATCACCAAATGCTGTATGCGTAAAACCTTCATTTTTTAATCTCGTAACCGTTTTGCTCATTATTTTTTCATAAACATCCATGCTCGGCATTTCTGGCAATTCAATTAAACTCGCAGGAATTTGTAATGCATCCGTTTGAGCTATCAAAAGTTCTTTTCTTAGGCCATGCATAGACACGCGATTGTAATGACTATTTACAGTTGTAATTAATTCATTAACTGCATAATTTTCATCTTGCAATAAATGGTAGAGTGCTAGAGCAGAATCCTTTCCTGAGCTCCAATTAAAATAGGTTTTATTCTTTTCCAAAGAAATCTTTTTCAATATACATTTCGTTCTCAAACTTTTTGAAAGGAGTTTTAAACTTCAATTCTTTAGCAAAATCTTTTTTCTTTGAGGAACTAGTTTTACTAGTTATTCCTCTTATATCATCCAAAGCCGCTTTTAAAACAACCTCATTTTCATCTCCAAAAGGTAAAATAGTGTTCCAATATTCGTATTCTTTTACTTCAGTATCTGGGACAAAACCTTGTGTATAATCACTTTGGCCATTTTTATTAAATATTTGAAAAACAATGGGCTGCATCGCATAAGTGTGTTGTTGGTTAGCAGACGATTTATCTTGATAATCTGTATTTGGAGAGTCATATAATGTTATAGAGCCAACGTTTTTCCCGTAAGTTGTGCTACCTATAACTTTAACAGCACTCATATAAGGTTTCAGTCCGTTTATAACCATTTCACTTGCCGATGCTGTACTACTGGATGTTAATACATATAATCTACTAAGCGTATTTAATCTATTAATAGCTTGTGTGCCTGTTTTATTATCGTTTGCATCATATACGTTTAGTGTATTTGTAAAAAAGTAAGAACCATTTTCAGCGGCATGTTTTGAATTAAATTCTAAACTGGCAAACTCACCTTCATTTGCATTTGCATATATCATACTTGATAAATATGCTGAAGTAGCTACTGAGCCACCACCATTGAGTCTTAGATCGAGTATTAATTCATCTATACCTTCATTCTTAAAAAAAGCAAAGGCGTCATTTAATTCATCATTGTAGGATGATCTAAAGCCGTTATAAACTAAATAGCCCACTTTTTTATTATTAATATCATTAAATATTTTTTTTAAATAAACTGGGTTTTCAGATATAACAGTCGCTGTAATGGTTTTGCTTTCTATAGGAGTTAATACACCTCCGTTTTCTGAAACAAAAGAAAGTGTAACGGTATCATCAAATAAATCGTTTATAGCACTGTCAAAGTTTGAAGAGTTTAAAACCGTTCCGTTAATAGCGTTAATTATATCACCTCTTTTAATACTTGCAGCGCTTGCTGGAGAATTATCGGCAGCATATCTCACATATATGATTATATCACCGTTACTATTTACTTGAACGGATTGGTATTTTAGACCATGAGACTTGGAAATACCTTGAAATTGCAATTCTTGTTCAATGTAATCTTCAATAAACCAAGAAAATCTATCGGTTACGTTGGGTTGATATATTAAACTATTAAAAAAAATGTTAGGATTGGTGTTTTGAGTTAGATATGATTGGTATTCACTTTTATTGTCGTCTTTATTATCAGATAAATTCGGAACTTCAGATTGCCAATTGTACCAAGAGTTCATCCCTTTCCAAACAAAATCATTTATTTCACTTGTAGTAATTTGGCTATCGTCATTATCATCAAAACAAGCAGTGGTTAAAAAAGAAATTGTAAATACTAGAATTAGGGCCTTTGTAAATTTCATAAGTAAGTATGTTATTTTTAGTAGTTAGTCTCTAAAACTCTAAATTTACTTACATTATTATATATTTAAAAATTATTTGTAACAAATTAGATGAACGTTCGTCGTAATAACAAATAGCCTCAACAAGGTTAATTTAACCAACCAAAGCAAACCAACAATGACTCAAACTGAGTTTTTAAATATTGTGATGCCTTTTAAGGATAAAGTATTTCGCTTAGCCAAACGATTACTGGTATCTACAGAGGAAGCTGAAGATGCTACACAAGAGGTGTTGTTGAAGTTATGGAATAATAAAACAAAAATTGAGGAGTATAAAAATGTGGAAGCATTTTCAATGACCATGACAAAGAATTTTTGTTTTGATAAATTGAAATCGAAACAAGCACAAAATTTAAAAATTGTGCATAGTAATTATGAAGATGGAAATACATCATTACAAAAACAGATTGAATTAAACGATAGTGTTAATTGGGTATCAAAAATTATTGAAGAGTTACCCGAACAACAAAAATTAGTCATCCAATTACGAGATATAGAAGCATACGATCTGGATGAGATTGCAAAAATGCTAGATATGAACAATACGGCAGTACGTGTAAGCCTATCTAGAGCCAGAAAAACAATAAGAGAAAAATTAACTAGTACACATAATTATGGTATTAAATAATATAGAAAATTTACTAGAGAAGTACGAGAACGGAGAAACATCACTTAAAGAAGAGCAGCAGTTAAAAAACTATTTTTCGCAAGAAACTGTAGCGCCACATTTAGAAATGTACAAACCTATGTTCGCCTATTTTTCGGTAAGTAAACAAGAACAATTTACGAAAGACCTTCCATTAGAAACTAAAAAAGTGTTTAACTATAAATGGATTGCCGTAGCAGCAGTAGCTGTTCTTGTGTTAGGAGTTTATTTTAAAGAACCAGTGGTTTCATCTTATGAAGAATATGCCTATGGTACTTACAATAACCCCGAAGATGCTCTTAACGAAGTCACAGAGCAGTTAGCAATGATTTCAAATCATTTTAATAAAGGAATTTCAACAGTGAACTATCTTGATGAAGTAAATAAAGGTACTGAAACTCTTAGTTATTTGAATGAAATAGAAAGCGCAACAAGTATCATTTTTAAAAAGTAATAATCAAAAAACGAATAAATAATTAAAAAAATAATAAAATGAAAAATAAAGTAATAGTACTCGTAATGGTAATCATGTTATTGCCATTAACCGGAATGGCTCAAGATGTTTTTGAAAAGTACAGCGATAATACCGATGTAACCTATGTATCTATTAAACCAAAAATGTTTCAAATGATAGCAAAAATGGGTATTAATGTTGATGAGCCCGAGGCAAAGGCGTATATTGATATGGTAAAAAGCATCACCAGTTTTAAAACCATTGTAACCGATAATAAAACGATCTCAGCCGATATTAGTAAATGGGTTAAATCGCGTTCCAATTCTTTAGAAGAGTTAATGGAAGTGAAAGACGATGGCGTTGAAGTAAAGTTTTATGTAAAAGAAGGGAAAGATTCCAACCATGTAAAAGAACTTTTAATCTTTGTAAATGGGATTAATAAAGTAATGAAAGAAAGTGTAGATGTGAACGGGCAACAAAGACGTATTGAAACAGTAGTTGTATCGCTTACTGGTGATATCAATTTAAATGAAATTTCTAAATTAACCGAGAAAATGAATATACCTGGCGGTAATCATTTAGAGAAAAAGAAAAAGAAATAATAAAAACACATTAATCATCATGAAACGAACAATCAATCATATTTTATTAATTTTTACAGCAACTTTAATGTTGGTAAGTTGTAATGATGGTGCTAGTTTGCAACGTTATTTTGTAGACAATCAGGAATCTAAAAATTTTATAACACAAGATGTACCTATATCGATGTTGAAAATTGATGCGTCTAAGTTTACAAACGAACAAAAGGAAGCTTATAATTCAGTATCTCGATTAAACTTTTTAGGCTACAAAACGAGTGAAGCAGACGACAAAACCTTAAAAGTAGAATTAGCAAAAGTTAAAACTATTTTGAGTGATGAAAAGTATAACGATCTTATAGAATTTAGTGATAAAGGAAATAAAGTTGTTGTAAAGTATATTGGAACCGATGAGGAAGCTGATGAAGTGATTGTTTTTGGAAGTTCTAAAGAATTGGGTTTTGGAATTGTTCGTGTTTTAGGCAATGAAATGAGTCCTGATAAAATGGTTACTTTAGTCAGTATTTTACAAAGTGCCGATATCGATAAAGGACAAGTTCAAGATATTATGAAGTTTTTTAAGTAATTAAATACCTTCTTAAATAGAAATAAAGAGTACTTGAAGTTATCAATCCAATGGTTCTAATAAGATTGAACGCTTTACGAAAATGATTAAAGAGGCTGTCTGAGAAGTGTTATTCTGTGTCATATTGAGCCTGTCGAAATAGTTAAACTTTTTGATAATCCATATCGGTTTCGACAAACTCAACCTGACAAAGTAAATAAAATACACTTTTCAGACAGCCTCTTTTAATAACTAAGAATACATATGGCATTTATTTTACCAATGCTTTTTCTTTTTTTGAAGTGAAATCAACTTCAATTTGATTGTTTATAATATCTTCAAAGGTTTCTCTTTTTCTTATTAAATGTGCTTTATTATTGTACCATAAAACTTCTGCAGGTCTAAACCTAGAGTTATAGTTACTTGCCATAGAGAAGCAATAGGCTCCCGCATTTTTAAAGCATAACACATCACCTTCATTTATTTCTGTAATGCGGCGGTTGCTGCCAAACGTATCTGTTTCACAAATATATCCAACAACAGTGTAAAAACGTTCACGTCCTTTAGGGTTAGAAATGTTTAGAATATCATGGTGCGATCCATAAAACATAGGACGTATTAAATGGTTAAAACCAGAATCAACTTGAGCAAAAACAGTAGAAGTAGTTTGTTTAATAGCATTTACTTTAGTTAAAAAATTTCCAGATTCGCTCACTAAAAACTTTCCAGGTTCGAAAGCTAAAGTCAAATCTTTACCATATTCTTTACAAAAGGCATTGAATTTGCTAGATAATTTTTCGCCTAATTCTTCAATATTAGTTTCAATATCGCCTTGTTTGTAAGGAACTTTAAATCCAGAACCAAAATCAATAAAATCTAAATTTTTAAATTGTTTTGCAGTTTCAAATAGTATTTCGCTGGCATATAAAAATACCTCAATATCTAAAATGTCACTCCCCGTATGCATATGAATACCATTAATAGTCATTTTAGTATTTTCAACAATGCGTAATATATGAGGTATTTGATGAATAGAAATTCCAAATTTAGAATCGATATGCCCCACAGAAATATTCGCATTTCCACCAGCCATAACATGTGGATTTATACGAATACAAACCGGTGTTTTTGGGTGCTTTGTGCCAAATTGTTCTAATATAGAAAGATTATCAATGTTAATTTTAACACCTAGTTTTGCAGCTTCTTCAATTTCATTTAATGAAACGCCATTGGGTGTAAAAATAATTTGTTCTGGTAAAAAACCAGCAGCTAAACCTAATTGAACTTCTTGTATAGAAACGGTATCTATTCCAGAGCCTAATGAGTTAAAAAGTTTTAATATAGATATATTAGATAATGCTTTAACGGCATAATTTAGTTTAAGGTGTTTTACGTTTTTAAAAGCATTTGTAAGTCTTTTGTATTGACTTTCAATCTTTTCGGCGTCATAAACGTAAACCGGACTTCCAAAATCTTGTGCAATTTTCAGCAATTGATTTTCTAACATAATGTATAATTTTCGTCAAAGATATTTCTTTACGATAAATAAAAAAGAAATAAATAAAAAATTAAACTAATTAAACAAAATGTTAATTATATAACAATATAAATAACTTTAATTTATAATAAGTGTTTTAGCAATTAAATATTAGGGTAAGTTATCACGATTATTTACATTTGCGCTTCTTAAACTATTTAGCAAATTATGAATTTACACGAATATCAAGGTAAAGAAATATTAAGCAGCTTTGGAGTACGCATACAACGTGGTATTGTTGCTCAAAATGCACAAGAGGCCGTAGCAGCTGCAAAACATTTAACAGCCGAAACAGGTACAAGCTGGTATGTTATAAAAGCTCAAGTTCATGCAGGTGGGCGTGGTAAAGGAGGTGGAGTTAAACTTGCTAAAAACCTTAAAGAAGTAGAAGAAATTGCAGGAAATATTATTGGGATGAACCTTGTTACACCTCAAACTTCTGCTGCAGGTAAAAAAGTACATCAAGTTTTAGTTGCTGAAGATGTTTATTATCCCGGTGAAAGTGAAACAAATGAGTTTTATATGTCTGTGCTTTTAAATAGAGGAACAGGGCGTAACATGATTATGTATTCTACCGAAGGAGGGATGGATATTGAAACTGTTGCAGAAGACACACCACACTTAATTTTTACAGAAGATATAGATCCATCTGTGGGTATGTTACCATTTCAAGCAAGACGCATTGCTTTTAATTTGGGATTATCTGGAAATGCTTTTAAAGAAATGACAAAGTTTGTCACCAATCTTTATACGGCTTATGTAAAATCTGATTCTTCTTTATTTGAAATTAATCCGGTTTTAAAAACAAGTGATAATAAAATATTAGCAGTTGATGCTAAAGTAACTATTGACGATAATTCACTTTTCAGACATAAAAACTATGTTGATTTACGTGATGTACGTGAAGAAAGTGCCATTGAAGTTGAAGCAGGAGAACTAGGCTTAAACTATGTGGATCTAGATGGTAATGTGGGATGTATGGTTAACGGAGCTGGTTTAGCAATGGCAACGATGGATTTAATTAAACAAGCAGGAGGTGAGCCAGCAAACTTTTTAGATGTTGGTGGTACTGCAGATGCAGCTCGTGTAGAAGCCGCTTTCAAAATTATTTTAAAGGATCCAGCTGTAAAAGCTATATTAATTAACATATTTGGAGGTATAGTACGTTGTGATCGTGTTGCGCAAGGCGTTATTGATGCTTATAAAAACATGGGAACGATTAACGTGCCAATTATAGTGCGTTTGCAAGGTACAAATGCTGATATTGCCAAGAAATTAATTGATAGTTCAGGACTGGATGTTATGAGCGCAACTGAATTTCAAGAAGCTGCAGATAAAGTACAACAAGTATTAGCTTAATAATTTCTGCGAAAGCAGATATCTTAATATAAAAAAAGAGCAACTTTAATCGTTGCTCTTTTTGTTTGTTTTAGAATGTAGTAAGGATTTCTTTTTTATAAACTTTTTTTGTGGCGCTTCCGCGGAAGTTTCGTCTTTTTCGGTAGAAACTTTGGCATTTGGATTTTTGTCTTTTTTGAAATTTGAATTTTTTGCGGGCATCGGTCCTCGTAAATGAATCACCAAACCATTTAAAAAGTTGCGTAAAATTTGGTCGCCACATTCCATATACTTTGGGTGGTCCTCACTTCTAAATAAAGCACCCAGTTCACTTTTAGAAATTCTAAAGTCAACTAGTTCCAAAATTTTAACAATATCATCGTCTCTAAGCTTTAAAGCAACACGAAGTTTTTTTAATGTATCGTTATTTGTCATATCTATTTTTTTATACTAAATACACGTTTACCGTTTATCGATAATGTATATAAGAGGTGGCTTTTCTGGCGTTTTTGTAGTTTTTGGTAAAGATACCCTAAATATTTATTTTGATTCTTTTAATTTAACATTATTTTGTTTTAGTTAAATAGTTGTAAATCAGTAGTTTGTTTGGTGTATTTTTGATTTTATATTAAAAATTTAATATGAAAAAAGAATCGAATATTTAGCTTAACTATTTTTTTTATTGATGAAATAAATAAAATTCACGACCAACTACGTTTGTGTTTTCGATAAGTTACATATTATCTACGATTATTAAATTACTGTTGTGTGTATCTTTATAATGTAATTTAATTAATCCCTTAAGCCATGATTAATAGAGTAGAAAAACTAAGTCTTTTGTCCGAAATGATAGCTTTCGCTAAGTATGATAAAGACATAAAACATATAGAATATAATTTTTTATTAGGTGTTGCTAAGCAACTTGATATTTCTCGTGAAGATTTTGATTATTTAATTGAACACCCTATTAATTATATTCATTTAAAATCGCATAGCGAGCGCATCGTACAATTTCACAGATTGGTGTTGTTGATGAATATTGATGGCGACAACGGTGATAATAATTCTAAAAATGCCATCAAATTATATAATTTTGGTTTACGTATGGGCTTAAGCCACGAATCTATTACCAAAGTATTATATTTAATGGAAAGTTTTCCTAATAAAATAGTACCACCAGACGTATTAATAGATATTTTTAAAACACAGTATAATTAAGTGTTATTTGCTAAGTTTTGATTAATGTGTTTTAATAATTTGACCTATTTTTGTTATAGAAAAGCTAAAAGTTTTAAACTTTTAGCTTTTCTAGTTTTGTTTGATAACCTTTAATTTCATCGCGTAATTTGGCAGCTACAATAAAGTCTAAGGCTTTGGCAGCTTCTTCCATAAGTTTACGCCTGTCACGAATTTTCTTTTCTAATTCAGGTTTACTTAAGTATAAAGATTCAGGTTCGGCAGCTTTAGCTGCTTCTAATTCATAACTATAGGTACTGATAGAGTTTTTAGTAAGCGCATTATTTAAACTCTTATTTAGTGCCTTTGGCGTGAGGTTGTGTTTTGTATTGTAAGCGATTTGTTTCTCGCGTCTATAATTGGTTTCGTCTATAGTGTGCTGCATACTTTTGGTGATTCTATCTGCATACATAATGGCTTTACCATTTAGGTTTCTCGCGGCTCGACCAACGGTTTGGGTAAGTGAACGCGCCGAGCGTAAAAACCCTTCTTTATCGGCATCTAAAATCGCAACCAAAGATACTTCTGGTAAATCTAAACCTTCACGCAATAAATTAACACCAACTAAAACATCAAATAAACCTTTTCGTAAATCTTGCATGATTTCTACACGCTCTAAAGTATCTACATCACTATGAATGTAGCGACAACGAATTTGAATTCTATCTAAATATTTTGTCAATTCTTCTGCCATACGTTTGGTTAAGGTTGTGATTAAGGTGCGCTCATCTTTTTCTACACGTTGTTGAATTTCTTCAATTAAATCGTCAATCTGGTTTAAACTGGGGCGAATTTCAATAATGGGATCAAGTAAACCTGTTGGTCGAATTACTTGCTCCACATAAATACCATCCGATTTTTTAAGTTCATAATCAGCAGGAGTGGCGCTCACATAAATTACTTGGTTTTGTATGGCTTCAAATTCTTCAAATTTTAAAGGCCTATTGTCCATTGCAGCGGGTAGTCTAAAACCATATTCTACCAAATTTTCTTTTCTGCTTCGATCTCCACCATACATGGCATGCACTTGCGAAATGGTTACGTGACTTTCATCAACTACCATTAAATAATCGTCGGGAAAATAATCGAGTAAACAGAAGGGACGTGTGCCAGGCAAACGGCCATCCAAATAGCGCGAATAATTTTCAATACCAGAACAGTAGCCTAATTCGCGAATCATTTCCAAATCGAATTCAGTTCGTTCTTTTAAGCGTTTTGCTTCTAAGTGTTTACCTATTTCTTTAAAATAATCGTGTTGCTTAACTAAGTCGTCTTGAATTTCTTTTATGGCACCTTGTAACACATCGGGTGAGGTTACAAACATGTTTGCCGGGTAAATGGTTACCACATCGTATTTCTCGATAACTTGATTGGTTTGAATGTTAAACGATTCCATGTCTTCAATTTCATCACCAAAAAAGTGAATTCTAAAAGCATCATCGGCATAACTTGGAAAAATATCAACGGTATCTCCTTTTATTCTGAAGTTGCCATGATTGAATTCTCCTTCGGTACGTGAATATAAACTTTGAACCAGCTGATGTAATAGCTTAGTTCTAGAGATAACTTGATCTCTTTTTAAAGTAACCACATTTTTTTGAAACTCAATAGGGTTTCCTATACCATAAATACATGAAACCGATGCTACCACTAGTACGTCTCGTCGTCCAGAAAGTAAAGAAGACGTAGCGCTTAAACGCATCTTCTCGATTTCTTCGTTTATGGATAAATCTTTTTCAATAAAAACACCCGATACAGGAATATAAGCTTCTGGTTGATAATAATCGTAATAAGATACGAAATACTCTACCGCGTTATTGGGAAAAAATTGTTTAAATTCTGAGTATAATTGAGCCGCCAAGGTTTTGTTATGTGCTAAAACTAAGGTGGGTTTTTGTACTTCTTGAATAACATTTGCGACTGTAAAGGTCTTACCAGAACCCGTTACACCAAGTAGGGTTTGGTATTTTTCATCAGAATTAATACCAGCAACAAGTTGTTTTATAGCTTCAGGTTGATCGCCAGTAGGACTAAATTCGGATTCGATTTTAAACTTCATTTGTAATTTTTTATCGACAGTTATTTGTCAAATGCAAAGTAGAGTATAGCAGTTTAAATAATATAAGTTTTTGCTATGCTCATCTCGTTTTACAAAATTACGTAAAAAATGTGTGTTATCGTTTCAGTGCAAAGTGTCCTTTTACTTGGAAAGCATTTCCATCTTGAATGACTTCAGCAACAAACCAATAGTCATCAGAAGGCATGTTATTACCATTGTAAGTACCATCCCATCCATGGGATGTTTGTAGCAAGGTTTTGAGTAATTTGCCATACCTATTATAAATATAAACGATGGTTCCTGGTAGTTGTTCAATGCCCACAATGTGCCAAGTGTCGAAAAAGCCATCATTATTAGGGGTGAAAAATTTAGGGATGTCTATTACAACCACTTCGGTGGTAACATCTTCACACCCATTTAAATCTCTTATAGTTACTAAATGAATGCCAAATGTGACATTTTCGAACACATTAGAAGTTTGGGGTTCGCCATCATCTAAAATATATACGTAATCACCAATACCGCTAATATCAACAGTAATGCTATTTGGATCTGCAAAATCTACAGTGGTGGTGAAGTTTAACTCCGCTTGCTGGGATTCAATAACAGAAAAAGTTTTGGTGTATTCACAATTGTTAGGCGTAGTAACGGTAACAGCATAGATGCCTAAATCTGTAATGTCTAATTGTATTTCTGAGTTCGTAGTATTGTTTACTGAAAAATTTGCATTTGTGGTCCATAAATAAGTATCACCAACATTACCAGTTGAAGCATTAATTGTTAGAGGTAAATCGTTAATACACAAAGGAACTATATCATTTATAGGTATTATGGGAAGCGGGTTTACAATGGTTGAAAATTGTGTAACTGCGTAGCAACCTGTTGTATTGTTTTCTATTCTTGCATAAATAATTTCACCATTAAAAGCAGCATGTAGATTTGCTAGGGAATTAGTGCCAGCTTCTGCATTTACTGAATCATTATAATAAGTAATAGTATGTGTGTTTGCATTTTGAGTTCCTAGTATTTCACTTGCCGTTACCGATAAATTAAATTCGAAAAAGCCATCAAAATCATCATCACAAGAAATTAAATTGGCAGGTGTATTGGCAATAGGGTTTTGGTTTATATGTAAATAGAATTCTTGTACAATAGAACAACCTGTTATATTATCTGAAACCCTTACATAAATAATATGGTTGCTTGCTGTATAATTGTAAATGTTTGATAAAGGGTTTATGTTGTTGCCAGCGTCGGTTTGGCTGTCATGATAAGATATTGTAATACCATTAGTATTGTTTACAACCATATTGTTAACCAATGATAAATCATAAGTATCGGTATCATTATCGCATATTTGAATAGTGCCAATAGTATTGGTTGGAGGTGGTAAATTTACAATAAGTTCTAAAGGGATAACACTGTAACAGCCTGTTAGAGTGTTGGCCACTTTAATATAAACGGTTTTTGAAGTTGAATTATAACTCGAAGGGTTTGGAATTTCATTTGAATTATCCCTACCATCATTGGGGTTGATGTCGCTTAAGTTGGCAAAATAATTGATAATCAGATTACTTTGTACGCGGTCGTTTATTTGAAAATCGGCAGTCTCTAAATTAAATGGAGTTGAACCATCGTAATCAGCGTCGCATGCTATTAATGGTGCTGATACATTAGTAATAGCTGGTGCAGCAATAATGTTTATCCCCAATTCTTCAATAATGAAACATAAGGAATCACTACTTTCAATTCTAACAAAAATGGTTTGTGGGTTGGAAACATTCGTGTATTGTGCAGGCAGTGGATTGGAATTACCTTCCGCTTGTAAACGGGTTAAGTGGAATGAAATGTTTAAATTATCGGTAGAACCTTGGCTTATTTCAGTTCGTTTTTCATTTAAATTAAAAATATTTTTACCATCATTGCTCGTGTCATCACAAACTAAATAGTCTTCAAAATTAACATTGTAAACTGGATCTGGAGATACTTGTATGACAAATGATGATGTGCCAAAACAACTAGCATCCGTTATATTTTCAACTTTTACATAAATGGTTTGCGGACTTGTTTTATTTTGGTAAATCGTGTTTTCATCAATCGGTATAGTAAAAGCTGCATCTTCGAAGTAAAACACTTCTTTTCCTATTTGTCCGTTTAGTATTTCGGCATCTTTTTCAGATAATAAAAAATCAGCAAAACGATCGCCATCATCTTCACAAACTTGATAATTGCTTATGAAAGGGAAATCAGGAAGCGTATTAACAATAACTTCAAAAGGTTCTATGGCATAACAGCCTGTTGATGACAGAGCGTCTTGCACTCTTATGTAAAGTGTTTGTGTATTAGAATTATAAGTATTTAAATCAGAATCAAGAATAGGATTTGCACCTGTATCAGCATCATCAAAAGACGTGTGAACACTTATATTTAAACCCGTTCTATTAGCTACGGCTTCATCAATTTTATCATTGAGATTGATTATTGAAAATCCATCTTGGTCGTTATCACAAATAATAACATCTGTGGGCGGACTGGTTGCTGGGGCTACAAGTACTTCAATTTGAAAAGAATTTACTGTGTGACATCCTGTATCTCGATTTTCAATACGTGCAAATAGGGTTTCAATAGGTTGTGTATTGGTGAAAAAAGGAGGAAGCTCTGGCGAATTATTTTGAGCATCTAAATCGCTAGCAAAATAGGTGACGTTAAAGTCTGTGTTGCCATTAGTTATAATATTATCTAATGAATGTAAATCGATGTCCACTATCCCATCGTCATCTAAATCACAATAGGGTAAGGGCGTAGTGGGGGCAAAGAGTAAAATGGGGTTTACTAAAAGAGTAATACTTTCAAAATCCGAACAACCTGTATCTGTATTTTCAATTTTAACATATAATATTTTTGGACTTATAGCATTATATGGAACATTTTTAGGAATGGGGTTTATATTATTATCTCTATCAAATTCAGATTCATAAAAGGTTACCTCTATGGGGAAAGGTAAATCGTTTGCTATGTAAGTTTCGATGGTATAAAGGTTAAACTCATAAGTATCGGTTGCGTCATCATTGGTATCACACAAAGCGTAATCACCCGTATCTGTAGCTGTTAATAATAAATTAGTGTGAATTTCTAAGGGAACAACAGATGCACATCCCGTATTATTATCTTCAACTCTTACATAAATAGTTTGTTCTTCAGGATTTATATTTTGGTAATTAGTAGTATTTGCAATGGGGTTGGTACCAGTTTGGGCGTCTCCTTCACTTTCGTGAAAAGTTGTTGTCACATCGGTTAAGCCGTTTTCAATATCATTAATAATTTCTGTTAAATCAAAATCAGCAAACCCATCATGGTCGGCATCACAGGCATCAAGATACCTAGTATCTCTAATAACTATGGGGCTTACAGTAATGTTAACGTTTAATGATGTGGTAATTACACAACCTGTTTGGGTGTTAGTGATACGAGGGTATACGTTGTAGTTATAAGAAGTATTGGTGTTTATATAGGGAGTACCCAATGGATTATTACCTGTATTGGCATCGGCAGGAGAGGAATGATACGATACTGATAAATTGCTTTGTCCGTTTGTGATTTCGGCATCCTTTTCATTTAAATATACGACAGCATAGCCATCAGGAGAATCGTCGGTATCACAAACTTCTAATGGAGTAGGGGCTACAATATTAGGAACTTGATTCACAACCAAATCAAAAGTGGTGTATGAAAAGCAATTACTATCTAAATCGTCTATCCGAACATAAATAGTTTGAGGATTAGAAGTGTTGGGTATAGGAGTGGTAATTTCATTAAAATTGCCTCTTGCTTCAATATCAGAATAATGATAACTAAATGCATAATTATCAAAAGGGATGTTAGTATCAAGCTCAGTCGTTTTGGTAGAGAGGTCAAATACTTCTATATTATCGCCACTAGCATCATCACATAATTGATAATTGGTTATGGAAGCTATAGGTTCTTCGGTATTGAGTACAACAACAATTTCATCTTCCTCAACGCAAGTATTACCATTAAGAGATACAGACACTTCTACTTTATAAGTACCATTTTGAATAACATCTAGAGTTGGATCAACAGCTCCTACTATTAAGTTGTTATTTAGATACCATTGATAAAAAGCGGAGGCGTTTTGTATATCGGCATCCAAGGTTGTTAAACTAGCACATGTTGTAATATCGTTCCCTAAATCTAAAATTTTAAAACTATCGCCTTCTATAAAAACGGCTGAATCGGACTGAATATCATTTTGATCGGCAATAATTAATTTGATATGATATTGCACATAAGGTGTAATAGTTGTTGATGCTGTTAATATAGTGGTTCTGCCATTATAATTGGTGTCACCCGTATTGTAACCATCAAAATACTGTGGATTTTGAGCGGGGCAAACACCAAAAATTTCATCATGGATGGTATTGGTATTCACAGGTGTTGAGGTTCCAGGTACTAAAGCAATGTTTTGATAGGGTCCAGCACTGCCAGTTTCTTTAATAAGAAAGACAAACCCATCGGAAAATTGACAAGGGTTAATACCAAAGTACTCTTCGGAAGCTAATAAATAATTAAATTGAAGTTGATTGGAAATGGAAACAATATCAAACTCTATGGAAGTTGCATTTACGGTATTGGTAATGCCTAAAGCAGTTTCTAAATCGGGGTCGGTTCCCCAGTTTGAAGCTCCTTCGCTAAGAGTGGGCGTTCTTACCCCATTACCACCAGAAGTGGCATTTCCTGTAGAAAGCATGATACCATTTTGAAAAGGAAAGTTAGAACTCCCTCTTTCAAAATAGGCGTAACTTGAAAAACCACTGGCACTTCCGTTTACCGATGATGTAATATTTGTTATATCCACACAACTGTTTTGGACGAGGTTGTCTTCTATAAGTTGTTGCAGACCAACAGAGTCATCAACTGTTATTTGTTGAGAAAACATAAAGTTGCAGCTACAAAATAGTAGCAGAAAAATAAGGTAGATATTTAGGCTTTTTTTCACTTTGCTTTATTTGGGTAGAAAAACATGCGAATGCTAGATTAAATGCATGCGAAAAATAGATAAATTTAGATGAAACGAAAAGTAAATAAGATGAAGTACGTTTTTACTTGTTTTTATGTAAAAGTTTATCGTTTTAAAGTAAAATGATTTTTAAATACTCTACCATCTTGAAGTTTTACTGAAAACCAATAGTCATCTACGGGTACTTCTTCTCCATTAAATAAACCGTTCCAACCTTCTCCTAAAGGTGTTATTTCTTTAAGCAGTTTTCCGAGTCTATCAAAAATTTGGACTTTAGTATTGGGTTGAAACATACTAGAAACACCATATACTTGCCATATATCATTAAATCCATCACCATTAGGGGTGAAAACTTTAGGGAAACCAATTACCGAAATTTTGAGTGGCGGTGTAGTACCACAATTGTTTTTAACATCTTTTACAGATAAAGTATAAAGCCCTGGTTTTACATTTTCAAAAATAGGACTACTTTGAAAAGGAACAGACACAACATTGTTTTCGTCTAGTAGCCTGTATTCGTAACTGCCTTCTCCAAAAACTAATACGGTAATCGTATTGTTGTGTGTAGCATCTTTTATATCAATGCTTTCAATTGTTGCAATGTTTGAAGGTTCTACAGTGATGACTTGGTCTTTACTACAACCATTTGCATTGGTAACGGTTACGGTGTAAATTCCGGTTTGGTTAATTTTTATTTCATAAGTGTTTTCACCAGTAGACCAATTATATGTGTAATTATTTAGAGAGTTGTTACTAATACCAGCCTTTAAAGTAATGGGTTCTGGGAATTTGTTTAAGCAATACCAAGCGTTGGCGTTTGCTTCGATAGGAGGTAATTTGTTTATTGTTAAAAGCACTTTGCTAATTCCAAAACAATTATTATTGCTTTCTACTCTGAAATAAATGGTTTGTTTATAAGGAGTATTGTTTGTAAATGATGTTCCTAAATTATTTTGTTCTAATAAAGCATCTTCAAATGTTCTATAATATCTAATAGGGTCTGTTATATGGTTCAATAATTGAATTTCAGACGTAATACTGTTAAGATTGAATGTGTTTATACCATCTTCAGAATTGGTTTCGTCACATGCTGAAAAAACAAAATCATCAATTTGTGTGTAACTTACATTCAGAGTTAATTCAGAAATATCAAAACACTCCGTAGTATCATTAATAACTTTTACATATACAGGCTGTGGATTGTCTGTATCATAGTTAAAATTAGTAGCATTCAATTCTATTGTTCTGTTGCTATCTGAATAAAATTTGGTGGATAAACCACTAACACCAGCAGTTAAAGAACTGTTAGCTTCATTTAAATTGAATCGCGTGTAACCACCTACAATTCCATCTTCGTCGCATTGTGTAAGTGAGGTATTGTAAGCAACAGGATTAGGACTATAAGTAACCACAGCAGCCCCTTCCAATAATGCTTCGCAGTCGCCAGTTTTGGGGTCTATCAAAACTTTATAAACACCTGGTTGAGACACTTCTAAATCAAAATCATTTTCAGATAATAGTAAATTATTATGTGTCCATGTGTACTTCGCATTAGGTATATTGGGTCCTTTTAAGGTATATGTCGTTCCATCACACAAAGGCAGATTTGTTGAAGTATATCTGTTATCTCCTATAATGTCAATTTTTTCTGCAAAAAAAGAAGCAATAAAAGGAGGTAATCCTTGTGAAGAATATCTAGAAGCTAAACCAATAGCATTGTGTTGGTAGTTGCAGGAAGTTCCTAAAATATTAGGATTATTAATCACTCCTAAGTATTGTGAGCCTTGGCTATATGTAGCGCTTAAAGCTCTGTAAATTTTACCATTAGGACCTAGTTGTAAGCCTCCTCTAAAAAGCGTTCTGTCATCAATTGTCACTGCAGAACCTTCTATGTTTGATGAGATAAGATTATATTGAACTAAAGAAGATGAATGATTTGCAGGATTATCTCTTTCTTCTCCAAAATAATCATTTGAAAAATGAACATACAGCAGTTTACTATTAGGAGAAAACTCTACTCCATATGGATATATATTATTTCCTGTTTTTCTTATTGATTGCTGATTACTTACAGTACCCGTAGTAGTATCAAAATCAAATAAATATAATCCATTGACAACATTCGCACAAGCCATTTTAGTGCCATCGGGAGATAATTTTAAATAACCTCTTCCGTCTTCAATAGCTAATGTGCTAAATGTGGATGTGACAGGAATCGGGTTTACACCAGAGCTCCCCACTTCAAATGCATAAAAAGTATCAAAAACGTTTGATATTTGATCTTTAGATGCAAAAGTGACTACCCAAATAGATTTTGTTATGCAATCTTTTACAACCGCAGTTACTTTTTCAGAAGATTCCTGAACCAGGTTAATGTTTTTGGTAGTTAGGGCGCCCAAGCCTCCATCAAGTCTTATGTCAACTTCAGAATAGTTTAACCCCAAATTTGTAGGGTCGTTGTTGTTTTTTTGATCATCTACTGTGAAAATATAGTAAATATTCGAATCGTTTGGTTTAGGTATAATTATAGCAGATTGTGTACTGGAAGGATCACCAATTAACCCTGTGCCGTTTAGCATTATTTGATGATTTTTATTCCAGACTATAATACCATCAGTATAGAATAATAAGTTTCCAGAACTATCAGATATAGAAGTACAACCTTCAATTGTAGATAATTGACCATCATTTACAGATGAAACTGAATTGTCTAATGGATTAAATTTAATTCCAGCGCCATAGCCAAAGTACCAATTAGATGCTTCATTTTGTGCGAAGCATATAATACTACTAAAAAAAGCTAATATTAATAAGGTCTTTTTCATTTATGGATAGCTAAACTATCAAAGATATTACAACTCATGCTTTTTAATAATTTGTACGATAAAAAGTAATAGGATTGTAGGTCTCTATTTATTTTGTTCTATTAGGGAAAAATAATAGTGTTGATTGAACCAATATAGATTGAAAAGTAATGATATTTTATATTTAGTTGAAAATAATTATGTCAAAATGCAATATAATTAGATTTGATGATTGTAAATGTTCAATATTTTAGGCTAAAATGATTTTTGAAAATTCTACCATCTTGTAAAGTTACAGAAAACCAATAATCATCAGCAGGTAGCTTTTGCCCATTTAAAAAACCGTTCCAACCTTCTCTTAAAGGACTTAATTGTATTATTAATTTACCAAAACGATCATAAATTGTAATATTTGTATTTGGCTGAAACATTTCTGAAAGGCCTATAATCTGCCAGGTATCGTTAATGCCATCATTATTAGGAGTAAAGAATTTAGGGTAACCAATAACTGAAACTTGGTTCATAACAACACCACAATTGTTTTCTATATCTTTTACATGAATATGGTACATCCCTGGGGATACTTTATCGAAGGTATTACTTTCTTGATAAGGTTGATATAAGTTGTTTTTAGTATCATATAAGGCATAATTATAAAGGCCTTCACCAGTTACTATAATCGTAATTATATTGGTTTCAGTAGCATCCACAACATTGATTTCTTTGAATGTTGCAATATTTGAAGATTCTACAACAATACTTCTTTTTTTACTACATCCAGTTTCTTTACTAGTAACGGTAACTGTATATGTTCCAATTTTGTTAATTTGTATTTGATAGGAGGTGTCACCATTATTCCATAAATAAGTGTATTTGTTTGGGTCGTCGTCTATCAAACCAGTATCTAGACTTATATATTCAGGGAATTTATTTAAGCAATAGTAATCACGACCAATAGCATCAACATGAGGTAGTTTTTGTACCGTTAAATTAACTTTACTTATGCCGTAGCAGGCGTTGGCATTTTCTACTCTTGCAAAAATAGTTTGATTATAGGGTTGGGTATTGGTAAAATAGACAGGCAATTTATTGGTTTCTAAAAGTGCATCATCATAAGTTAAATAATAGGAGATATTTAAATTACTGCTCGGAATTCCCTTCAATATTTCAGCTTCGGCTTCTTTTAAATAAAAAATATGTAATCCATCTTCTTTACCATCATCATCGCACACCGTGGGTAAAACAGTATCATTTGCGTAAGTTGTACTTACAGATAGTGTTAACTCCGAAAATGAAAAACAACCAGTATTCACATTGGTGGTCCTAACATAAACAGTTTGTGGGTTTTCTGTGTTTTTATAAGAACTCCCATTTATTTCTATTGTTTTATTCGGGTTTACATAAAAGTTATACGTTAAGGTTTCACCGGAAGAAGAACTCTTATAGGCCTCATTTAAATTAAATGTCGTTAATCCATCTTTTTTACCATCTTCATCACATTGTATTAACGCTATATTTTCAGATGATGGTTTATCATTAAAAAAAACATACGCCTGTCCTTCTTTGGTGCATTCTCCATTATTTGGGTTTATCTCAACTTTATAATGACCAGTCTCTGTTACTAGTAAAGTATAGGTGTTATTAGGAAGAATGATATTATTTTTTGTCCAAGTATAATTTGCTCCAGGAATATTTTCGGATACTAGCCTATATGAACCTCCTTCACATAAGGTTAAATTAGTTTCACTTTTACCATTTTGTATAATATCTATTTGCTTTTTAAACAAAGATTGAATAAACGGAGGAAGCCCTTGACTTGATTCATTAGGAGAAAGGTTTATGGCGTTATGTTCATAGCGGCATGCTAAACCAATATTATTGGGGTTTTTTATAACTCCTAAATAAGGTAGTCCTTTACCATATGCAGCAGTTAGTGCTCTGTATATTTTTCCATCAGGACCTAACTGCAATCCGCCACGATAAAGCTGTCTTTCATCTATGACAACTTGAGAGTTTTGAATATTAGGACTAGCAACATGGAATTGCGTTAATGTAGAACGATGATTAACTGGATCATCGTCATTATCATTATTACCGTTATTATCATTTGAACGATAATTATTATAGGAGTGGACATAAAGCAATTGACTATTAGGGGAAAATTCTAAGCCATATGGATTATGATTATCTCCATTTATTCTCAATTCAATTGGATTAGATACCTTTCCTGTAGATGTATCAAAATCATATAAATATAATTGATCATTTGTTGTAGCATTATCATCGTCTGTAGTAGCATTGGCACAAGCAATTTTAGTTCCATCTGGTGATAATTTTAATGCACCTCTAGCATCAGATATATTTATAGGAAAGGTTGATTTTACGGGAACAGAATTAACACCATTGATACTTACTTCATAAGCATAAAACGTATTGAAAAAAGGAGTATTTCCGTCCTCTGAAGCAAAAGACACAACCCACATAGATTTAGAAATACAGTCTTTGAGAACGGCGGTCACTTTTTCTGAACTAAGATTTAAAAGCCTCACATTAGAAGTTGTAACTTCTCCTAAACCATTATTTTGTGTCATATCTACAATGGAATAATGCAATCCAGTATTACTTTGCCTGGAACCCACCGTAAAAACATAAAAAATATGAGAATCATTTGGTTTTGGAACTATAATAGCTGAGTGCGTACTTGAACTATCCCCCAGCAAACCTACTCCGTTTGCCATATATTGGTGATTTTTGTTCCATATAAAAGAACCATCTGTATAGAATAATAAATTCCCTAAATCGTCAGACATTGTAGTGCATCCTTCATGGGTAAAAAGTTGCCCATTGTTTAAAGAACTCACAGTTTCGTTCAATAGATTGAATTTAATACCAGCCCCATAGCCAAAATACCAATTTGACGCTTCGCTTTGCGCCAATACGGTTAAGCTTAAAAAACAAAATAAAAGCGATATAAAATAATGTTTCATCTTTTAAAAGCAAATGCTTCTAAAGATATTATAAATCCCTCTTTTTCAATAATAAATACGATAAAAATATAAATAGGGCAGTCCAACCCAATACAATGGCTATTTCGTACCAATGTACGGCATAGTCGTAAGCTAAATTTGCTTTATTAGGAAATTTTGTCATGGCTATACGTTGAAAAGGTTGCTCTATTAACTTATACATCGATTTTAAAGGAAAGAAATTCTGAATTTTTTCAGCTAAACGAGTGTCTAATTTCCAAGCCATGAGTCCAAATATTATCCATTCTAAAATAAAAAGAATAAACAAAAAAGCTAAAGCAAATGCGGAACGTTTTACAAGCATGCCAAAGAACAAACACAAGCTAAAAAAGCCCATGAGTTTTACAAAATAGGCAACTAAAAAATTAGTTTCTTTAAGAATGATAGATACTTCATTATAGCTAGAATAATACATGCCAATGCTAAATGAAATTAAACTAATTAATACGGTTGAAACTAAAGAGAAAAACACAATCGTATAAAATTTAGATAAGATGAATTCTTTTTTACTTAAACCATCAATAAGGTTTTGTTTTAAGGTTTTATTGCTGTATTCATTACCAATCATGCTTACTACAACAATAGCAAAAAAGAATTTGAATTGCGAAGCAAAAAAAGTATTTAAGTGCCAGATTATAGGGAAATTAAAAATACCTAATTCACCCAATTCTAAAGTGAAAAACCCAAAAACATTTATTTTGAATGATGATAATAAGATAACAAAAAATGGTAGAATGAAGGATATGAAAATAAGTATTTTACTAGTTCTATTAAGTAAAAGTTTTTGTAATTCTAAATTTAAAAGTCGAAACATGTGATTGGTTTTGGAGGTGTTATTGCTTGTCGGTTAATTGCAAAAATTGTTCTTCTAAACTTTCTTTACGTTGTACTAAATGCGTGAGAATGATGCCTTTTTCGAATAAGAATTTATTGAATTCGTCGGATTTTAAAGGTTCATTTAAAAAAGCGGTAACTAAGGAGTCTTGCACTTTTATTTTAGCAAAAGTTGGGTGGCCTTCTAAAAGTTTTATTAATTGATCTTGGTTGTTGCATTTAAGTTCGAAAAAACCGTGACTCGAAATCATTTCATCTACTCTACCAGAATATAATTTTTTGCCTTTACGAAGTACCACGACATGCGAACATACTTTTTCAACTTCGTCTAATAAATGAGATGCTAATAAAATAGTGGTGCCTTTTGCGGCAATTTGTTTTATAATTTCCCGTATTTGATGAATACCTTGGGGGTCTAAACCATTAGTAGGTTCATCTAGAATTAAAATTTCAGGGTCGTTAAGTAGGGCAGAGGCAATGGCTAAACGTTGTTTCATACCTAAGGAATAGGTGTTGAATTTGCTATCTTTTCTTTCTAAAAGCCCAACAATTTCCAGTTTTTCGTTTATTTTACTATAATCTACGGCTTTAATTTTGCAAACTAGCTTTAGATTTTGGGTAGCCGTCATGTATGGGTAAAAGTTGGGGCGCTCAATAATGGCACCTACTTTTTTTAAAGCATCATGTGTAGTCGTGTGGCCATCAAACCATTTAAAATTGCCTTCGGTTTTATTTACAACGTTTAAAACAATGCCTAAAGTAGTTGATTTACCGCTGCCGTTTGGTCCTAAAATGCCATATACATTGCCTTTGTTTATGGTGAAAGATAAATTGTTTACAGCTGTTAGATGCCCAAATTTTTTAGTGAGATTATTGATTGTGAGTATAGGCTCCAAAATATGATGTTTTTAAGCAGCAAAAGATTTACTACTTTGGTTAGTTATAAAAGTATGACGATAGTTTGTTTGATTTGTTACATGTTAGGAAAAATTAAGTATATTTTGTGATGCGTTAGGGATTACTCATACATTTCTATTGTAAAATTGAAATCGTGAATGCTCCGCATTTGAAACGAAAATCCTTTTTGTGAGGTACGAACAAAAAGATTGCAGAGTATAGCCCGACCCTTGTGGTAATGCCTTAAAAAGTACTATTTTTGATTAACTTTATATTTTATGGACGATTTAATAATTTCTAAGAAAAAACCATCTTTTCCAATAAAACCTCAGTTACATGACTACCTTTCAGAGTATAATAGGAATATAAAAATACCTATTTTTTATGATGATTTATTGCGTTTTCAAGGATCGATTGTGGTTTATGATAAGGAGGATAATGATACACTTTGGATTCGGGTGTATTATAATGAGTTTGAAAGACAAGAAATTGAATTGTCGCTGAAGAAAGTGTATACCATTTTGCATTCGGATGGTAACGAAAATACATTGCCATTTTTAAGTGTGGATGCCATTGATTTTTGCACGTTTGGAAATTCAAAACCTTTTAGAATAAAAATCAGAAATATTTTAAATGATAATTTTACATATTTCTATATTAAAACTGCTGATGCGTCGCGTGTTTATGGTTTGGAATTAGAGCACATGCTTTCTCCATATAATTTGAATTTTTTAGTTTATAAAGATACTTTAATAGAAGAGCATATTGCGGGTATTCCGGGTGATGAGTTTATTAAGAGTTTTTTACCAAAATGTGATAAATCTGAAAAATCACAAATAGCAAAAGAGTTTGTAAAATTTAATGAGCGTTGTATGATTCGGCTTTTAGGCGATATGCGCTCGTATAATTATGTAATTGTGCCAACACACGATTTTGACCACGTGGTTTATAAAATTAGAGCCATAGATTTTGATCAACAATCATACGAAGGAAAATTTAATGTTTACAGGCCACAGTTTTTTAAGGAAAATTTAAAAATGGTAGAATTGGTGTCTGAAACCTTTCAAAAGCTATCCATAGATCAATATAAAATTGAAGAACGTTCTATTTTGGTAAAACGTTTAAAAAGTTTTCATGGACGCATAGACGAACTTGTAGATTGTATGGTGCATGACGTGATATCTAAAACGGAAAATATTGATTTGTTAAAAGCAAAAATTTATGATTATACTTTAGATGCAGACTTTATGAAATGTAAATCTATGGGGCAGATACTTAAAAAATCTTTAGAATTTTTAACTCAAAATTATGAAAACATTAACCCTGCAAACTTTAGATAGAGTGGGTTAGTTCCAGTTTTCGTCGAAGTCCAAGCCGTCGTAATCTTCTATATCTAAATCGTCTTCAAATTCATCGAAATCATCAAAGTCGTCATCGGTATCAAATATTTTTTCTGGTGCTTCATCTGGGATTTGCCCATGTACAAACATTAAATTAGGATAGTCTACACCTTGGGTTTCTTCCACAATTTCAGCTAATTCCACGTAAAATGTCCACATACTTAAAAAGTCGTACACATAAATAAGTCGAGTTTGTTTGTCGTGAACGACATCGTTAATGGCGGTTTCATTCATTAAGCGTGCCGAAGTATCTTCGCTTAAATCGAATAATGATATTTCTTCACCTTGATCCCACTGGATATTGCTTAAATAAAAAGATGCCATTTCGGTACCATCAAACCCAAACGATTGGGTGATGATGTTATGTAAATCTTCAAGCGTGTCGGTTTCTCGTATTTCTAAATCGCGAAACACATCATCATCAACATCGTTATCCAATATAACTCTAAATCTATAAATCATAGGTAAAAAATATTTTGCAAATGTATGTTTTTTTAAGTTATTTAGAAAAGCGATGTAAAGTAAATGTCATAGCACTTAATAATAAAAAAGCACCTATTTGATGCGCCACACCTAGCCACAAGGGTACTTGTAAAATAATAGTAAATACCCCCAAAATAAATTGAGTAATTACCAAAATAATTAAAGAATTAACACCTTTTTGTTGATGAGGTGTGAGGGTAAGTGTTCTAGATTTTCTCCAGATAAGAAATATAAAAAACACCACTAAATAAGCGGTTGTACGATGAATAAATTGGATCCCACTTGGGTTTTCTATAAAGTTTTTATAAAGCGGCTCTAGTGTGTAGGCAGTAAAATGAATAAACTCGCCTTCATTCATCATAGGCCAGTGGTTATGCAGTAAACCGGCCTTTAAACCAGCTACAAAGGCACCATATATAATTTGAAAAATTAAAACAGAGTAACTGATAATAATAAGTTTTCTAACGGGTTTGTTGGCTGGCTTTCGGTTTGGAAACATCAAGTCTAATGCAACCCAAAGCGTTGCTGCAAATGTTAGGAAAGCCGTTGTTAAATGGGCTGCGAGTCTAAAATGACTCACATCAGGCATATCTACGAGACCACTTTTAACCATGTACCAACCTAAAAAACCTTGAAATGCCCCTAGACCAAGAAGCACCAAGCATTTTAGTATGGTTTTTTTAGTAAGTTGTTTTCTTAGTAAAAAATAAATGAATGGTATCATAAATACCAAGCCTATAACACGACCAATAACACGGTGTAACCACTCCCAGAAATAGATGCTTTTAAAATCTTCTAAACCAAAATGATTATTAAGTTTTTGATATTCTGGGTATTGTTTGTACAAATCGAAGGCTTCTTGCCATTCTTGTTCGCCTATTGGGGGGATGGTGCCCGAAATTAATTTGTAATTTGAGATTGATAATCCAGAATCGGTTAATCGAGTTATGCCACCAACAATAACCATAATGAATATGAGTAGGCAGCCTGTTAATAGCCAATAGATGACTTTTTTGTTGTCTTTTTTTTGTTTCAAAGGTTCAAAGTTTCAGAGGTTCAGAGGTTCAGAGGTTCAAAGTTTCAAAGGTTCAGAGGTTCAAAGGTTCAGAGGTTCAGAGTTTCAGAGTTTTAGAGTTTTAGAGATTCAAAGTTTTTTTTGAAACTTTGATACTTTGTAGCCCTGTTACTAATTACGCCTTGATTTTTTTAATGAAACTGGTTAACATTCGTTCAATTTCTCTTGAGTTTTCATAAAGTGCGTTGAAGTTTTCTTCTTTCAAATACTTTAAGTTATAAGCTATTTCCATTTGCGTTTGTAATTCGAATAAAGAACTTAGAGCAATATTTAGAAACCTTAAATAATCTTTTAAACCTTCTCTTCCGTAGCCTTCTGCGATATTACTTGGAATAGACGTTGCCGACCTTTTTATTTGTGAGGTTAAAGCATATAACTCATCAGAAGGAAATGTTTTAACTTCTTTGTAAATTTCGGTAACTAAAGTCATAGACTTTTGCCAAATAAGTAATTTTCTAAACGTATTATTGTTTTCCATAATTACTTTGAGTCTTTGTCGCTTTGAAGTTTTGAGACTTCTAAACCCAATCGTTCCCCTTCCTTCAACATCAAATTGTAAGCTGCTTCATGTTCATTAGGTATATCGCCTTCTAAAATAGCTTCTTTAATCGTTTCTTTTATAATACCAATTTCTCTTGAAGGTTTTAAATTGAACGTTTCCATGATTTCTTCACCAGAAATGGGGGGTTGGAAATTTCTAACATGGTCGCGTTCTTCAACTTCAATAATTTTATCACGAACAATTTTAAAGTTATTATGGTATTTGCTAAATTTTTTAGGGTTTTTTGTGGTAATATCAGCTTCACAAAGTGTCATCAAATCGTCTACAAAATCACCTGCATCAAAAACCAATCTACGAACAGCCGAATCGGTAACTTCTTCATTAGCTAAAACTATTGGGCGCGAACTCATGAATACCATTTTCTGAACAAACTTCATTTTTTCATTCAAAGGCATTTTTAAACGCTTGAATAAATGATACACCATTTTTGAACCCTCAAACTCATGCCCATGAAATGTCCATCCCACTTTTTTACTGAATTTTTTTGTTGGTGCCTTTCCAATATCGTGCAATAAGGCAGCCCAACGTAACCATAAATCGTCAGTGTTTTTAGCAATATTATCAACGACTTCTAGAGTGTGATAAAAATTATCTTTATGGCGTTGACCTTCCACTTCATCAATACCTTTTAATGCAATAAGTTCGGGCAGGATGTGTTTTAAAAGGTTTGTACGTTCTAAAAGCAAAAAGCCAATGGACGGGGTTTCGCTTTCAAGAATTTTATTAAGTTCTACAACAATGCGCTCGTTGGTAATGATTTTAATTCTTTCAGAATTTCTAGTAATTGCATCTAAAGAACTTTGTTCAATAGTGAAATTTAATTGGGTTGCAAACCGAATAGCACGCATCATGCGCAGTGGGTCATCACTGTAAGTGATATCGGGGTTTAATGGGGTGCGAACAGTTTTGTTTTCTAAATCTTTAATACCATTAAAAGGGTCCAGTAAATTACCGAATTTAGATTCGCTTAAATCTAAAGCCATGGCATTTATGCTAAAATCACGACGGTTTTGATCGTCTTGAAGCGAACCATTTTCTACTGCTGGGTTTCTACTGTCTTCAGTGTATGATTCTTTACGTGCCCCAACAAACTCCACTTCAATATCATCATAACGAAGCATGGCAGTGCCATAAGTTTTAAAAACCTGTACTCTGGGTTTGTTTGGTAGGTTTTTTGCAACCTGTCTGGCAAGTTTTATACCATCACCAATCGCAACTACATCAATATCTTTAGCGTTGCCACGCTTTAAAATAAAATCGCGTACAAAACCGCCAATAACGAAGCTGTCTAGACCTAATTCTTTAGCAGATTGGGAAATTATTTTAAATATATTGTGGTGTAATGCTTCTTTGTAATTCATTTAATTATGCCACTAATTCACGAATGTTTTTAAATTATAAAACTATTCTTTTGTGTTCTAATAGGTCTTTGAGAAAATTAGCTATAATTGCCAGTTTACAATTAGACACTTTTAAATAGTTTATACACTGTGAAATATGTTTGTCGTTTAAATTTCTGTTGATTTTATTTCTAAAATTATTTTATTATAAACCACAAAATCTGTGTAAAATTTGTGATTTAATATGGTGTCTTTATAACTTACCACGAACTCTTTTTCTCTTTTATAAGGGATGTTTAGGGTTTTGAATTCATATTCTAAAGCATCCTTATAAACTATTTCAGAAAAGCCATTACCTAAATTGTTGGCTGTTTTTTATTCTCGAATAATCTTTACAACCCCATTATTACTTAACTTAATAATAGACGATGGTTTGTTACAATTTTTTTCACGATGCAAATTTACAACATAGTCTACACCTTTTAAAACCTCTTGTTGTATTTCTTTAAAGGAATTTGGAGTTGGATAACCACTAATATTTGCAGATGTAGAAACAATGGCACCATTAAGTCTTCTACAAAGTTGGAAGCAAAATTCATCATCAGGAATTCTTATAGCGATGGTACCGTCTTCTGCTATTAAATTTGGTGCTAAATTTTGGGCATCATCGTAAATAATCGTAGTTGGTTTATCTGTAATGTCCAGAATGTTTAGGGCTACTTCGGGTATTTGTTTTACATACTTTTTTAGCATTCTATCATCGGCAACTAAACATATTAAAGCTTTACTATCTACTCGTTGCTTTAGGGCGTATATTTTTTTTACAGCTTCGGTATTTGCAGCATCGCAGCCAATACCCCATACAGTGTCGGTTGGGTAAAGTATCAGACCGCCTTCTTTTAAAATTTGTAATGCATTATTTATTTCTCCAATCATTTTATGAATCTTATATTTGCAACGGTGCAAATTTACAACACAAAATTAATATGATGTGTTTTTGAATTGAAGTAAATTGCATGATATGATTTTTTGTGAATTTATTGTATTTGAATGAAAGAAATTAAGGTTTTTAATAGAGAATTAGAGGACGGTTTTAAAGAGAAATTGTCCAACGTAATTCATAATTTTGATACGTTTAAAGGCGGTGTTGGTAAGCGAAATATAATTAAAATAATACCTCTTGAAGGAGTAAGTTTAAATATAAAAGCCTTTAAAATTCCAAATACAGTAAATAAAATAGTATATAATTTTTTTAGAAAAAGTAAAGCACAACGCTCGTTTGAGTATGCTAATAAGTTAATGGCACTAGGAGTTGGAACACCAAAGCCTATTGCTTATTTTGAGTTTAAATCACTATTTTTTTTCAATAAAAGTTTCTATGTAAGTGAACAATTGGATTGTGATATGACTTACAGGGCGCTAACAAAAGATTTTAATATTCCCGATTACGAAAACATATTAAGAGCTTTTACCCGATTTACTTTTAGTCTACATGAGAAAGGTATTCAGTTTTTAGATCACTCACCAGGAAACACATTAATTAAAAAGAATGGAAATAATTATGATTTTTATTTAGTGGATTTAAACAGAATGAATTTTGGACCTTTGGATTTTGAAACCAGAATTAAAAATTTCGCACGTTTAACTATTCATAAATCGATGGTTGAAGTAATGAGTGATGAATATGCAAAATGTTCTGAAGAAGATTATAATAAAATCATCAATTTAATGTGGCAAGAAACAGAAGCCTTTCAGGAGAAATATCATAGAAAAAAACGATTAAAGAAAAAGCTTCTAAAAAAATAAACTACTATTTTGTTTTCCAAAGCCTGTAAAGTTTCACGTATTTAAAAAAAGTTACATTATAGGTTTGAACACAAATAACTAATCCGTTTAAACCATCTAAGAAGCCCAGTCTTAAAAAATAAGATTTAAAAAAGGCCCAAGCAGGTCTGTAAATAATTTTCCAAATAGACGATTTTTTACCCAATTTAAAATAAGCTTCGGAAGCAATAGTTGAAAAACGTTCTACTTTTTGATTATGGTCTGAATAATCTCTATAAATCCAATGCAGTAAATCACCTTTTAGTTTGCTGAATTTAAGTCCTTTTTTCAAGGTATAGGAATCGTGTGGGTTTATGCCTTTCCATTCTCCACTATCTTTTTTAAATAATCGAAGTTTTTTATCGGGATACCAATCAGAATGTTTTATCCATTGCCCGCAATAATTGTTCAATCGGTTGCAGTAATAACCATCAAATTTCCAATTCGTTTTAACTTTTAAAATGCTACTTTTTAAAGTTTCCGAAAGGGCTTCATCACCATCAAGCGATAGTATGTAATCATTATTTGCTAGCGAAACCGCATAGTTTTTTTGTTCAATATACCCTTCAAAAGGATGTTGAACAAACGTAACATTAAATGATTTGCAAATTTCGGAAGTTTTATCAGTTGAAAATGAGTCTACTACAATGATTTCATCAGCGATTCCAGTTAAAGAATTTAGACATTTTTCTAAATGTTCTTCTTCATTGTATGTTATAATAATTGCTGAAAGTTTAATCATTAATTGGGGTTTTTGCAGGAGTAAAAGTAAGATAATTCTTTTTAATAAGCCTAAGATTTACCAAAAATGGAATAAATTTTTAAGCGTCTAAAAAATGAAATATTTCTTTTTTCTGGTACACCATTTGTTTTAGTGTATGCTCTTACTGTTGCAACCATACGTTCGGCAGATTTACCATCATTATATGGGTGGAATTGTTCGTTTAGATATGCTCTAGATTTTGAAAAAGGATCTGTTTCTAAATTTGTTTTTACTAACATTTCTAATGCGTCATAGTCATTAGAGTTTTCCCAGTTAATATTTTCAGAAATGCTTTTAAACGTAATTACAGGTTTATCGAGTAAAATAAATTCGTATATAACAGATGATGTATCGCTTACAAGTAAATCGGCTACCAATAAAAATTTAATGATATTTTTTTCTTCTTGAAAAATAATATTGGGCGTTATTTTAGCTAAATCTTTATAAACGTCTAACCACTCTTGGGCCATTAGTGGATGGAACTTTAAGAGAATGATATAGTCTTTATGGTTGTTGGCAAGTTGTTTAATTTGATTAACCAAATAAGGACCAGATGTGAGTTTTGGAGAAAAAGTTGGAGCGTATAAGACTATTTTTTTTGCGTTATGTGTTTTTAGAAGTTCTGCTTTGTAACTCGCGTATGTGCTTTTGTCTTTTCCGTAAATATCTAGTTTTGGCCAGCCAGTTTCAATAACATCAAAATTTTTATGTATAATCTTAAGTTCGTTAAATTTATTAGTGAAATATGGACCTTGAGTTAGGTATAAATCGAAATAGTGTCTAATTCTAAAGTGTCCTTTTTTTTCACCAGCTAAACCATGAAATATTTGTGTTTTTAAACCTCTTAAATAATGAGGAACTTCATTTCCTGGAACAAAAATAACATCGCTATTATAAGCCTTTAATTCGGAAAGTTTTGTGGTATGTTTATCAGATTTAAAAGGAAAGTCATTATAAATAGGTTCTTTAATAAACCATATGAAATCATCATTACTAGCTACAAGAACCTCTTTAATAGGTTCTAAAATACCGAATGCGTAATTATTTTGGCAAAAGAGAATAACCTTCATTATAATAAATTATTCACATTTTCTAAATCTTCAATAAAATCAATCTCCATACAATTATAGGCAGAAATGTCTACAGCTTTAATTTTAAGATTGTCTTTCTCAATGGCAAGTTCAAGACCTCTTTCAAAATAATCATTATCACCACACGTTTCTAATCTCTCGATAAAACTTAAAATGTCATTTGATGAAATAAAATTGATGCCTACGGCCTCCCCCAAACCATTTTTTACGATTTTAGAAAGTTCGTTTATAAACCCATCTTTAAGAGTATATTTAACTTCTTCTTCTGCGACTTTACTTGTATTTACGGCAACAAAAGACTGATTTTGTTTAATAAACGGATTAAGGATATCAAGTATTTTTTCGTCAAAAACAACATCACCATTAAACCAAAGAACCGATTGGTTTCTGTGCTTTTTCAAAGCTTGTAATAAGCTTTTAGATGTATTTGTTCTATCAAAAAAAGGGTTGTAAACATAGGTGAGTTCTGGAAAACGCTCCATTATCAAGTCTTTTTTAAAACCTACCACAACATTAATATCATCAATATTATATTTTGAAGCAATGTTTTCGGTTTGCATTTGCATAATGCTTTTTCCGTTTTTAAGTGGTGTTAATGGTTTTGGAAAAGGGTTTCCTAATCTAGAGCCAATTCCAGCAGCAAGAATGATTATTTTCATTTAAAGAAAATTATTTAAAGATAATTAGATAGTTATAAACGTAATAACGACCCCGTTTTAATTGTTTTATTAAAGTTTAATTTATACAAAGTTAATATAAATTTAAAACTATTGGAATGTTATGAGATTTGATTTTATAAGTAAGGTGAGCAAAGAATTTATTTTTGTAGTTTTGGCAAAATTATAATGACCTTACAAATGATTCATAATATTGATATAGATAGTCTTAATGATAAATTTCAGAATTGGCGTATTGTTTTTGTGAAATCGAAAGAACAAATTATAATAAATGGTTCTCAAGATGCCAATTTAGATGAATTATTTAGTTTATTGAAAAAAATAAGTGCAGACTGTCATTTTAATGTAACTATAGATTTAAATAATAATAGCGAAATTAGTGCTGCGATAGCCTGTAAAAAAACTAAAGCAAAGTATAATAGAATGTATACTTCTGGTTGTTTTGATATTTTTCATTATGGGCATCTTAATATTTTAGAGCGTAGTAAGGAGCTTTGTGATTATTTAGTTGTTGGGGTTTCAACAGATGAATTGATTGAAAAGGAGAAAGGGAAACGTCCAATAATTCCTTTTGAAGAACGCGTTAAAATAGTTAAGGCTATTAAGTTTGTTGATGAAGTTATTCCTCAAATAGATAAGAATAAACAACGAGTAGTTGATGAATATCATATCGATGCTATTTCAGTTGGAGACGATTGGAGAGGTAGATTTCCTAAAACCAGCTGCCCTGTTGAGTATTTTTCTTATACTGAAAATGTAAGTAGTACGATATTAAAAGATATATTAAAATTAAAGAATAGTTAAGCTAGGGCCTTATCGTCTTTTGAAGTATCCCAGTCTTTAACAGCTTTTTTCCAGTCGCCATAACGATAAGTTAAGTATTCATCTGTAAATTCCGGTATAGAATAATTAAAACCTTTAAAATTAATAGACTTAAAAGATGAATAAAACTTGCTTGGTACGTATTTAATTTTATTGTCAATTTCCCAATAGATATTATCATCTTTAGGATATTTTATAAATACATCTAGACAAACAGAACCTTTTATAAGACCCAAAAAGCGACGCTCACGTATTTTAATCATACGAATATCTCCTTGTTCAAAAGGAAGTCTTGTACCTTCGAATACGCGTGTTCGTACTCGGTATTTTTTTTTGCTTAATTGGTTGTAGAAATTATTGAGTTTAGATTTTTCACTTACCATTATGGACATATCTATATCATTGTCCCATGGTAACAATCTGTCTTCACGTCTTATGCCTAACAACGTGCCTCCTTCTAACCAATAGTTTATTTTACAATTACTAAGTATTTGAGCTACATCTTGAAGCATTCTTTCTGCTATAACTGTATTCTTGCCTTCTAAAGTAATATTGTATGCCATAATTATTATAGGTTTGAATCAAGAAAAAGTTTTAGGTCATTTAGTGGACTTCCAGTTTCTAGCCAAAAGCTATTAATATTTAATGATTGAGCAGATGCAATAGCCTTTTCATTATGCTCAAAATAAAGAACGTTCTCGGTGGAAAGATTATATTCTAAAAGTAATGTTTTAAAATATTCAGGATTAGTTTTATTGGGTTTATGGCTTAAACTAAAAACAGGATAGGGCATATTTACAATGCCGAAAGAAATTAATTCTTCCTTATCGGCATTTGTAACTATGATTTTTTCATTTGGATAACCATCTAGAAGCATTTTTAGTTCTTGATGGATACCATCTTTAGTAATAAAAGTATTCCAAGCATCAACTAAAATTGTCTTCATAATGGTAAATATTAATTTTTAAACCGCAACATCGTTTTCACGAAGCGCATTGTTTAGTGATGTTTTCTTATCGGTACTTTCCTTACGTTTTCCAATAATTAAAGCACAAGGTACTTGGTATTCCCCAGCTGGAAATTGTTTAGTATAGCTACCAGGAATTACTACCGAGCGAGCAGGTACACGTCCTTTCATTTCAATTGGGGTATCCCCAGTAATGTCAATTATTTTAGTACTCATTGTTAATACCACGTTAGCTCCTAAAACAGCCTCGGTTTCAACACGAACACCTTCCACTACAATACATCTAGAGCCTACAAATACATTGTCTTCAATTATTACTGGAGCAGCTTGTAAAGGTTCTAAAACACCACCAATACCAACACCACCAGATAAATGTACGTTTTTACCAATTTGAGCGCAGCTTCCAACAGTAGCCCAAGTATCAACCATAGTCCCTTCATCTACATAAGCTCCAATATTTACATAACTAGGCATTAAAATAGTGCCAGAAGAAATGTAAGCACCATGTCTAGCAACAGCATGAGGTACTACACGAATGCCTTTTGCAGCATAACCCGTTTTTAATGGAATTTTATCATGAAACTCTAAAGGCCCACATTCAATAGTTTCCATTTTTTGAATAGGAAAATATAAAACAACGGCTTTTTTTACCCATTCGTTCACTTGCCATCCACCTTCAATGGGTTCGGCAACTCTTAATTCTCCTTTGTCTAACAAATCGATAACTTGTCTAATAGCTGATGTTGTTTTTTCTTCTTTTAAAAGGTCTCTATTATCCCAAGCTTGTTCTATGGTTTGTCTTAATTCGGTCATTTTGTATTTTAATTTTTGACAAATATAATAGGTATCTATCAAAAAACAGGAATGAAACACCTATTAATATGGATTTTGAAATTCATTAAAAGATGTTGTTAAAAGACTCTTTATTGAAAATTTTTGATTCATTTTTCCTTTCAAATAAAAAAATAATCCGATGAAATACATTTTTGGTGTATTTAGTCTTTCAAAATAAGCATTTTGTCTGTTTGTCGATAAAAATTTGTCGCTCCACTACTAAACGAAAATACAGACGCATATAACTAATTTATTGTGTATAAACTTTAATGCGCCTATATATTTGTTTCATCTCAGAACAACACATAGATGAAAATAAATTTCTGCATATTATTAACATTCTTATTAGCTTTTGCTTTTGGAAATACGCAAAGTACTACTGAAGATGTAAAAGTTAAAACTAATAATACTGTTTCTGTTTCTAAAAACAATAAACAAGTTGATGTTAAAAACACAGTTAGCTCTGTAGATGAAAACGTAGCTATTTTAATCGATGCTTCTCAAGTAAAAGAATCCATTGTTCGTAGTAATAGCGACATTAGACTTTACTTAAACTTTTTAAGAAATGTAGATAACTTAAACGTATTATTTCCTAAAATGAATAAAGTTGTAAAGGCTTAAATTAAACAAGAGTTCATATTCAAATATTAAATAAGGTTAATTCTTAAAAAGGCTTTCTTCAAAAAAGAGAGCCTTTTTTATTTTTATTACTTTATTTTTGCCTTAAAGAAATAATATGGCTCGTATTTTAGCAATAGATTATGGAATGAAGCGGACAGGTTTAGCTGTAACCGATGTATTACAAATTATTGCGTCTGGATTAACCACAGTAAATACGAAGGAGTTGCTTCTGTTTTTAAAAGATTACACTAGTAAAGAAACAGTGGAATTATTTATAGTTGGTGAACCCAAACAAATGGATAATACGGCATCAGAAAGCGAAGTGTTAATTGCTCCATTTTTGCAAAAGCTTGAAAAGCAATTTCCCCATATACCTATACACCGTGTCGATGAACGCTTTACTTCTAAAATGGCGTTTCAAACCATGATTGATAGTGGCTTGAAAAAGAACCAACGCAAAAATAAAGCCTTAGTTGATGAAATTAGTGCAACACTCATTTTACAAAGCTATTTATATTCTAAGTAATTAGAGTTTCAAAAGAATTTATCATCTATTAATACAATCAATAAATTATAAGAATTGTATTTTTGCAAATAATAACAGAAATTACAATCATGATTTTACCCATTGTAGCCTATGGCGATCCTGTTTTAAAAAAACTAGGAGTCGATATAAATAAAGATTATCCAAAACTAGATAGTCTTCTAGAAAACATGTTTGAAACCATGTATAATGCCTGTGGTGTTGGCTTAGCAGCACCTCAAATAGGATTAGCTATTCGATTATTTATTGTGGATACTACACCTTTTTCAGATGATGAAGACTTATCCGCAGAAGAGCAAAAAGCATTGAATGGTTTTAAACGGATATTTATAAATCCTAAAATTGTAAAGGAGGAAGGTGATGAGTGGGCTTTTAACGAAGGTTGTTTAAGTATTCCTGATGTGCGTGAAGATGTTTTTAGAAAATCAAAAGTGACGATTGAATATCTTGATGAAAATTTTAAAGCACATACCGAAGTTTTCGATGGTTTAATAGCACGCGTTATTCAGCATGAATACGACCATATCGAAGGTATATTATTTACTGATAAACTATCAAGTTTAAAAAAACGTTTAATAAAAGGAAAATTAGGTAACATATCAAAAGGAAAGATAGATGTAGATTATCGCATGCGTTTTCCAGACCAAAAAAAGAAACGATAATATTTGCAAGACATCAATAAACAGTTGATATTTGCCTTTTTCAAAAAAATAATTTATGAGTTTAGAGAAAGTTTTAGCTATAGCAGGGAAACCAGGATTGTACAAATTAATAACACAAACACGTGGTGGTTTTGTAGCCGAATCTTTAATTGATAAAAAACGTTTATCGGTTAATGTTCAACAAAATGTAAGCGTTTTAAGTGAAATAGCTATTTATACTTTAACAGAAGAAGTGCCATTAAAAGAAGTTTTTGAAAAGATTAAGAAAAAGGAAAATAGTGGGCAAACTTCAGTAAAGGCTAAAGATAGTAAAGACAAATTAGAAGAATACTTTTTTGAGGTTTTACCAGATTACGATGAGGATCGCGTATATGTTAGCGATATTAAGAAAGTAATACAATGGTATAATTTATTGCAAGAACATAATATGTTAGATTTAGAAGACGATTCTAAATCTAAAAAAGAAACCGTTAAAGACGAAGAAGAATAAAAAACTTTTATGTTTTGTTAGATATCAGGCATAACTTCGACAGAGAAGTTATGCCTTTTTTAATTGATATATATGAAGATTAGTAAACCAAAAATTAAAAATATTATTTTTTTACTTGTTATTGGGGTTTTACTTATTCCGCAAACAAGAAAACCCGTTCAGGTTGTATTACATAAAGTCATAGCGTTTATAAAACCAGTAAGCGTCAATGAGGATAAGGATACATTAACTAGAATTACGGATTACAAGTGGTCTTTAATAGATGAAAATCATACTATTTTTAATTTTGAAGCAGCTAAAGGAAAGGTTGTTTTAATTAATTTTTGGGCAACTTGGTGTCCGCCATGCATTGCTGAAATGCCAAGTATGCAAGCTCTTTATGATGATTATAAGGATAAGATCGTATTTCTGTTTGTTACAAACGATGCATTTAACGAAATTATTCCGTTTTTAACTAAAAACAACTACACTTTTAAAGTGCATAGACCTGTCGAAGAGTACCCCGAATTCTTCAATATTTCAACCATTCCACGAACTTTTTTAATAGATAAAGAAGGTCATATTATTATTGATGAAAATGGAGCAGCGAATTGGAATAGTGATAAAATAAGAACCACAATTGATACTTTATTGAAATAAATTAACACCAATTTCGCACTTAGAAAAGTTCGTTTTATTAATTTTAGTCATAATTAAAAATATTAGTAAAATGAAAATGGTTGTCTTGGATGGGTACACTTTAAACCCTGGTGATTTAAGTTGGGAAACCCTTAAACAATTAGGAGATTTAAAAGTTTATGATCGTACAGATTTTAAACATAAAATAGTAATCGACGCTATAGCCGATGCAGATGTCGTGTTCACTAATAAAGTCCCACTTCCCAAAGAAGTACTCACACAAGTTCCTAATCTAAAATATGTAGGCGTTTTAGCAACGGGTTATAATATTATTGATGTTGATACAGCCCGCAGTTTAAACATAGTAGTAACCAACGTGCCAAATTATGGTACAACAGCTGTAGCTCAATTTACAATGGGTTTATTGTTAGAAATGTGTCATCACATTGGAGATCATAATAAAGCTGTTAAGGAAGGAGAATGGACAAAATCATTAGATTTTTGTTTTTGGAATACCCCATTGATAGAACTAGCTGGAAAAAATATGGGTATTATTGGTTTTGGACGCATTGGGCAAGCGACAGCAAAAATAGCACAATCATTTGGGTTGAATATTTTAGCTTATAATAGAAGTAAAGATGTTTCATTAGAGTCAGAAACATGTCGGTATGTTGAATTGGATGAGTTGTTTGAGAAATCAGATATTATTAGTTTACATTGCCCATTATTGGAAAGTACTAAAGGTATTATCAATAAAAATAACATGGCTAAAATGAAAGATGGTGTGATGATAATTAATACCTCTAGAGGGGGTTTAATTGTTGAAGAAGATTTAAAGGAGGCTCTTGATAGTGGTAAAGTCGGACATGCAGCTGTTGATGTAGTTTCAAAAGAACCTATAGAAGAAGATAATCCATTATTAAAAGCAAAAAATTGTATTATAACACCACATATTGCTTGGGCTCCAAAAGAATCGAGAACACGTATGATGAATATTGTAGTTAATAATTTAAAAGCTTATTTGAATGGAAGTCCCAAAAATGTGATAAATTCTTAATTTGACTTAGGCTTTTCAATAGATTGTATAACGAAAAGATTCAAAAGAATAAGTGTAAAAGCATAAACAGAATCTTCAATAGGAATAGTAAACAATCGAATATTGAGATTTTCAGTATTATTATACCAAACCACTTCATTTTCAATAAAACTTCCTGTTAAAATACCATTCACTATAAAAAAAGGAATCAGCATAACTAGAAATGTTAGTAAGTAAGATTGAAGGAGTTCTGGTTTTTTGTTAACCACAATTAGTGTTAATATAGTTGCCAAAGTAAAGTTTACAAACGTGTACCATTTGTCGTAATTATATATGGATACAATAAAAAAACAAAGAATCAAAATATAGCTAATTAGTTTAGTTACAGCTATTGATAATTTTAAATTTGGGAAGTAATGCAATAGCGCATAATGTGTAAATACGCAAGCATAGGGAATACATATAAAAAACAACCATTCTTCTATAGGTAGGCTGAATACAGTAGTTCCTAAAAAATATTCGGAGTTAAATCCCCAAATTCCGTGAAGTGTAAAAAAAACATCCCAAGGGATAAAAATAAGCATACTTGTTAAAATGCCTAATCCTAAAGATTTCCAAAGCCTAATAAATTTTAATTTGGGATGGAAACTGTAAATAAAGGGAACAGATAAAGAACCTAAATTTAAAAGAAGGTACAAATAAATCATTTGCTACTTTTTAAAGTATTTAAAAGGAACGAACAGCATCCCGAAGCATTCACCATCTTCTTTATTAATATGTTTGTGGTGCATTTTGTGAGCACGTCTTACGCCTTTGGCATACCAATTATTAGCATTTCTAAAAAGTTTAAAGCGCTGGTGTATAAAAATATCATGTACCAAAAAGTATGAAAGTCCGTAAGCAAAAATACCAACACCAATAGGTAAGCCAGCCCAAAAAATTTCATGCTTCCATAGTAAGAAACAGCCAATACTAACCACCGCGTAAAAAATAAAAAAAGCATCGTTACGTTCAAACCAACTATCATGGTCTTTTTTATGATGGTCTTTATGCAAACTCCATAAAAAACCATGCATAACGTATTTATGAGTAAACCACGCCATAAACTCCATAAAGCAGTAGGTTGCTAGAAATATGAATATAAAATGTACCGTTTGCATGCTATAAATTTACATTAAATTTAATTGATACTTTACGTAACTACGCATCAATAATTCTACTTTTTTAGGGTTTGAAACACGTATTCTGGCACTTCTAATTTGCAAAGCGGGTGTTTTTTTTAGTTTTTTTAATAATTGTGAATAATATCTGTAGGCCATGAAAACTCCAAATTTAGCTTCTATAGGTAGTTTTTTTATTCCACTTAATCCTTTTTCAAAATCATGCTCAATATCATTTATAATTTGAGTTTTAGAAGCTTCATCTAAATTATTCAAATTTACATTTGGAAAGTAGCTTCTGTTTAATCCATCAAAATCTGCTTCTAAGTCTCTTAGAAAATTAACTTTTTGAAATGCAGAACCCAATGCCATGGCTGTGTCTTTAAGTTCATTATATTTATCAGTATTACCTTTTACAAATACTTTTAAACACATAAGCCCCACCACATCTGCAGACCCGTAAATGTAATCTTTGTATTCTTCATCAGTTAAATAGGTTGTTTTATGTAAATCCAGTTGCATGCTTTTCATAAAGGCATCAACTAAACTTTTATCAATATTGTATTTATGATAAGTATATTGAAACGAATTCAAAATAGGATTTAAACTAATTTTATCTTTTAAAGCGTGTTCTAAATCTGCAGAAAATCTATTGAATAATTCTTCTTTGTTATAATCGTGAAAAGAGTCTACAATTTCATCTGCAAATCTTACAAAGCCATAAATATTATAAATATCACTTCTTATAGATTTATATAACATTTTGGTAGCCAATGAAAACGATGTGCTATAGGTTTTTGTTACAATTTTGCTACAATGGTATGAGACTGTGTCGAATAATGTTTTCATATGCTGTGATGTTTTATAACTAAATCGGCTACTAATTTTCCTGAAATTAATGATGGAGGAACACCTGGACCCGGAACCGTTAATTGACCAGTAAAAAATAGGTTTTTTACTTTTTTACTTTTTAATTTGGGTCTTAAAAATGCGGTTTGTGTTAAAGTATTAGCCATTCCGTAAGCGTTGCCTTTGTATGAATTGTAATCTTTTATGAAATCGTTAATACAAAAGCTTTCCTTAAATATAACATGTTTTTTTACATTTTGAGAGGTTAAATTTTCAAAACGTTCTATAATTTTGTTGAAATAGGTTTCGCGCAATTCAGGCGTATCTTCCAAACCAGGAGCAAGAGGAATTAAAAAAATGCCAGCTTCTTTTCCTTTTGGTGCAGCGCTATCATCCGTTTTACTTGGAAAACTAGCGTAAAATAATGGGTTTTCTGGCCATTTTGGGGTGTCATAAATAGCTTCTGCGTGAATATCAAAATCAACATCAAAGAATAAGGTATGATGATTTACATTGATTAATTTTTTATCAAAACCTACATAAAAAAGTAGGGAAGAAGGCGCAAAGGTTTTTTTATTCCAATAGGCTTCAGAGTATTGTTTGTATGGTTTGTCTAGTAATGTTTCAGTATGGTGGTAATCGGCACCGCTTACTATGATATCACTTTTATAGGTTTCTCCATTAGAAACAATACCAACAGCTTTATCATTTTCTACAATGATTTTATCTACGGGCTTATTTGTTTTTATGATAACTCCCAATTCTTTAGCCAGAGTTTCAATGGCTAAAATCACCTGATACATACCTTTTTTAGGATGAAAAGTTCCAAGTCCAAAATCAGCATAATTCATAAAACTATAAAATGAAGGTGTATCACTTGGTTTTGCGCCTAAAAATAACACGGGAAACTCAAGAATTTTAACTAATCTTTCATTCTTGAACTCTTTTCTAACATCTTTTTTTATAGTGCTAAAAAACTGATTCAACTTTTTAATAGTTGCAGACGTTACCAATTCTAGAGGCGAAACGCCAGGGTTATAAACCAAGTCTTTAATAGCAATATCGTAATTGCTTTTAGCTTTGTCTATAAATTGGTTTAGTTTTTTTGAGCTGCCCTTTTCTTCATTTTCAAAAGCAATCTTTATTTTATCAAGAGTGTCTTCAATAGTAATAAAATCATCTTTCCCAAAATACACGCTGTATGCAGGATTTAATTTTTCAAGAGAATAATAATCTGAAGGTTTTTTGTTAAAGTCAGAAAAAAAGCGTTCAAAAACATCGGGCATCCAGTACCATGTTGGACCAATGTCAAATACAAAGCCATCTTTTTTTAGTTGCCTTGCACGACCACCTATCGTGCTATTTTTTTCAAAAATGGTCACATTATAACCTGCTTTAGCCAAGTAGCATGATGCTGCTAAAGATGAAAACCCAGAACCTATTATAAAAATTGTTTTATTCATTTGTTTAACAAATATAATAAAAAGTTAAACAAAAATACTTATTTATAAATCTTTAACTAAGTTTTCAATAGATTTATAAATTAAAATGTTTGTTGGAAGCTCATTACTGTCATAATTTAATACTTTTTGACCTAATAGCATCAACTTTGAATTATTATTTTTTAGAAGTAAATTACTGAAATTGTTTAAATAGCTAGTAATACTTTCTTCTTCTGGGTAGACGGTAAAGTAAGATACAAAGCAAATATTATTGAAAAAGCTAAATAAATCTTTTAAACTGTCCATAGGAACACTTTCCCCTAGAAAAATAGTATGATAACCTTTGCTTCTTAATTGATAATTAACAAATAATAAACCAATATCATGTATTTCTTGTTCTGGTAAGAACAGCACAAAGGTCTTGGTGTCTGGTTTAGGGTTTAAACTTTGGAGGTTTTCGATATTTAAAAGAATTTTTTGTTTAATAAGTACCGAAATAAAATGTTCGTGGGCTGGTGTAATGGTGTTTGTTTGCCATAATAAGCCTATTTCATCTAGTAAGGGAAGAAATGTATTGTAGAATATTTTTGAAAATGTATTTTTAGAAAGTAAGTTGTTATACGTATTGTAAAAAAGTACTTGATCAAAATTAATCATGGCAATCTTAAAGGCATTAATAGCATGATCTTCTGTTTTATCTTTTAAAGCCAACTCTCTAACTTTGTTGGCTATATCAGCTTCTTTAAGGTCAGCAATTTTTGAGATTTTAAAACCATTATTATTTAAGTATGAAATGTTTAATAATTTTTGAAGACTGGAAATATTATAATTTCTAATATTAGTATCACTTCTATTTGGGCTTAATAAGTTATAGCGCTTTTCCCAAATTCGAATGGTATGTGCTTTTACTCCCGTAAGATTTTCAAGGTCTTTAATACTGAAGTTAACTTTGATATTGTTCATTAATAACGGTTTAAAGTTAAACAAAAATAGATGAATCTATTGATTAAACCAATATTAAGAGTGGTTTTTAAATAATTTGATTGAAGTAAAGTGCGCACGAGAAGATTCGAACTTCCACATTCTAAGCGAATACCAGCCCCTCAAGCTGGCGCGTCTACCAATTCCGCCACGTGCGCATACATGATTTTGTAGCCATCAAAGCTAATGATTTTTATATTAAAGCCAAAAGTGTTTTTTCTATAAAAAAGCTGAAATATAACTTGTTTAAAATGAAGGCGGGACTAAATGAAAACCGCTTTAATACAAATTAATCATTGCTTTTAATAATTACTTGGCCATCTTTAAGTCCCTTCGATTTTACAATAACTTTAATATCACCGCTTAGGTTAGGTTTCGACCTTACAATAACCAAAGCGAAACCGTTAAATGCTTTACGCTTTTTCGAAATAAAAGTTGTTAAATCTGAAGCATCTCCATTATCGGTTGCAATAATATCTCCGGGCCCTTGTATGCTAAATTCTATTAAATTATTGGACGTGGGCACAACCAATCCATTTTCATCAGTTATTTGTACTGTTATGTAAGCCAAATCTTTGCCATCAGCATGGATATTACTTCTATCTGCATTAGCGATTAACTTAGAAGCGTCTTGGGTCGTTTTTACACTATTTTCTGCCCATTCTTTGCCGTTTTTATAGGCTACTGCTTTTAATTCACCAGGTTGATAAATGATATCATCCCATCGTAAACGATATTCATATGCTCTTTTTTTCTTTTTTCCTAGAGATGTTCCGTTAAGAAATAATTCTACTTCGTCACCAGAGGTAAATACATGCACAGGTGTAAGCTTTCCAACACGATTAGGCCAATTCCAATGTGGTAAGATATGAACCATTGGTAAATCTGGTCGCCATCTGGATTGATATAAATAGAAGCGGTCTTTTGGAAATCCTGCTAAGTCAATAATTCCGTTATAAGAACTTCTTGAATCATAATACGGGGTCGGTTCACCTAGATAGTCAAAACCTGTCCAAACAAATTCACCAGCAGAATAAGGATGCCTGTCTAATGAAGCAAAAACCTTATCGGCACTAGAACCAAAATCTACAGCATAAAGTTCGTAAGCACTCACTTGTTTTATTTTGGAATCGCCACCCATACCGTCTCGAATAGGCGAACTCATTAAATTGGTAACCGGGAATAAATAGACGCCTCGACTACTAGCGGCCGAAGCTGTTTCACTACTAAGAATCACTTTGTTTGGGAATTTTTTGTGATAAGGTTCGTATTGTGATTTTGTTTTAATTCTATCTGTGACAGTATCAAAAATAGGATCCTGACGGATGCCTTCTCCTTGATAATTAAAGCTAATCACATCCATAACTACAGGAAAAGCCATATCAGATTTTGCCCAATTCATCGCGCTTGTAGTGGGCCTACTTGGATCTTCATCTTTAACAATATCCGATAATGTTTTACCTATGGCAGCACCTTCTTCATTAGTAAATTGCTCCCCAACTTCATTGCCATAACTCCAAATAATAATCGAAGGATGGTTTTTGTCTCTGCGAACCATAGACCTAGCGTCGGCTTCATACCAATCTGGAAAAATCAAATGAAAATCGTGTGGTGTTTTCGTTCTTTCCCATGAATCGAAGACTTCGTCAATAACTAAAAACCCCATTTTATCTGTTAGTTCTAACAATTCAGGTGCTGGCGGATTATGTGCCATACGAATGGCATTAACCCCCATGTTTTTTAAAATTTCTAATTTACGTTCTGCAGCACGTATGTTAAATGCAGCTCCAATAGCGCCTAAATCGTGATGTTCATTAACACCTTGTATTTTAACTAATTCATCATTCACTAAAATTCCTTGATTGGGATCTAATTTTATATCTCTAATTCCAAATATAGTTTCATATTCATCAATGGTAACTCCATTAAGCAAAATAGAGGTAATTGCTTTATATAGATTTGGTGTTTGTGTAGGTGGTGGGCCCCAAAGCAGTGGGTTTTCAATAGTGACCGACCCATTTATGGTTTTACTAGTTCCTGCTGAAATTTTAGTAGAAACCTTTTCTATTGTAGCTACATTTGTCCCAATTCCGTCATTATTTACTGGATAGATTTTTGTGATAGTTTCAATGTCTGAATCCAATTCAGAATTATTTTCAACAATAACCTTAAAATTAATTTTAGCTGATTCTTTTGATATATTTGAAGTCGTTATTGTCGTTCCCCAATGTGCAACATGTATTTTATTAGTTTTGGTTAACCAAACGTTCCGATAAATACCACCGCCTGGGTACCAACGTGCTGAGTGATTGGGGTTATCCAGCCTGATTGCTAACTGATTTTCACCTTCAAGATTAATATAGGGTGTTAAATCTAATCTGAATGAATTATAACCGTACGGCCAACCGCCCACTAAATGACCATTTAACCAAACAATAGCGTACGACATAGCACCATCAATATCCAAATAAATGGATTTGTCTTTATCTGCTTCGTTGACATCAATTTTTCTACGGTACCAAGCTACGCCATTACTAGGTAGGCGCCCCATACCACCACCAACTTCAGCATCTGAACCTTCCTGAAAAGGTCCTTTAATAGCCCAATCATGTGGCAAATTAATAGTCTCCCAAGTGCTATCATCAAAGCTTGTTTGAACAAAAGGGACGTTTTTACCAGGGTTTCCTTTTGGACGTGCATGATGTTTTGATTTGTCTTTAATAAAAGCATTTGCTGTTGGTAATATATAAGGTTTCAGTGCTTTTTTAGATGCTTCTAGTTTTTCTGCTTTTTTAGCCGGCGTATCGGCTTCTTTAGTATCGTCTGTATTTTTTATTTCGGGACGAACATCATAAAATAAACTGTCTGCTTCAAAAGTATTTTCATACTTATAAAATTTCCAATTGCTATTAATAGAAATACGTTGGTTATTATCCGTTTTAATTATTGCTGCTTGTTTAGTACATGAAGTAAAAATAAAAGTCGCAATAAATACCATAGAATATTTAGTCATCATATTATAATTTTTTATGTTTTGTAGTATTAATTAATTTCCAAAATGATTTAAAGAAGTGTACATGGCTAAATAAGTACCAACAAATCCTCCAGCTTTAGATGTACTTAAAATTGATGCATCAACGTTGTTTGCTAAAAGCATCCATTCTGATTTTTCAGAAGTTTTATAATAGAAACTATAAAAACTTTTATTTCCTTCTATTTTTAAAAATAAATCGGAATCTTTTGTGATTAAAACCTCCTTAGCTACAATTTTGGGTGTGTTTTCGTTTAATGATGTGGTGGCTTTTTCAACAAAAACTTCTTCTTTATTATCTTTATTCAATCGTTTTCCAATTAGTAAATAATTTTTTTCATTTTGAAAGGCGACTAAACCAACCGTTTGTAAGGGGGCGGTTAAATGATATGTTACTTTGGTTGATGCATCAAATTGTAAATGTTGTTGACGCCTTCCTATAAAAGAAAAGTTTGTTTCTGTATGAATCGATTCTTTTCTAGGTTTAATATATAGATAGTCGCCATCTAAATCATACCATTTTTCAAGTGGAGTTCTTATAAAATTCCATTTAAAATCTAGATTTTTATCTTTAAAGTCATCGAAAGAAACAAAGTTACCAGTAGTTGGTTCGATATTTTCTTTCGAAAGAGGTAAGGTTGGTCTCATATTTACAAGAGGTATTGGGTTATTTCCACCTACAATTGCGGGCCAACCCTCTTGCCATTCAACAGGCAATAAAAAGGTTTCTCTACCTGTATTATATAAATCGTCACTATAGGGTCTACAACCTAAAAAAACAGCCCACCAATCACCATTTGGAAGTTCTATAAAATCGGCATGACCCGTTGTTGAAACTTCATTATCTCTTTCTGGGTATAAATGACGTTGTGTTAGGATAGGATTGTTCTCGTAACTAACATACGGACCAAATATATTTTTACTTCTAAAAACCACTTCGGAATGGTTATACCCAGTGCCACCTTCAGCACAAATTAAATAGTAAAAATCATCTTTTTTAATAATATGCGGAGCCTCAATCCAAACAGGTTTTTTTGCCATGTCGGTACCTCCATTTACTAAAAGTTTAGATTCACTCACTATTTTCTCTTTTTTAAGATCAAATTCAAACATATAAATAGCTCTATGTCCCTCGTGAATAGAAATATTGTTTGGAGGTGGACCATTATGAGTGATGTAAACTTTACCATCTTCATCAAAGAAAATGTCTGGGTCAATACCATCAACACCAGGGATAGCAATAGGATCAGACCATGTTCCCGATGGATCTTTGGTTGTTATAATAAAATTTCCAATACCACTTACATTGGTGCAAATAATATAAAATAGACCCTTGTTGTATCTAATAGTGGGGGCAAACATTCCTTTTGAAACACTTGCACCCGAAAAATCTCCTTGTTCTTTTCGAGTAATCGCATGTCCAATTTGTTTCCAATTTATTAAATCAGTACTTTCAAAAATAGGGATTCCTGGAAAGTAAGTAAATGTAGATGTGATTAAATAAAATTTTCCGTTGGCAGCACAAATACTAGGGTCTGGGTAAAAGCCAGATAGAATAGGGTTTAAATAAGTGCTATCTGTTTTTGAGATATTTTTGAATGCTTCGTCTTTGCCCTCATATCTAAACCAATCAAATGCTGCATGTTCATGTAACGCAATCGGTTGTTTTGGATTGGAAATTTTTTTACACGAAAACGAGAAAAGCGTTAATAATAAACAAAATAATATTTTAAAAAATTTAATCATTTTTTTGAGATTTTAATTGGTGCATTAAATATAAAAATATAATTTGTTTAAAAAATGTATATTTGATTTAATTATTTTTGAATAAAAAATGAAAGAGCATATAGAAGTTACTATTTATGACATAGCAGATAAGTTAAATTTAGCAACTTCAACTATTTCAAGAGCGTTAAAAGACCATCATAGTATTAGTAAAAAAACTATTGAAAAGGTTAAGAAAACGGCTAAAGAAATGGGGTATCGTCCCAATAATTTAGCGGCAAGTTTACGAAGTAAAAAAACAAAAACTATTGGTGTTTTATTGCCCACTATTACGCAACCATTTTTATCTTCCTTAATTAGTGGAATTGAAATAGCGGCACAAAAAGCAGGTTACAATGTGGTTATCATGCAATCCCATGATTCTTACGAACAAGAAGTGATTTTAACACAGTCTTTATATAATAACAGGGTAAGTGGTATAATTTGTTCATTAGCTATGGAAACTCAAAACACGTCTCATTTTCAATTATTTATGGATAACAATACGCCATTGGTTTTTGTTGATAGAGTGCCAAAAGCCTTTAATACGTTTCGTGTAGTTATAGATAATTATATGGCAGGGTATAAAGCAACGCAGCATCTTATTTCACAAGGCTGTACGAGAATTGCACATTTAACGGCGGGTTCTGAATTTAGTATTTATTATGAAAGAAAAAAAGGTTATATAGATGCGTTAAAAGAAGCTAATCTTCCTATAGAAGAAGAACTTATAATTAAACTTAAAGCGATAACTTATGAAGAAGCAGAGAATGCAACAAATAAACTTCTAGACTTAAAAAGACCACCCGATGGCATGTTTGCTCCTGGTGATATTTTAGGAGTGAGCGCCATTCAATGTGCTAAAAAAAGAGGCGTAAAAGTACCAGAAGAATTGGCAGTAATAGGCTTTAACAATGACCCCATTTCTCATATAATAGATCCTAATTTATCTACCATTACACATCCTGCTGAGAAAATGGGGCAAGCTTCAGCCGAAATTATTTTGAAAAACTTGAAGTCATCCAAAAGAGACGAGGTTAAAGAAATCACATTTTTAAATACCGAAGTACTTGTTCGTGAATCTTCTAAAAGAAACTAAGCATATAATCTTTAATAACTATTTATTTTGGTATTACGGTTACAATTATTCTTTTGTATCTTGTTAATGCAGGGGTTCCTTTATCTGTCAGTTTTAAAATAAAATGAGCTGTTTCTTTTTTATCTACAACTGGTGCAGTAATATATGCGCCATGAGCGTTTTCTGCACCATTAATTTTTATTTCCTTAGTATAAGATCCAGCTTCTGGATAGTTAAACCATAAAAAACTAAGATTGTCTCCATCAGGATCGGTAGAACCACTCGCATTTAAACTAAATCCTTCTCCAGATTTTACAATCATAGTTTCAGAGTGACTTAAAACAGGAACAGGCGGATGGTTTGCGTCTTCATATGAGCTTAAACACCAATCCATACGTGCAGCAAAATCATTTTGAAAGTCTTCACGCCAGCGAGCTAAAGTTATTTTATAATCGTTAAATGTAACCGTATCTTTTTTTACTGCTCTACCATATTCACTATGGATATAGGGTGTGTAATTATCATTAGCATTTGTCCAAATTTTTCTTGTTTCTGGTGCTATTTGAACATCGGAACCTCCTTTTTTTGTTTTTGAAAAATCGGGTTTGTACCATTCGTAGCGACCTCCCCAAGCACCCCATTCGGGATGCTCAGCATTGTTTAGTCCATTGGGAATTAAAGATAAAAATGCAGGTGTATCGCCTTCAACGCCCCAAGCTACATCTGGATATTCAGCACCTAATGGGCCATGACCTTGTTGTATGTTTTTGGCAATCCATTTATTGCTAATAACGTTATTATTAATACCTTTTAAAAAAGTATTAATGCCAGTCCATGTCGCGCTTCCATAATCATCACCTGGACTAACAATATAAAATAAATCTGGGTAATTGTTTCGTATCCAAATACCGCTATCATCCTGATCAGAAATGGTATAAACCCTAAGTTTCGAAATAAGTTTTTTTGCTTCTTTTTCAGATTTTGTGTTGTCTATTTTATGTAAAGTTTGCGCAAGGGTGTTTACACCGCCCCAAACCGATATCCATAAAGGGCGTTCGTCTTCTTCTTCAAGAATTTTAATAATCCAGTCGGAGCCTTCAGAATCTTTTCCGTCTCCCACTCCTAACATACCATATTTTGGCAAGCCACTTTTTACAAGAGATAAGAGGTCTTTTTCGCTAGGAAACCCAGCTTCATGCTTTACAAGGTTTGGTTGTACTTTGCCATAAGCATGAATGATTTTTTCAATGAATTCTGGTTCAACACTTGTTTTGTGCCAACAAGACGTTGTGGCAACAATCCCTTTAATATCTATTTGGTTTGAATATAAAAAAAGGCGTACAAAAGATTGTGTGTCGTCGGGGTCAGCTTCAATATCTGAAAGTATTATAGCTCTGTTTTTCTCATTTGTTTGAGAAGAAAGAGATTGAAAAAAAGGCAATGATAAAATTGAAATAAAAATAAAAAAAGCTCTCATAATTATATTTTATTAAGGGTGATATTCATTAATTAGTTTGTTTCAAATGGCGAAGCTGGCAAACCTTCTTTATTGTATAAATTTGGATTGTCAGGATTGTCCGCCCAAGCATAACGCACATATTGTGGTGTTTCTATATCATCACTCCAAACAATGACTTTATCACCTTCAATTTTAGCTTTTGCCCAGACAAATTTTTTGTCTTTACCTGCAATGGCAAATTCACTTAACGCTTCACCATCATTGGGTATTAATCCGCTACCAACATGATTAAAAGAAATAATTACTTTGTTTTCTTTTATTTCATAGCCTTTATATAAAGGTCCTGAATATACAAGATCTTGGTTGTAGGCCAATTTTAATCCTGCTAAAGCCATACGTTCTCCAACGTCTTTTTTGTTTTCAGGATGAATATCATTCCATTCACCTAAATCAATATTAACCGTCATTGCTGTGTTAGGGATGGAGAGAGCTTTAAGTTGGGCTGCTCTAAATTCCGCCCAACTACTTTCTGTAGGCAAGTAAGATACCTCCATGAAATTAGGGAGTTGTGCGTATATAAATGGTAATTCTGGTTGATTAAACACCTGTCTCCAACCTGTTATTAAAGCATCCATATAACTTTTATATTTTTCTGGTTGGCCAGAATTGCTTTCACCTTGATACCAAAGAATGCCTTTTAATGCAAATCGTGTGTAAGGAGCTACCATGGCATTATGAAGGGATGTTGGTTCGTTTTGTGGATTTATTCGTCTTGTTGGTTTTTCGTTGGTGTTATTTTTAAATTCAGAAGGTTTAAAAACATCTCCAACTTTATAATTCCAATAGCCTTTGAGATCAACCGTATCTTTTTCTGTGAAAATATAATAAGGTTTATCAGAAACAAATCCGCCTTTTCCAGAATTATTGGTTACTCTTATTACAAACGTGTTTTTGCCCACTTTTAAAAGATTTTCAGGAACTGCATAACGTCTTTGTGGATATTGATACGTTGTATTTCCAACCAATTCACCATTAATGTATAACTCATCGGCATCCACAATTCTTCCAAAAAAAACACGGGCTTTCTCGCCAACCATAGATTCTGGAATTTCAATGTTTTTGCGATACCAAACAACACCATTTAAATCTTTAATGCCTTGGTCTTCCCAATATCCAGGGATATTAATTCTTCTCCAATTCTTTGGAACAAAATCTACAGCATACCAAGGTTTTTCTCCAATTAAACCTTTATCTGTTATTTTTGGAACTGAAGTATCACTAGGAAACGTTCTTTTTTGACTATTTACAAAAGCAGTATCTTTATTTTCTTCGATTATTTTTAAAATGTCTGGATAGGCCATGTAACCTTCTTTAGGAATCCAAGCTTCAATAGGCGTGCCACCAACACTAGCATTAATGAGTCCAATAGGAATGTGATATTTTTCATAAATCTTTTTAGCAAAAAAGTATGAAACAACCGAAAAAGGATTCACCTCTTCGCCAACGGCTTTTTGCCAATTTCCACCTTCTAAATCGTCTTTTTCACCCGAGATACTCGTTGTTTTAGGAACTTTATAGTGACGTATTTCTGGGTAGTTAGCCGTTGCAATTTCATTTGCATAAATAACATCATGTCTAAATAATTGATGTTCCATATTTGATTGCCCAGAACAAAGCCAAACATCTCCAATTAAAATATCTTTTATTTCAATACTGTTTTTACCAGAAACTGTCATTGTATATGGACCTCCAGCCTTCATTTTTGGCAGTATTAATTCCCATTTACCCTCATTAGAAGCCGTGGTTTTATAATTCTTTGTATTGAATTGAACCGTTACTTTTTCATTTGGACTTGCCCATCCCCATACAGGGATTTTGGTATCTCTTTGCAATACCACACCATCGCTTATAAGTTTAGGAAGTCTAACCTGCCCAATTAAGCCGCTAGATTGAATGAGAAAGAGTGCAATTAATAAAACTTTCAATTTGTTCATCTTTAATTTAGTTTACGGTGATTTTAATTTCAGCCATTTTAGGAGCCCCCAATTCAAAACTTCGTTTCATAGGGCTTGAGCCACCAATAGAAACTTTAAAATCTCCAGATTCTATAATACTAGTACCTTGATTGTTTACTATTTCAAAATCTTTTGGAGTTAATTCAAATACTACTTTTTGTGATGCACCAGCTTTTAAAGTGATGCGTTTTGTTTTAATCAATCGTGAATTTGGGACTATTACCGATGCTTCTAAATCTGAAATATAAACTTGTACCACTTCATCGGATGTTACTTTCCCTGTATTTGTAACTTTAACTTCAACAGTAACATGTTCTATTTTTGAAATAGAAGATGATGAAACTTTGATGTCATTATAAGCAAATGTAGTGTAGCTTAATCCAAAACCAAACGGATACAACGGATCTACATTCATATATTTATAAGTTCTCCCTTTCATGGCATAATCATTAAAAGCAGGTAATTGGTCTAAAGACTTTGGAAATGTAATTGGTACCCTTCCCGAAGGGGATACATTTCCAAAAAGAATATCTGCAACCGCTGTTCCGCCTTCTTCACCCGGATACCAAACAAATAAAACGGCATCGGACAAGGCTTCTACTTCGGCTAAGTTTATAGGACTTCCACCTGTTATTATGGTGATAATTGGTTTTTTATCGTTAGGATTTTTATCGGCTGTTTTTCTTAGATCTGTCAGGTAATCTATTTGATTTTTAGGTAAGTCATAATCTAATCTATCACCAGCTGTATTTGAATCTATGGAGTCTCCTTCTTCCCCTTCTAATTGGCTGGAAACACCTAACACTACAATGGTTACGTCGCTATTTCCTGCATGCCCAGTCGCATAGTTTATGGGGTTTATAGAGGGCTTGTTTAGCATAGCTCCTAATCTAAACTGCAATTGGCTTGTAGGCTGAATAGCTTTACTAATACCTTCTAATATAGTGACCATATTGGAATTTATTCCATAGTAATTTCCTAAAAGTATTTCTACACTAGCCGCATTCGGACCTGTTATAAAGTACTTGGAAAGATCATTTTTTAAAGGTAAAATGCCATTGTTTTTTAAAAGGACGATACTTTTTTGAGCGACTTCTTTAGATAAAGCTCTATGTGCTTCGCTATTTACAACATCTAAATTAATATTGTCATAAGGATTGCTTCCTTTTGGGTCAAATAAACCTAATTTGAATCTTGTTTTTAGTAAAATGGCTAATTGCTTATCAATTTCTTTTTCGGTAATTAAACCTTCTTTAACCGCATCAATTAAAGAAAAGTAGGTGCCACCACAGTTAAGACTTACACCACTTTTTACAGCTAGAGCTGCAGCTTCAGCCTCAGTTTTAACCACACCATGACCTCCTTCATTCGTTTGTTTATAAAAATCGACCAAGGCACTACAATCTGTTAAAACATGGCCTTTAAACTGCCATTTATCTCTTAAAACATCGGTAATCAAATAATTATTTGAGCAACAAGGTTCTCCATTTGTTTGGTTGTAAGCACACATTACCGATTCAACATGAACATCAACTAGTGCTTTAAAAGCGGGTAAATAGGTTTCCCATAAATCTTTTTGATTTACTTCAGCGTTAAATTCGTGTCTTACTTTTTCTGGTCCGCTGTGCACTGCAAAATGTTTAGCACAAGCAGCAGTTTTTAAGTAATTTGGATCATTACCCTGTAGTCCTTTTACAAATGCGGATCCTAAAATGGAGGTTAGATAAGGGTCTTCACCATACGTTTCTTGTCCGCGTCCCCAACGAGGATCTCTAAAAATATTGATATTAGGGGTCCAAAATGTTAACCCATTATACTGTTTATTGTATCCTTTTTCAGTGGTGGCATTATATATAGCTCTGGCTTCATCTGAAATGGCAGAAGAAACTCTAAAAGCTAAATCGGCATCAAAGGTAGCTCCTAAACCTATAGCCTGCGGAAAAACAGTGGCAGAACAAGAACGACCAACACCATGCAGCGCTTCATTCCAATAATCATAAGCGGGGATATTTAATTGTTTAATTTCTGGAGTGCCATTCATCATTTGGGCAACCTTTTCTTCAAGTGTTAATCTTGAGATTAAATCTTGTACGCGTTCATCTATAGAAAGTGAAGGGTTGTAAAAAGGAAATTCATATTTAATTTTTGAATCGTCTGCAGAAGAACTTTCAGGGTTATTCAGGTTTTTATCTTTACATGAACTTAGTGTTAGAAGAATTAAGATGAAAAATAGAATGCTAATTTTTAACTGTTTCATGTTGTTTAGTTTTGTTGATTAAGAGGTCGTAATTATAAATATTAAAGTAAAATAATAAAAAATTTTTATTTTCAACTTCATTGTTTTAGTTTTACGCAACCGATTGCAAATTAAAATATTTTTTTTATCTTCACAATTAATTAATGAAGATATTATGAAATATATACTTATATAAGTGAAAATGTTTCAAATTATCAATAAACTAAAATAAAAGTGATTTATCTTACAAACAAACTGAGAGTGAAAAAGTATTATTTAACGTTATTGCTACTTTCTATGGTTTGTATAAAAAGTTTTGCTAACGATGGGTATAAGTTATGGTTGCAATACAATCATATTCAAGATAAGCAAATACGAACCAGCTATCAATCGAATATTAAAAGAATAATTCCTTTTGGTAATTCTGAAACAATAAAAGTTGCTTTAAAAGAGCTTGAATTAGGACTGAATGGTATGCTTGGTTCAAAGGTTTTATCTGGTACAAAAAATAATATTGAATCTAATTCTTTGATGTTTGGTTCTGAGTCTTCTTTAAATGAGATTGTTAAAAACCAATTAGGGAATGCGTTTAATGAAATAAATGATGAAGGATTCGTTATTAAAACTATTTCAATTAAAGGTAAAAATCAAATTATTATAACAGGTAAAAATGACGTAGGCGTTTTATACGGTGTTTTTAAATTTTTGAGATTATTACAAACACATCAATCTATAGAAAATTTAAATATTATAGATGCTCCCAAAATAAAAGTTCGTGTATTAAATCACTGGGATAATTTAGATAGAACGGTAGAAAGAGGTTATGCTGGTTTTTCCATTTGGGATTGGCATCGTTTGCCAGATTACATAGATTCAAGATATAGAGATTATGCCCGTGCTAATGCTTCTATTGGTATCAATGGAACCGTTTTAAACAATGTTAATGCGAATGCTCTCATTTTAACACCCCAGTATTTAGAAAAAGTGGAAGCACTGGCGAATGTTTTTAGACCTTATGGTATAAAAGTGTATTTAACAACACGTTTTTCTGCTCCTATAGAAATTGGTGGATTAGAAACAGCCGACCCCTATGATGCAGAAGTTATTGCATGGTGGAAAAATAAAGTTAAAGAAATTTACTCTAAAATCCCTGATTTTGGAGGCTTTTTGGTTAAGGCAAATTCAGAAGGGCAGCCAGGACCACAAAATTATGGTAGGAACCATGTAGATGGCGCCAATATGCTGGCAGATGCTCTTACACCTTTTGGAGGGGTTGTCATGTGGCGAGCTTTTGTGTATTCAGAACACGATATTACCGATAGAGCTAAACAAGCATATTCCGAGTTTGTGCCTTACGATGGGCAATTTAAAGATAACGTGATTATTCAAGTGAAAAATGGTGCGATTGATTTTCAGCCTCGAGAACCCTTTCATCCTATGTTTGGAACGATGCCAAAAACACCTTTGATGATGGAATTTCAAATTACTCAAGAATATTTAGGCCAAAGTACACATACCGTTTTTCTTCCAAAATTATATGAAGAAGTTTTACAATCAGACACGTATAAAAAGGGGAAAGGTTCAACGGTTGCAAAAATTATTGATGGCTCTTTAGATAATAAAGTATTAACAGGTATTGCAGGTGTTAGTAATATTGGAAATGATATTAATTGGACAGGGAACCCCATGTTACAAGCAAACTGGTATGGTTTTGGACGATTGGCTTGGAACCCATATTTAAGTTCTGAAGAAATAGCTGATGAGTGGTTACGTTCTACTTTTTCTAATGATGAAAAATTCGTAAAACCAGTAAAAGATATGTTATTAAGTTCAAGAGAAGCCGTTGTAAATTATATGACACCTTTAGGTTTACATCATATTATGGATACAGGACATCATTATGGTCCTGGTCCATGGGTGTCTGATTTATCAAGACCTGAATGGAATCCAGTTTATTATCATAAAGCAGATTCGTTAGGAGTAGGGTTTGATCGAACACCATCAGGAAGCAATGCTACTGCTCAATATGCACCTCAAGTTGCTTCAAAGTTTAATAATCTTGAAACTTGTCCAGAAGAGGATTTATTATGGTTTCATCACGTATCATGGGATTTTAAATTAAAAAATGGAAAAACACTTTGGGATGGGATGGCTCTAAAATACCAAGAAGGTGTTGATCAAGTAGCATCCATGATAAGCATTTGGGAAGAAGCGAAACCATATGTTGATGAGGAAAGGTTTAGTGATGTTTACATGTTATTAAATATTCAACATAAAGAAGCTAAATGGTGGCGAGATGCATGCTTATTATATTTTCAGGAGTTTTCACAAAAATCATTACCTGTTGGTGTTGAAAAATCAACTCAAACATTAGACTATTTTAAATCTTTAAAATTTACTTTTGCACCAGGAAATTAAGAGTAATAAAATAATTTAAAAAAACAAGATGAGTAAAATAGCGATAGTTACTGGAGGTAATTCAGGATTAGGATTTGCAACAGCAAAGAAATTATGTGATAACGGTATAAAAACTTTTATTATTGGAAGAACCAAAGAAAAAACAGAAGATGCCTGTTCGGAAATAGGTGCAAACGCAATACCGGTTATTTTTGATTTGAATAATCTAGCAGGAATTCCAACTATGATTACAGATATTGCTAAAAATGGTAATATCGATATTTTAGTAAACAATGCAGGTATCAATTTTAAAAAGGAATTTATTGATGTAACAGATGAAGATTTTGATTCTATTATTCATACAAACATACAAAGTGTGTTTTCTATAAGTAGAGAGGTGGTTAAAATAATGAAAAATCATGGTGGTGGTAACATTGTAAATATAAGTTCAATGGCTTCTCAGTATGGTATTCCAAAAGTTATTGCTTACACAGCAAGTAAAGGAGCTATTGAAGCTATGACTCGCGCCATGGCAGTAGAATTGGCTCAATATAATGTACGAGTAAATTGTGTAGCACCAGGTTTTATAAAAACCAAAATGTCGGCTAAAGCATTAGATAGTGATCCAGAAAGAAAAAACAAAGTGCTATCTAGAACCCCAATGGGTATTTTAGGAGAACCATCTGACATTGGTGATGCTGTTTATTATTTCGCATCGAGTGAATCTAAATTTGTAACGGGCACAGTGCTTCCGGTTGATGGTGGAAATAGTATAGGATTTTAATTTTTGAAGATATGAAACAAATTCAACAAACAATGCGCTGGTTTGGTCCTAACGATACCATTTCATTAAAAGATATAAGACAATGTGGTGTTACAGGAATTGTAACCGCTTTACACGAAATTCCTGTTGGAGATATTTGGACGGTAGAGGCTATTAAAGAACGTCAAGAAACCATAAGAAATGCAGGAATGGAATGGACAGTCATTGAAAGCTTACCAGTTCATGAAGATATAAAAAAGGCAAATGGAGCACATTTAAAGTATATAGAGAATTATAAAAATAGCATAAAAAACATAGCAACCTGTGGTATTAAAGTAGTGACTTATAACTTTATGCCTATTCTAGATTGGGTACGCACCAATCATGCATTTGAAAATCCAGATGGAAGTAAAGCATTACTATATAACCAAGTTGCTTTCAACTATTTTGATCTTTTTTTATTGAAAAGACCACATGTTGAAAATGATTATACAGAAGAAGAAAAGCAGATTGCTTTAAACTATGGAAACTCCCTTTCACAAAGTGATAAAGATTTACTCTTTAAAAATGTGCTTCTTGGATTACCAGGAAGTAAAGTGAGTTTTACAAGAGAACAAATTTTGTCACTACTTGAAAATTATAAAGACATCGATAATGATAAATTAAGAGGTAATTTAATTCATTTCTTATCTGAAGTTGCTCCAGTTGCTGAAGCATCAGGGGTGAAATTAGCGATTCATCCAGATGATCCTCCATTTTCAGTATTAGGATTACCAAGGGTAGTTAGTACAGAAAACGATTTAAATGCTATTTTTAATTCAGTACCTACTAGTGCAAACGGCCTTTGTTATTGTACGGGTTCTTTAGGTGCGGATCCGAAAAATAATCTTGAACAAATAATCGACGTGCACGGAGATCGAATACATTTTTTACACATTAGGAATGTGAAAAGAGATTCTAAAGACGTTTTTAGAGAATCGGAACACCTCAACGGTGATAACCCTATTGAGAGGATTATGGAAAAATTGGTTTTATTGATGCAGAAAAGAAATATCGATTTACCACTTCGTCCCGATCATGGATTTTTACATTCTATTGAAGAAGGAAAAGAACAGTATCCGGGCTATTCATTAGTAGGGAGACTTAAAGGACTAGCAGAATTGAGAGGTTTGGAGATGGGCATCCGTTATAAATTAAAACATGAATTAGATAACAAAATTTAAAATACCATAGTATAAAGCATGACATTTTTAAATACCAAACGATTCTTCGGTTTAACATTTTTATTTATTTATATCAATAGCGCATTTGCTATTGATATAAATAAATATGTAGTAGCAAAGGCATCAAATGCAAATTTTCCTTTAGCAGCTAACGGTAAAGTAGCTTCTATATTAGTAAGCGAAACTGATTTTTCGGGAGTATTACGTGTGGTGAGTCATCTTCAAAATGATCTTCTGAATGTTGCAGGAATTCTACCAAATATTTTCAATGATAAATCGCAAATTGAAGATTACATGGTGATTATTGGGACTTTAGGTAAAAGTTCTATAATTGATCAATTAGTTAAAGAAGGTAAAATTGATGCCATTCCACTTCAAGGGAAATGGGAGAAATTCACGACCCAAATTGTTGAAAATCCAATGGCAGGTGTAAAAAAAGCATTGGTTATTGCTGGTTCAGACAAACGGGGGACTATTTATGGTATTTATGATTTGTCAAGTCAAATAGGTGTTTCGCCGTGGTATTTTTGGGCAGATGTACCTGTAAAAAAACAATCAGAATTACATGTGCTTCCTGGTATTCACACTTTAGGAGAACCAAAAGTTAAATACAGAGGCTTTTTTATAAATGATGAAGCGCCAGCTTTAACGGGTTGGGTTTATGAAAAATATGGTGATTTTAATGCTGAGTTCTATGATAAAGTTTTTGAGCTTATTCTTAGAATGAAAGGGAATTATTTATGGCCAGCTATGTGGCCACCAAGAAAGTTTAATGTTGATGATTCTCAAAATGCCATATTAGCAGATGAATATGGTATCGTTATGGGAACCTCACATCACGAACCATTATCACGTGCTCATGCCGAATGGAATAAATCTGTAAACGGAGACTGGGATTTTAATACCAACGCAGATGGCTTGAAAGCCTTTTGGAAAGAAGGTTTGAAGCGAATGGGAACTAAAGAAACTTTAATAACCGTTGGTATGCGTGGTGATGGTGATGAAGCGATGAGTGAAGAAACTGCAACAGATTTACTTGAAACAATTGTAAAAGAACAGCGTAAAATTATTGCAGATGTAACAGGCAAACCTGCTGAAAAAACACCTCAAATTTGGGCACTATATAAGGAAGTTCAAGATTATTATGATAAAGGCATGCAGGTTCCTGACGATGTAACATTATTGCTTTGTGACGACAATTGGGGGAATATTAGAAAACTACCTAGTCTCGATGCAAAACCTCGTAAAGGTGGTTATGGTATTTATTATCATTTTGATTATGTTGGCGGTCCTCGGAACTATAAATGGTTAAATACAAATCAGATTGAACGTACGTGGGAGCAAATGCATTTGGCTTATGAACATGGGGTAGATAAAGTATGGATTGTAAATGTAGGGGATATCAAACCAATGGAATTCCCTTTGCAATTTTTCTTTGACTATGCCTGGGATCCTGAAAAATGGCATGCCGATAATTTACAAGATTATTACAAACTATGGGCAAATGCTGTTTTTGGAGGTATTCAAACAGAAGCCATTGCAGATATCATGAAAAAATACATCAAGTATAATGCAAGAAGAAAACACGAATTAATAGATGCCTCAACTTACAGTTTACACAATTATAACGAAGCCAATGCAGTTATTGAACAGTTTAATGAACTAGCAAAAAAAGCACAAGCCATTAATAACGAACTCCCTGAAATGTATAAAGATGCCTATTATCAATTGGTGTTATTTCCTGTATTAGCAAGTGCAAATCTTAATGAACTCTATGTAAGTGCTGCAAAAAATAATCTGTACGCAAAACAGGGTAGAACATCTACAAATTTTTATGCCGAAAAAGTAAAAGAATTATTTAATAAAGACAAAGAATTAACGAGCTATTACCATAAAGAAATGGCTCATGGAAAGTGGAACCATATGATGTCTCAAACCCATATTGGTTACGAAATTTGGCAAGAACCTAAATTTAACAAGATACCCGAAACCTATAAAATTGATGAAGCCGATGATGCAGAAATGGGTGTCTCCATGGAAGGTTCTAATGAATGGTGGTCTGGAACTAACGAAGGTGCGATCTTACCAATTTTCGATTCCTTCAATAACCAAAAGTATCCTATTGAAATTTTTAACAGAGGAAAAGAAGATTTCTCATATGAAATTAAAAGTAATGCTACTTGGGTGAAAATATCAGAACCAAACGGTATTATCAAAAATGAAAAGAGCATTACAGTAAGTATTGATTGGGATCATGCCCCTAAAGGGGTTCAAAATTCTGTTGTAACTGTTATTGGAGCAGGAAAGCAAGTACCCATTCATATTAAAATAAACAACCTTAATCCATCTCATGTGGATGGGTTTGTAGAAAACAATGGATTCATTTCTATAAATGCTAAAAATTTCTCTAATAAATATGAACCAAAACAATTCCAATGGAAAGTGGTTGAAAATTTAGGTAAAACAGATGATGCTGTAATTTCTCTGCCAATAAAAAAGGGTAGGGTAGGGCTATCAAAAAAATCACCTAAGTTATCTTATAATGTTAATTTTCAAAACAAAGGAAAAGTAAAAGTGCATATGTATTTTTCTCCAACCATCAATTATGCGCCGAGAGAAGGTATGTATTTTGGTTTGTCTTTTAATAAAGAAACCCCAACTCAAATAAATTACGATTCAGATCCAAATATTTTTAATTATAACGGGAAAGTTCCTAGTAATTGGCATTCAAATGTAGCAGACAATATTAAAATTATTACAACAGAATTTGAAATTGATAAGGCAGGAAATCACACGTTGAATTATTATAGAATTGATGAAGGTTTGGTCCTTCAAAAAATAATTATAGAAACAGAAACAAGTGATTTGAAAAGTACTTATTTGGGTCCACCACAAAGCTTTAAAACCAACTAAATTATGAAAACATTAAAACAATTTATATTCATTGTATCCATACTAATTCTAGCTAACAGTTGTAAAGAAAACAATGATGAAAAACCATCTACAGTTATTGCACTAAAGGAAGCTTACAATGAAAATTTCTATATAGGAACGGCACTTAGCGAAAATCAAATATTAGAAAAAGATTCGTTGGTTACAGCATTGATATCAAAAGAGTTCAATAGCATTACTTCAGAAAATATTATGAAATCAATGTTTATCCATCCTACTAAAGATGCCTTTGATTTTAAATTAACTGATAAATATATAGCTTTCGGAAAAAAACATGATATGTTCATTCACGGACATACCTTGATATGGCACAGTCAATTAGCTCCCTGGTTTTCAGAAATAAAGGATAGCACAGAAATGGCTTTAGCTACGGAAAATCATATAAAAACTATTGTTAGTAGGTATAAAGGAAAAATAAATTCTTGGGATGTGGTGAATGAAGCATTAAATGAAGATGGCACTTTACGAAAAACAGCTTTTTTAGATGCTTTAGGTGAAGGTTATTTAGCGTTGGTTTTTAAATGGGCATCTGAAGCGGACTCGAATACAGATTTGTATTATAACGATTATAATATGACTGATGTAGCCAAAAGAAAAGGAGCTATAAGATTAGTAAAAAAGCTTCAAGAAAAAGGAATTAAAATTGATGGTGTTGGTATGCAAGGACATTGGCATATAGATTCTCCTTCAATTGAAGAAATAGAAGAAAGTATTTTAGACTATGCTTCTTTGGGAGTAAAAGTAGCTATTACAGAGTTAGATATAAACCTTTTACCAAGTCCATGGGATTTAGTTGGAGCTGATGTAAATCAAAATTTTGAAGGTAGTGAGAAAATGAATCCATACCCTAAAAGTTTACCAGATTCTATTCAAACAAAATTAGCAAATCGTTATCAAGATATATTTAAACTATTCTTAAAGCACCAAGATAAAATTAGTAGAGTAACCTTTTGGGGTGTAAACGATGGTCAATCTTGGCTTAACGATTGGCCTATTGAAGGACGAACCAATTATCCATTGCTCTTCGACAGAGAATTTAAGCCTAAACAAGCTTATGATAGTATTATAAGCTTGAAAAAATAACCAACTAACCAACTAAATAGGAATACATGAATTCAACTTCACAAAAATTATCCATCAAAGAAAAGATAGGATATAGCTTAGGAGACCTTGCTGCTAATTTGGTTTTTCAAACGTTAGTTACTTATCTAGCTTATTTCTATACAGATATTTATGGTCTTTCACCTAAAGATTCGTCCATAATCATGCTGGTTGTTGGGTTAATTGCAGCTTTTATTTTTAATCCAATTATTGGAGCTATAGCAGATAGAACAAATAGCAAATGGGGGAAATTCAGACCCTGGATATTATGGACGGCAGTTCCGTTAGGTATAGTCTCATTATTAGCTTTTAGTACCCCAGATTTTGCATATAAAGGAAAGGTTATATATGCGGTAGTGACTTATACATTTCTTCTTTTATTATATGCTGCCAATAATTTGCCTTATTCAGCATTGAGTGGTGTTATTACAGGCGATATGGGAGAAAGAAATAGTTTGTCTTCTTATCGATTTGTCGCCGTTATGTTTGCTCAATTTTTTGTTCAAGTATTCATGTTGGGTATTATTAAAAGTGCAGGCGATGGGGATAAAGCCATTGGTATAGAAAAAGTAATGACTGTATTGGCTATTGTAGGTACTATTATGCTTTTAATTACCTTCTTTACTACAAAAGAGCGTGTTGTTCCTAAACCAGAACAAAAATCGAGCGTTAAAGAAGATTTAGGAGATTTGATGAAAAATAAACCTTGGCTTATAATGCTATCACTTACTTTGTTAGTATTTGTTACTCTTGCCATGAAAGGCGGATCTTATGTTTATTATTTTGAAAACTATGTTGATAAAGACAATTTAGCAACTTTTATTCAGCCCATATTAGATTTTATGTCTTCAATAGGACTTAATCACTTTGGTGACGATCCTATTTCTGCTGGCTTTGGATTATTCAATGCAGGAGGTATCATTTTTATGATAATTGGAATTACTTTTTCTAAAAAATTAGCAGATAAGTATGGTAAAAGAGATGTTTTTGCTGTCTTCTTATTTATTTCAACCCTGTTTATCATGGCATTTTACTTTTTTCCACCAACATCTATAAAACTAATTTTCATATCTCAAATTTTACATGGGTTTTTCTATGGAATAACCATCCCCATTTTATGGGCGATGATTGCCGATGTTGCCGATTATTCCGAATGGAAAAACAATCGGAGAGCTACAGCTATTATATTTTCTGCAATGATGATTGGTTTAAAAGCGGGATTGAGTATAGGAGGCGCCTTAACATCATGGTTTTTAGGAGTTTTTGATTATATCCCTAATTCATTAATACAACCTGAAACCGCCGTAAAAGGCATTAAATTATTAGTAAGTGTCTTTCCTTCTATCCCTTTTTTAATTGGAGTTGGTTTGTTGTTCTTCTATGAAATTAACAAAAAAATGGAGGTTAAATTAGAATCTGATTTAAAAGAAAGAAGATTAAATCTACCACCTAAATTATAAATTCAATTATAAAACTCGAATAATGCCAGAAAGCAGTTCAAAAAATATCGATTTCGATAGTTTAAACGAAAAAGCCATTTCTCAACCTTTAGTATCTCATATATATACGGCTGATCCATCGGCTCATGTGTTTAATAATAAAATTTATATTTATCCATCGCACGATATTGATGCCGGTATTCCATTTAATGATAATGGCGACCATTTTGGAATGGAAGACTATCATGTATTATCTATGGAGAATATTAATGCAAAAACCATAGATAATGGTATTGCATTGCATGTAAATGATGTGCCTTGGGCAGAAAAGCAAATGTGGGCACCCGATGCAGCTTTTAAAAATGGAAAATATTATTTAGTATTTCCAGCTAAGAACAAGGAAGGTGTTTTTCAAATAGGGGTAGCTGTCAGCGATTCTCCAATTGGACCGTTTAAAGCCGAATCACTACCAATTAAAGGAAGTTATAGTATAGATCCTGCGGTTTATGAAGATGAAGACGGAAGTTTTTATTGCTATTTTGGCGGTATTTGGGGTGGTCAGCTTCAAAAGTATCGAAACAATGTTTATAATGAGTCAAATGAATTACCAAAAGCTAATGAACCCGCATTGGGTCCCATTGTTGCAAAAATGACTGATGATATGTTGCAATTTATTGAAGAGCCTAAGGAAATTAAAATACTTGATGAATATGGAAACTTGCTTTTAGAAGGCGATAATAAACGACGTTTTTTTGAAGCTTCTTGGATACATAAATACCATGGGAAGTATTATTTCTCATATTCAACTGGTGATACACACTTCATCTGTTATGCTATTGGAGATAGTCCATATGGACCATTTACATACACAGGAAGAATTTTAAACCCCGTAGTAGGGTGGACGTCTCATCATTCTATTTGTGAAGTAGAGGGTAAGTGGTATTTGTTTTATCATGACTCTAGCTTATCTAAAGGTGTGACGCATTTACGATCTGTTAAGGTAGCGGAAATTACTTATAATGAAGATGGAACAATAAATACTTTAAATCCTTATAAGGAATAGTTTTTTTACATTTAAAATTAAAAACCCCTTACAGTTATTTTTCTAACTATAAGGGGTTTATTTTTTTGAGTATTTGAAGTTATTTATTTAATATAAGTTCTCCAGTGAATTCTGCACTTATGTCGCGACCAGCAAGTCCATCAGCAACACCTTTATAAGCGTGTTTACGATTATAATTTGCATCCCAAACATTTGGAGACTCATCTGGCAACCAATATTCATGTTCATTTGCATTGTCTGATACACCCCATATAGTTATTCCATATTGTTGATTTTCAGGAGTATATTTTTTATACATGTCTATAACATATTGATACATTTCTGCTTGTGAAGCCAACTGGGCAGGAGTTGGCGATTTAGTTCCTAATCTTATATCAAGCTCAGAAATTTTAATCAACTTGCCAGTAGCAGCTAGTTTTTGAAACATTTGCACAATTTTGTCTCTGTCACTATTTAATGAAAGGTGCATTTGTGTGCCTATACCATCAACAGTAGCTCCTTGACTTTCTATATATTGCACATAAGTAATTAAACCATCACATTTGGCTAGGTTGTATTCTAAATTATAATCATTTATAAATAACTTGTCTGTGGGATTTCCGTATTGTCTAGCTAATTTAAAGGCTTTAACGGCATAATCTTGGCCCAGATATTTAACCCAATAAAATTCGTCAGTTGCTAAGTCGGTCACGTTCCCATCTCGTAAAGAGCCACCCTCTTTCATTGGTTCGTTCACTACATCCCAAGCATGCACATCGGTTTTATAATGACCAACCATTTTAGAAATCCAATCAGTCATGGAAGCTTCAATAATTGCCTTTTTCTCAGTAGCAGTTTTTTCTATAATTGTTGGACCCGAACCTCCAGCAATAGCTCCTGTCGTTACGACTACATTGTCTACATAATAGGTTCCAACCATACCTCCTAAATCAAAGTTTAAGCCAGTTTCCCCACCATCTGCTGTAAATTTCCACTCTATAAGTTTCCAAGTTGGTGAAGTAGCTTGATCTCCTTGATAGCGGGCTGTACCTGTTGTTGAGCAACGAACAGACCCAGTAACTTCAGATTTTATAAAGTATGAGATTGTATATTCTTTACCTGCAGTTAAATTAGCTGTAAAATCAGAATGAATTTGTGTTTTCCATTGACTAGTAGCACCACTATTAGCTGCGTCGGTAATTACTTTCATAGCGCCATTACCTTCATAGGCTTCAGCGGATGTTGCAAGACTTAATGCATTAGACGCTCCATTCTGTTTTGACCATCCATTTATATCACTATCAAATTTGCTATTAGCAATCATGTTTACAACAACTGGTGCTGCATCTTTGTCAATAACTTTTATATTATCTACATCAATATAATACGTTACATTAGGTAAATAACCTAAGTCAAAGTTCAACTTAAATGTTGTACCTGTAAAATCGTTAACGGTTATTTTAACTTGTTGCCATTGTGAATTTGTTGCGAATGCTTCCGTCCAAGCACCTCCTGTACTATACCAATCTTTATAAGGATAGTTATTTGATAAGCCACTAAAGGATAAACGGCCCTTTCCAGTTTGATCGGACTTGATGAAAAATGATATTTCATAATTATGACCAATTACAACAGGTATATCTGGTGATGTTAACTGTAAGCTATAAGCCACAGAAGAAGAAGCGCTAGAAATCATTTTTAAAGCTTTAGCACTGCTTGATAATCCCGCACCATCAACTATAGTAATACCGGCACCGAGATTGTCTCTTGTCCAACCACTAAAAGAACCGTCTTTTAAACCAGTTAGGTCTAACGAATTGCTTCCACTAGAAGCTGGTATTACTGTAGGTGCAATAAGGCTATTTAAGTAGCTTGCATTCTGGTTTGTATGCCATATTAGCGTATGGCCAAATACACTTAACCCTGCCTCTTTTGTTTTAGCTATAAAAGCGTCAACTTTTGCGAATTGTAAAGCACCTTGTGAATTCACCATTGGTCCGTGTTTCATATCATAACCCGCAGTAACTTCATCAAAGTTAGTATTTACAAGATTGCGATAAGCTTCATTTTCCATATATAAATTAAGCCCTACTCCATTTCCTAGAATAAAATCTGTATAAGTATTTAAACTTTCATATCTAGAAATTTTTTCAGCTAGAGGTAAGGGTAATTCAGCTGTAGTTACATCGCCGTGTTCAGGGTCTTTTTGCCATTCCATAACCTGATCATCACACGACGAAAAGATTAATGAAGAAAGAATTATTATAGGTAATATTTTTTTGTGTTTCATTTTCTGTTTTTTTAAGATAAAACGTTTTATTCAGGAAAATCACTAAAAGTTGGAGTTTTTAAAGAAACAATTCTCCAGTTATCAGTATATACATTTACCGAAGTTGTAGCCGAAGGAAATTCTATATCAGAATCTACTCCTGTTACATCTTTTAATTTAATGTCTGAGTTTTCAAAGAACAAACCAAAGTTACTATAAGTAGCGGCTTCTCTAAAAGCCAATACATCTTCAAAAGTATAGTCTGCATCTGCAAATCTGTAAAATTTATTTAAAGGAATGGTTACCGTTGTCCAACCTGCAGTTTGAAATGGCACAACTTTACCATCAACTAACCAAGGCACATAATTATAAACACCTCCAGCCCATTCGCCACCATTAAAATTATTTATTAAACAAACTTTTAAGAAACCTGAGTTTTTCCAAGCGGTTGGTACATAAATATCGAATTGTAAAGCGACCTCTCCTAGAGGAGTTGTTGCTGGGATGTAAGACGTTAATAATGCTCTCCAATCACCACCACCGGTCCATACCTCAGAATCGCGATTGGTTGCAGCAGCAAATGAAGTGATACGAGCTGGTCTATGTGCTACATATTTTCCTTGAGAAACATTTTCAGCACCAATTGAAGCAGATTCTAAATCTACATCCTGAATCATACTAGTTGAAGCCCCCCAAAAACCATGAGATCCAGTTCCATCAAAATTTAATAAAAGACCTTTTTTAAAGTTGAAATAAGCGGGCGAATAAGCACCACCATTAGAACATTCAATAAATAAGGAGCCTCCATCTGGAGAAACACCGTTGGGAACTACAACAGTAAAAGATTTACCTTCATCACCATCGGTGATACCAGTGGTTACTTCAATATTACCAGGAAAAGTAACTTTACGAACCTCTGTTAAACCCGTGCCATACACGGTAACTGTTTCTCCAGGTAAGGGTAAAGTATTAGAAATATTAGTTATTGTTGGTGCCGATGAACGAATTTCAAATGAAATTAACGCTTCGTGATTGTCGTTTACAAAACGTATGGTATTGCGAACATCTTCTGTAGCTTCTACAATAGGTGTTTCTCCAGATACGCTAATTAACATTGAATTTTTTGATATGTAAACAGGATTGAAATAAGTTGAAAGGCCATTTATATATACTTTTTTTAGCCCAGTAAAACCGGATCCTTCAATACGTAACAATTGTCCTAAGCGGGCAAATGTAACTTCTCTGTCTTGTACGGATGAATTGACATCTTCCAAGTAAACTTTGCTTATAATTATTTCGCCGCCACCTACAGATTCATTATTCTCACAAGCGGTAAACAACATTGAAACAACCATCAGCCCTAGAAATGGAATGGTTTTCCAATAATTTTTATTTAATATATTTATTTTCATATTAATCTGTTTTTTTAAATTCAGTTGTTTAATAGTCATTGATTTAGAATAAATCTGTTATTCTAGTTTCCGTAAATTCATAAGGTACTGGAGCTACTTTTAATAAAGGGTTTTGTACGACTTCTGGTTCTGGATAAGGTAGTAGTAATACGGATGGATCTATAGTGCCTATAGCACGCGAGCTAGCATCTTGGGTAGCATCAACAGTAACAGTATTTGTTGCAGTATCATAATTAAAAGGTGTAATGGTACCTCGTTTTTGTTGCGTTATATAATTAACGACTTCTTGTTGCTGGTAATATGAACGTCTTACTAAGTCGTACCAATACTGACCTTCCATGCATAATTCTACTCTTCGTTCATGTATAATATCGGCATAAGTAAGACTCGTTTTATCTTCTAGACCTGCTCTGTCACGTAGTTCATTTATATAAGCTAAAGCAGAAGCATCAGAAGTACTAGTATTATTTCCTAAAGTAGCTTCGACATAATTTAAATAGACTTCTCCTAAACGTAACATATATGTGTTTAATGCTGAGTTTTGTTTTGAAATTTTAGGATTATCTTTTGCAGAACCTACAACGCCTTTTTTAACCGTAAGAAAATCATCAGTATGATCAACGGTGTATCCGCCATTGGAGATATTAATTTCTGGATAAAAATCACCGTCACCCATAAAAGTTGCTCTGCGACGCACATCGTTTGATTCATACTCTTTTAAAACATCATAAGAAGCTCTCGTCCAATAGCCCCAAGCAGCATCATCACCTGTAATTTCAGAACTTAAGGCAAAAAAGGCCTGATGTTCATTTTTAAGACCCCAGTCTCCATTTGGTACCCATTGTAAGGCAAACATAGATTCTGAATTGTTATTATTGTCTATCATAAATAAATCTTCATAGTCATCCATTAACATATAAGGTCCTTCTGTAAGTACTTTTTCTGCTGCTTTTTTTGCTAAATCTAGATACTCTTGATTTCTTGTGCCACTATTAGGGTTATCGCTTAAACCTGAATAAGAGAGATAAACACGAGATAACATTCCAAAAGCACTGTATTTTGTTAAGCGCCCAGCTTGAGATGCTTGTTCAGGAAGAAATTTGGCAGCATATTCCAAATCGCGCATGGCAAATTCATAAACATCTTGGATCGAATTTTTATTTACAATAGGGTTTTTTACTAATTCTTTAGGATCTGTTGAAATAATAACATCACCCCATAAAGATGCTAAATACCAATAGGCTGTTCCACGCATAAAACGCGCTTCAGCTATATATGGTTTTTTAGTATCTTCATCAACACGACTTCCTTGAATTCCTATTATGACGTTATTGGATTGCTGAATAACATTATAAAATGACCCCCAGGCACTTACTAATGGCCCCGTTAAGCTTGTTTCCGTTAAATCACTAAATGGATAAACATAATCTGAAAAAGGCGCATATAGGTTGTAAGAACGACCGTCTCCCAATCCAAAATAAAATTTACTGTTAAAATCTGACCAAACGATGCTATATAAAGGGGCGGTTGCTGCTTTAAAATCATCTTCTGATTGGTAGAAATTTTCTTCAGTAACTAAATCTTCTGGTTCTACATCTAGAAGATCGCTACAGCTCGTCCAAAGAATAGGGAAAATCATTATAAGAACGATGTATATGATATTTTTTGTTTTCATAATCATTTTTTTTTAAAATTTAACATTTAATCCAACAGTAAGTATACTTGGTGAAGGATAACGTCCGTTATCAATACCTGTTAAAAGCGCATCTTGGTTTATAGAACCAACTTCAGGATCATAACCTGTGTATTTAGTAAATGTGAATACATTTTGCATGTTTGCATAAATTTTTACATTTTGAAGGTTGAACTTTGAAATCCATTCTTGAGGAAAATTATACCCGAAAGAAATGTTTTTAATTCTTACGTAAGAACCATCTTCAACAAATCGATCACTAAAACGGAAGTTAGATTCTGATGCTCCCGAAGATGCCGCTATACGAGGCATGTAGGAGTCACCACCTGTAATTTGTACGTTCCGATAATCATTTGGTCCGTTAGGGTCAATTAAGCTTAATTGCGCATAACCTAAAGCTGTTTTTAACAAATTCGTATTTCCTCTAGGATTTTCTAAAAAGCGACGCTGATAATTCACAATGTCATTACCATAAGACCCCGTTACTAAAACGTTTAAATCAAAGCCTTTATAAGTAAAGGTGTTTCCTATACCAAATGTAAAATCTGGTGCTGGATTACCAATATATTGAAGATCGCTTTCGTCTATAACACCACTATTGTCTTTATCCTCAAATATGTAATCGCCTATCCAAACACCGTTTTCACCAATTCCCATATTTGCTGGTAATGCTGTTGGTATAATATCTCCATTATCATTTTTATAATAAAAATCAGTAGCATTTTCGAAACGCCCAATCACTTTATATCCATAAAACTGACCAACTGGTTGCCCAACAGCGGTACGTGTAACATTTGTAACATCTGAACCTTGTTGAAGCGTTTTGTTTAAAACGCCTGCTTCATTATTAAGCGATAGCACTTTATTTCTATTAAGAGAAAAAATAAAGTTAGAATTCCATGAAAAATCTTTTATATCATAATTCACAGTATTTAAAGTAAGTTCTAATCCTTTATTTTCAAGAGACCCAATATTTACCCACGGTGCAGATGTAGATCCGTTTCCAGAGGTTCCTACAAAGGCAGGAAGCGGGACTTCTAATAAAAGGTCTTTTGTTTTTTTATAATAAACATCAGCAATCAATTCTATCCGATTATTAAAAAGACTAAGATCTAAACCTACATTGCTAGAATATGTTGTTTCCCATTTTAAATCAGTATTCGCTGTATTTCCAGCTAACAAACCTGTTCCCCAGTTTGTAGCAACAGCTCTATAAGTTGATGTATAAGCATTATTAGGCACATTCTGATTTCCCACAACTCCCCAACCTAAACGAAGCTTAACGTTATTAATTGTACTACTGTTTTTTAAAAAATTTTCATTAGAAATTTTCCAAGCTAAAGCTGCAGATGGAAACCATCCCCAACGATTGTCTTCTATAAATTTTGAAGAGCCATCTCTACGCAAGGTTGTGGTTAATAAATATTTGTCATCAAAAGCATATAAAAATCTTCCAAAATAGGATTTAATTGCACTCGTGCCGCTTCTATTTTCGTTTTTGGCTGTTGTAGCATCACCTGCATCTAAATCGGTAGCTCCGTTGGTAAGAAACCCTGATCTATAACCACTTAAATATTCCCAATGATTTTCCTGCATTTCTTGACCAAGCATCATTGTAATATTATGTTTATCAAATTGCTTGTCATACGTTAAAATATTATTCCAACTCCAAAATTTATTATAAGATTTTGAACGGGTACTTTCTCTAATGGTATTATTTATAGCTCCAAAAGTGTATGATGGTCTAAATTGATAGGTGTTTCCAAAACCATAATCTAAAGCATAGGTGGTTTTAAGTGTAAGACCCTTCATAAATGTTATTTCGGCATAAGTATTGGCTCGTAATCCTGCTTTTTCATTATGATTATCATTAATTGAAGCCAAACCAATTGGATTGTTTTGTACAAATTGATCTGTATCAGGCCCATCAAATGAACCATCGGCATTACGAACAGCCACATTTGGGGTTTGCTTTAGTGCAGTTGGAATTAAAGCCCAATCATTAATAGTTGTTGTTTGTTTAGAATTGGAAAATGCTAAATTAACGCCCACTTTCAAAAAGTCTTTTACCTGAGTATCAATAACACCTCTTAAATTAAAACGATTAAAATCTGAACCAATAGCCGTTCCTTCTTGATCTAAATAACCAATTCCTAAGGCATAGGTGCTTTTTTCTGTACCTCCTGCAACAGACAAGTTATGACTTTGCATCATGGCATTGTTGAATAATTCTTCTTGCCAATCGGTTCCTTCTCCTAATAAATCAGGACGTATAAAATTATTATCACGCTGCACAATTCCTAAATCGGCACGTGTATTTTTATGTATAGCATACTCTTGTAAATTAAGTACAGCTAATTTTTTAGGTAATTCTTGCCAACCTATATAAGTATCATATGTCATTGATAGTTGTCCTTTTTTACCTCGTTTAGTCGTAATAATAATAACACCACCTGAGGCTCTAGACCCATAAATAGCAGTTGCAGAAGCATCTTTTAACACATCCATAGAAACAATATCTGATGGGTTGATAGCTGATAACGGATTATCATTAGATCCTGAATAACCATCTATAATAACGCCATCAATAACAAAAATCGGCTCGTTTGATAAATTCAATGAACTTATACCTCTAATACGTATAGATGATGACGTTCCAGGCGCTCCATTATTTTGCTGAAGTTGGACACCAGCTGCACGCCCTTGTAAAACCTGATCAATAGTAGTAGAAACTGATTGGCTTATAGCCTCGCTAGAAACAGATGATACAGCACCTGTTAAATCACCTCGTTTCACAGCGCCATAGCCTATCACTACAACTTCATCTAACGTTGCTGTATCTGCTTCAAGTGTTACATTGATTTCTTGTTGGTTATTAATAGATACTTCAGTGGTTTTATAGCCTAAAAAGCTAAATACTAAAACTCCGTTAGATGGAACATTGCTAATCGTAAATTTTCCATCAAAATCTGTTGCGGCTCCATTATTAGAGCCTTTTAAAATTACATTTACTCCAGGAATAGGACCATCCACATCAGAAACGTTTCCAGATACCGATATTTGGGCATTCATCCCAGTACAAAACATATACATTAGAATTAAAAATCCTAACTGTTTAGTATGTCTGCTTTTAATAAGTAAAAAGTGTGTCATAAAAATTAAGTTTTAAAAAAATGTTAATAATTAGTAATAGTTGTGTAGTAAAACCCTGTAACATTTAAAATCTATGCTATTTTATCTTAAATATGCTTCATATTAACCAAATATAAAGAATTAAATTGAAAAAAAACAATCGGTTGCGTTAAAGTTTTATGATGCCTATTTAACTGGATATATGAACTTTCAAAGGTTATAATGGTGACCAGGAAATATATAGATATCTTTATCAGAAATCAATAAAAACCCTTTATAATATTAAGTGTCGCAATAGTCTATTTGTAAAAAAGAAGAGAAGTCGTATTTGTATTACTATGTTCATGTTTGTCAAAAGAAGGAACTCATAAACATTCTGTGATAGTTTCTATTAACTATGATATAATGGCTTGATACTATATTCATATAGAATATAAATATTTGTTTTTTATAAATAAAAGAGGCTGTCTTAAAAGTGTATTTTATTTACTTTTTCAGGTTGAGCTTGTCGAAACTGATATGGATTATCAATAAGTTTGAATATTTCGACAGGCTCAATATGACTCAGAATAACACTTTTCATACAGCCTCTTTTTTATCAATGGTTTTCTAATAAAAAACTACCTAAAGACTATTTTTAAAGACTTTAGGTAGCTGAAAAAAACTAAAAATAAACTAACTCTTATGAGTAGAACTATGAATAAATTTATTCATAACCGGGGTTTTGATAAGCCGCAATATTAGCATCAGTACCTTCCATTCTATCAAATTGACTTTGTGGAATGGGGCGTAAATATGCTGTTAATGGAATTGTACGAGGAACAATTACAGGAGTATGATCTCCTTTATTCGTTCCGCAAATAGTGTAAGATGCAGCTCTTGTGTGCCATGTTTGTGTACGAGCTAAATCATACCAACGCTTTCCTTCACCATAATATTCACGGGTACGTTCATCTAAAATGTAATCAATAGTAATAGGGCTAATGGTAGCATTCACCATTGCAGCGCTATTATCCTGAATTTTGATAGTTTTAGCGTTGTTGTCATAACGCCATTTGCCTGCACGAGCACGAATTACATTTATTAACGCTAAGGCACTTCCATTTGTACCGTCTATTGCTGATGTAGAAGCTCCTTTTACAGCTGCTTCTGCGGCTATAAAATAAAGCTCAGAAAATTTTGCAATTGGGAAAGGACGTGTATAAGTAACGTTTGCTTGTCCTAAAGTATTTCCATTATCAGTACGATAAGGACCAAGTTTCCATAGACCCGGAAACATGAGTCTGCTTATTCCAGTAGGGGTTACTATCCAATCTGATCTTCCTGGTAATTCACCAGCACCCACACCACTTTTACCAGCATCACTTGGGTAAACAATTGCAGGATTGTCTATATCTATAAAAGTTAATATGGGGTCTTCCATTTGAACTGGCAAGCCATTAGCATTGTATAATGTAGTTGCTGTATTTCCATTTCTTTGCCAGTTGCCACGGTAAACGGTTGTGAAAGAACCATCATAACGAGAATCGTTTGTTTTATCAGCAAACGTATTTTTAATGGTTTGATGTGTAGGAGCAAAGCCGGTCCATGGGCGCCCATGAGGCTGCACAGCTTCACGTCCCACAGAACCAATACTATAACCACTAGTTGTGGCACCAGGTGTGGTAGCACTTCTTATTGCCGTATAATCCCATGTTGCCAACCATCCTGCAAAATTTCCAGGAGAACCACCAGACCCCCATCCAGAAACAACAGCACCATTATACAAATCACTACCTTCTGTATGATCTGCATACAATAGCATTTCTTTATTACGGTCGTTTGATCCTTCATTTACATCGTAATAATAATCAAGTAAACCTATAGAACCAGGACGCATGTTAATCCCATCCGCAGCTATATCATAGGCTTGCTGAAAATACCAATTCGCGTCATGACCATCGGGATCGGTTCTAGGAGCCGCTGGATAAGTAGGTATGTTATTTGGATTTTGTAACCACCAGGCATACGTTAAATAAGCTTGAGACAGGTATAAACGTGCAACAGTTTTATTTACAGTTCCTGTGGCTCTAGAATTTTCATCAGGTAAATCTGTTATAGCTTGTAGTAAATCTGGAAAAATAGCTTTTGTATAAACTTCAGGAACGGTGTTACGTACAGATGTACGAACTATTGATGTATTAAATTTTAATTCTCCGGCACCAAGATCTAAAGGAACTCCTCCAAAATTTTGTACTAACAAAAAGTAATCGAATGCTCTAAAAAATCTAGCTTCTGCTATTAATGCATCAGAAATTGAGCCAATGGCCTTTCCATTTTCGATAATTCCACTAGCAGTGTTAATATTTGGAAACACTCCCCAAATTCCACCATAAGGATTGTTTTGAGAAGAAAGGTTTCCTACTCCAGAAAAATCGGCATTTTTTGCATCATTGTTAACGTTCTGTCCCCAAGTACTTTCATCGGTACCAGACTGCACCCCAGACAAATAATAACCGCTACCGTAAAAGTTACGGGTGTGTGCATATAAAGCGGTTAATCCTCCAAATATACCTTTTTCAGTTTTCAAATATTCGGGGGTATAAATACTACGTGGTTGTTCCTCTAAAATATCTGAGCAACCAAGCAAAACCAACACCATTAAGGTTGTTGATGCTATAAATGTTTTAATTTGTATTCTTTTCATAATTATTTTTTTAGAATGAGATATTAAGACCGACTACATAGTTCGTTGTGGTTGGTGTATTTGTACCAATAGTTAACAAACGCTTTCTTTGGTCATCTGCACCAATAGTCACAGCAGAATTTTCATTAGCAAATGAATTGGTTTCTGGATCCATACCAGAGAGTTTTTTGTAAGGTGAGAAAAATACAAATGGGTTTTGTGCTGTTACATAAAGTCTCAATTTATCAATACCAGTATTTTTAAACCATTCGCTTTGTTCAAAATTATAACCTAATGTAATCGTTCTAATTTTCATATATGAAGCATCAATATATGACAATGAGTTAAGATACCTAGGTTGATCACCTCCTATACCACCTGGTTTCGGAAATTTAGCATCTGTGTTATCTGGTGTCCAGTAATCCACGTCTATATTACCTCTACGACCAGTTAAGATATTTAGGTATCCATTGGATCCATAAGGTGTGGCAATAAGTAGTCCGCCACTTTTAAAAGTACCTACAATACTTAAATCGATACTTTTGTAAGTTAAACGGGTGTTAAACCCACCTTGAAAATCAGCCTGCATACTCATAATTTGTCTGTCATCGGGACCGATAGCTCGAACAGGGGAACCATCAGGATTATAATCACCAGTATATTCAGCTTTAATCATACCTGCAGCACCACCTGGTTCAAATGTTTTTAAATATTGATATTGAGGATCGTCTTGATTCCAAAGACCTACAGCTTTATAATCATAAATCACATCTATTGGATGGCCTACAAACCACCAGTTACTCTCATCTCTATCAAGACCAGATGCTAGTTTTGTAAGCTCATTTTTATTTGTGTAAACATTAATACCCACATCCCATGTTAAACCATCTGGATTGTCTAATATAACTGCATTAAGAGCAAACTCAAGCCCTTTATTTTCCGATTCGCCTATATTTGCCATGTAACTACCAACTCCAGATGTTTGTGGTAAAGCAACTCTAAATAAAAGATCTGTGGTTTTTGTATTGTAATAATCTACTGTACCAGATAAGCGGTTATTTAATATACTAAAATCTAACCCATAGTTCATTGTTGTAGATTTTTCCCAACCTAAATCAGGGTTAGGTAATTCTGATATACTAAATCCAGTTGTATAAGTGTCTCCATAATTGTATGGGGTAGTCCCTAATTGACCAAGGGTAGAATAAGGATCGATAGATTGGTTAGAAGTGGTGCCATAACCAGCACGTAGTTTTAATGAATTTATTAAACTAACATCTTCCATAAAAGATTCATTGTGAATGTTCCACCCAACAGAAACAGCTGGATATGAAACCCACTTGTGCCCTGGAGCTAATCTTGAGGATCCATCAGTTCTGTAACTTGCTGAAAGCATATAGCGGTTGTCATAAGAATACATTAAACGCCCCATTACAGATTGTAATCCACTAACAGAGTACAATTGTTCTTTAGGATCAACTACAGGTTGTTCATTAGCACGCCCCAGATTGTAGAATTGAAAAGAATCTGTAGGAATATCTTTGGCTGTAATTCGCGATTTATTATATGAATTTTCTTCAGAAGAATATAATGCTAATACATTAAAGTTATGTTTATCTGCAAAGGTGCGATCATAAGAAAGGATGTTTTCAATGGTCCAACTGGTAGTATGAGAATTGCTAATAGCAGCCGATGATACAGTTGTAGGATTATCACTAAAAACACCTTCACCTTGATAATAACCACTATTGGATTGACGATAATTCAACCCAAGATTTATACGATAGCTCAAACCTTCGATACCTGGAATTTGAACCACACCGTATACTGAATTATAAGATCCTAAACTTCGGGTCTGATCAATATAACGATCACCTAAAGCTTCTATACTATTTCGTGTATATACCCACTGTGGGTCTGCAGGCATTTGTATCACTCTTTTTAACGACCCGTCATCATTATAAGGATCTGATATAGGTGACGAATTTAAAGTACCGTAGATGCCTAAGCTGTTACCATTACTAACTGAATAGTTATTGTTTGTTGTAAAACCAACTTTAATATATTCGCCTATTTCTTGATCGATAGATGCTCGTAGTGAAATACGTTCGTAATCTTGACCAGGAAGTACAGATTCATCTTTATAATAACCTAAACCAAAATTATAGTTACTTTTTTCACCGCCGCCAGAAATACCTATATCGTGACTTGTTACTGTGGCTGTACCAAAGAGTAAGTCTTGCCAATCGGTATTCACATCATTTGATTCATCTAAACCAGGATTTTGATAAATATTTGCTTCTGTACGAAGTTTAACAAATTGTTCACCATTCATCATAGGATATTTAGCAAAAATATTTTTAACACCAAAATAGCTAGTATAGCTTATTTTAGCTTCTTGTCCTTTACTTCCTTTATTCGTAGTAACTAATATGACACCGTTAGCCCCCCGAGACCCATAAATAGCTGTTGAAGAAGCATCCTTAAGAATGTCAACGCTTTTTATATCGGTGGGGTTTAGATCGGTAATAGAACCTGCGAAAGGAATACCATCTAATACAATTAAAGGATCGTTACTAGCATTTAATGAACGTGTACCACGCACACGAATTTGCATAGAAGCTCCCGGTTTTGTAGAACTTTGCGCAAATTCAACCCCTGAGACTCTACCTTGTAAAGATTGAGTAATATTGGCAGAAGGGACATCGCGCATTTCTTCTCCTTTAATTGAAGCAACAGAACCCGTTACAGATTCTTTTCGTTGTGTACCATACCCTATCACAACAACTTCGTCTAAAGCAGCGGTGTCAAGTTCAAGTATTACATTAATTCGTTTTTGATCGTTTATTAATACCTCTTTGGTCTTGTAACCTAAAAAGCTAAAAACCAAAACGCCGTTAGCTGGTACATTATTTAGTACAAATTCACCATCAAAATTAGTAGCCGCTCCAGTGTTTGTGCCTTTCAAAATTACATTAGCACCAGGTATTGGCCCGTCAGAAGCTGAGACTGATCCCGTAATGGTACTTTGTGCATTCATTCCTGTACAAACCATAAACATGAGAATAAAAAATCCCAGAGGTTTAATGTGTTGTCTCTTAAAAAATAAAAAGTTTGTCATAAAAATTGAGTTTAGAAAAATGTGATTAGTTAGTAATAAATGTTAAATAGTTGTATTAATGGACCTAAAATTCTATTCCATTTTATCTTTAATATGTTTCATATTAACCAAAAGTATAAAATAATTTCACAAAACACAACCGATTGCGTAAAATATTTAAAAAGTGTTAGGTTATTTAAATTAAAATTTAGGAAGTAAGACAGGTTCTTGTTTATTAAGAATAGGATGCTTTTACATTAAATCATTAATTTTTTTTGTTAAAATTATTTTTAATTATCTGATTATTAATTATTTATGTTTACTTGTAAAAAATGACTATTTAGGTTTTTTTTATGTAAATTATAATGGTCATTTCTAATATTAACTTTAATTATTAATTTGTTATTTTAGCAACCGATTGTTTGTGTTGTAAATTATAAAATCTTATATAATAAATGAAAATTCTTGGTATTTCTGCTTATTATCATGACTCCGCGGCTTCATTAATAGAAGATGGAAAAGTATTATATGCAGCTCAAGAAGAACGGTTTTCAAGAATTAAAAATGATGCCTCATTCCCTGAAAAAGCAATAGAGTATTGTTTGAACGAAGCAGGGATAAGTATGGAAGATATTGATTTTATATCTTTTTATGACAAACCTTTTTTAAAATTTGAAAGGTTACTAGAAACTTATTATGCATTTGCCCCAAAAGGTTTCACATCATTTGCAAAAGCGATGCCTGTTTGGTTAAAAGAAAAATTATTCATTAAGCAGTTTATAAACAAAAGAATTAAAGCACTAAGTACATCAAAAACTATTAAAATACCTATAAATTTTCCTGAGCATCATCTCTCTCATGCGGCCAGTGCCTTTTACACGTCTCCTTATAGTAAATGTGCTTATTTAACCATTGATGGAGTAGGTGAATGGGCAACAACATCTTATGGTATTGCTTCTGGAGAAAAAGGCCTTCAAGTATTAGGTGAACTACATTTCCCAAATTCATTAGGTTTGTATTATTCTTCATTCACTTATTTTTTAGGGTTTAAAGTTAATTCAGGTGAATATAAAATGATGGGACTCGCTCCTTATGGAAATCCAAACTCAAAACGAGTATCCCAATTTGTGGCTCTTATAAAAGAAAAGCTAATTGATATTAAATCTGATGGTTCGATAAAATTGAATATGGATTACTTTGAATATCCTGTGGGATTGAGAATGGTTGATTCTAAAAAATGGGAAAATATATTTGGAATTAAGAAAAGGTTACCAGAAGATAAATTGGAACAAATACATGCCGATTTAGCACTTGCTGCGCAAAAAGTTACAGAAGAAGTCCTTATTAAGCTAATTAAATTTATAAAGGAAGAAACAGGTGAAGACAATTTATGTTTGTCTGGAGGTGTAGCTCTTAACTGTGTTGCAAATTCAGTGTTATTTAAACAAAACATCTTTAAAGATATATATGTGCAACCAGCTGCTGGAGATTCAGGAGGTGCTTTAGGAGCAGCATTAGCTGTCGCTCATATTAAGCAGGATTTAAAATTTCAAGGTTTAAACAAGCCTTTCGATGTTTATTTAGGGTATAAAAGTTCAAATGAAGATATTGAAAGACTATTGCGAAAATATAAATGTAAATACCAATATTATGAAAATACCGATGAGCTAACAAAAGCCACAGCTCAAATGATAGCGAAAAAGAAAGTGGTGGGTTGGTATAGAGGTCGAACAGAATTTGGTCCAAGAGCATTGGGAAACAGAAGTATATTAGCAGATCCTACAGATCCGGAAATGCAATATACCTTAAATATGAAAATTAAATTCAGAGAAGGTTTTAGGCCATTTGCACCTGTGGTTTGTGAGGAAGATTATGACGATTATTTTGAACAAGGTAAACTGTCATATTATATGTTGTTTACAAGTAAAGTTAAGAAATCTCTAAGAAGAAGCTTGCCAGTAGATTTTGAAGGATTTAGTTTAGAAGAAAAACGTAAGTTTATAAAGTCTGATTTGCCTGCTGTTACGCATATTGATTTTTCAGCGAGGGTTCAGGTGGTTAATAAAGATGTAAACCCAACACTGTGGAATTTAATACAATCTTATAAACAACTTAGTGGTACTGGAGTTCTTATAAATACTAGTTTTAATGTGAAAGACGAACCGATAGTTAATACTCCAGAAGACGCATATCTTTGTTTTATTAAATCTGGTATGGATATTTTGGTTTTAGAAAATTATATAATTGAAAAATAGATGGAGTTTATTAAAGATTTTTTTGTTTTTTTAAGAGAAAGAAAAAAGTGGTGGCTTGTACCATTAATTATAATATTCATGATTTTTGGCGCATTAATATTTATAACAAGTGGTTCGGCATTGGCGCCATTTATTTACTCGTTATTCTAATGAATTGGGAAAAATCTCTTGAAACCATTATTGTTTTAGCTTTAGTATCGCTTGTAGCTTCCTTGTGGTTTGATGTTAATTGGCTTGTTTATGTATCGATTGGCTTGTTAGCTATGTCCTTTATTTCTAAAAAACTAACAATTTTTATAGGCAAAGTATGGTTTGCTTTTTCTGAATATTTAGGAATTGTGATGAATTATATAACCATGTCCCTCATATTTTATTTGTTCCTATGCCCAATATCCTTTTTTCAGCGTATGTTTGGCGCAAATCAAATACTTAAAAAAGAAGAAAATGATTCTCATTTTATTAAGCGGAATCATTTATATACCAATAAAGATATTAAAAACCCTTGGTAAGTGTTTTAATTTATCTTGTTAGTTATGTCTTTAAGCATCATTTTAAGTTCTTCATCATTTTCACCTCTCTTCTTTGCTTCCAAAAGCGTTTTTTTTGCTAAATCCATCTTATTTAATTTAATATATATAGAGGCTAATTGTTGTGCTGATGTACTGGTTTTATCTAATTCATTGCATTTAAAAAAGTAATAGGCTGCTTTGTTTATTTTGTTTAGATTTAAACACATATTTCCTGCTAAAGAATACACTTCTGCTTCCTCGGGGTATTCAAAAATTAGAGATTGGGCTACTTGAAGTCCTTTTTGGTAAGCTTTTTCTTTATTATATCTATGATAGGATTGATACATGATATCTCTCCAATCTACTACTTGATTTGTATGAATTTCTATAGCTCTTCTTTCTTCGTAAGTTGGGTTTTGTATGTAGTGATATGACGATAATGGTTTATTTCTAGACATACTTAAGTCGTATGGCCATGAGTTTTTTAAATCATCTATAAGGAATTTACCTCTTAGAGAATCAATTTGTGTGATGGGTATATCTTCAAAAGCCTCAGTATAGGATATATAATTATCCCAATTACTTAAATATTTTAATTCTTTAATTTTGTTATAAAAGGCATCTGCCATAATAAAAGAACCCTTTATATTTGGGTGTAAATGTTCTGTAAGTAGTTCATCTCCAATTATACCTTTTTCAGAATGCGATAAAAAAATAGCTTTCATATCCACCAAAGAACAATGGTGTTTTTTAGCTAAATTCACAATGACATCATTTATTTTTTCAGGTGCTCGAAATCTTAAAAAATCTAATTCTTTAGCCAGATGCAAATATTTTTTAGCTGTATCTTGGTTCTTGTTAAGGTAAAAACGACCAAGTGTATATGCTGCCATGCCATTATTTTGGGCTAATTTATTAGCTTCCAAATTCCCCTCATTTAAAGCTTTAGTAAACTTTTTAGTATCTTCTATAGAATCGCTAATAAAAGGTTTAATATCTTTCTCATTGGACACTATGGTAGAAATAATAACTGGAATATTTTTCTTCTTGTAGGTATTTAAAATTTTTTCTAAGTTATCTTCAAATTGGTTTATTCCTGCTTGAAAAACCTCCGAATTTAAAGCTATACGTTGTTCCTTTGCCATAACTTCCATCAAGGTTGTTTCACCAACTTTAGGTGTGTCCTTTTTTTGACTAAGAAACTTAGTATATGTATTATCTAATAATTGAAAGAAACGGAAATTTTTAAGAAAAAGATACGATCTAACTATAACGGGATGACTTCCAAAAGAGCTTGATGAACCAACACCTAAAGCTCCGTAGTATTCATTATGTCCTGCGTAAATAATTACAAGGTCTGGTTTTTGTTCTATTATTTTATCAGTCAAATCCCATAATGTATAGGAGTTTACAGCTGTAATTCCTGTGTTTACAACTTCAATATTTTTTCCTGGAAATGTTTCAGACAGTCTTTGTTTTAACATACGAGGGAAAGAGCCACCATGATAAAATGGAAAGCCCACTACTGTAGAAGCCCCTTGTACAAAAATTCGAAAGGTACTGTCTGTTTTTGTTCTAAGGAACAAATCGGATTGATTATCAGAATGAAAGCCTTCATTTTTGAAATATTTTTTAGAGATGTCAGAATTCATTATAAGATATTCTGGTCTATTTTCAACTTTCACTTTATTAAATAGCTGATAGTTATCACCATATCCAAAACTTCTCAACCCAACCTCAATTATTAATATTATTAAAAAAGGAAGCGAAATACTAATGATTTTAAAAACAGTCTTCTTTTTCAAAATGAGGTAATTTTATGTGTTGTTAATTGATTTTACGAACTTTATAAAAACTGTGATAAATGTTTACTAATAGCAATTAGCACACCTTTTAAAGTTAAATTACTTTGTTATTTCGCCATCAATAATTCTGAAAATATGTAATGGATTTTCGTTTTTTAATTCATTTGGCAATAAGTGATTAGGGAAATTTTGGTAACAGAAGGGTCTTGTGAATCGCGTAATAGCTCCTGTTCCTACTGATGTTGAACGACTGTTGGAAGTGGATGGAAATGGGCCACCATGCACCATAGAATGACATACTTCAACACCTGTTGGATAATTATTGATAATTAATCTGCCTACTTTTTGTTCTAAGATTTGAATTAAATCTGTATAATTTTCTAAATCTTCTTCGGTAGCAAAAAGAGTAGCTGTTAAATGTCCTTTTAATTTATGGGCGGACGCTAATAATTCTTCTTTAGAATCTGCTGTAATGGATATGGTTGATGGTCCAAAAATCTCTTCCTCTAAATAATTTTCTTTAATAAAATTTTTAGCCGATGTTTCAAAAATGTATGATGTTCCCTTATAGCCTTCGTTATTAACTTTTCCCTTTGCTAATAAATTGACTTCCCTTTTACTATTCAAAAAATCTATGCCTTTATCAAATGCTTTTTTAATTCCGCTATTTAACATGGTATTTGCCTCAACCTGCTCAAAATGTTGTGAAACTGTATATTTGAAACCAGATAAAATTTCAGAATTCTGTAAAAAGACAAGTCCTGGGCTTGTACAAAATTGACCGACTCCAAGGGTCACAGAATTTGTTAATCCTTGAGCAATATCATTTCCATTTTGTTTCAATGCGTTTGGTAAAATAAAAACAGGGTTGGTACTTCCCATTTCAGCATATACAGGAATTGGTTCGGGTCTTTTATTTGCAGCATCAAAAATTGCTTTTCCGCCTTTGAATGAACCTGTAAAACCAATTGCTTTTATGAGTGGATGGTTTACTATGGCCATACCAACTTCAACCGATTGCCCTTGTACTAAAGAAAAAACACCTTTGGGCATGTTACATGTTTCAATAGCTTTATTTATTGCAATAGCAATCATTTCGCAAGTTCCTGGATGCGAAGGGTGTCCTTTTACAACTATGGTACAACCACTTGCTAAAGCAGAAGCAGTATCTCCACCAGCAACTGAAAAGGCTAAAGGAAAGTTACTTGCTCCAAAAACACCTACAGCCCCTAATGGTTTTTGCATAGATCGCATATCAACTTTTGGTAATGGTTCACGATCAGGTATTGCATGGTCAATTCGTGCATCAACCCAAGAACCTTCGCGTAAAACTGTAGCAAACATTTTTAATTGCCCCATAGTTCGTCCTCTTTCACCCGTAATTCTTCCTGCAGGTAAGCCAGTTTCGGCACAACAACGTTCAATTAAAGCATCTCCTAAATTTAAAATTTCATCGGCTATTGCATCTAAAAAATCTGCTTTTTTGTTGCCGCTTTTTTTGCTATAAATAGCAAATGCTTCATGCGCTTTTATAGCTGCTTTATGAACTTCTTCTATGGTAGCTTCATGAAAATCTGTTGGTAATTTTGATGCGTTTAAAGGATTAATGCTTGTAAACGTACTTTTTCCTTCTGATGATACTAAACCAGCGATATAATTTCCTCCTGTCAATCTCATTTTTATAATTTGTTTAATTATTATTTCTTTTTAAAATCAGACCATAGCCATTTTAGTGCTTCTGGAAACACGCTGCCTCCATGTTTTCCATTATGTGCTCCATCACCTTTTACAAACATATAATCGTAGGACATATATTCTAGTGATGATGCCATTTGCAGATTAGCAAGCCACCAATTTCCGTATTCATTATTCAAATCGTTAGATCCATCTTGAAGATATACTTTAATATTTTTTTTAGGTGTTTCTCTAATCATAGCTTCATAGTTATGTCCTCCACGAATATTTGTAAAACTTCCAATATGACTCATCACCTTATTAAAATAATCTGGTCGTTCCCATGCTGCTGTAAAAGCACAAATAGCACCTGAAGACAATCCGCAAATGGCTCTCATTTTAGGATTGGTCGTTATGTTATACGTTTTACTTATTTCGGGTATAAGTTCTTCCATAAGAAAGCGAATATAATCATCATTTAAACTATCGTATTCAATACTTCGGTTACTAGCTCTAAAAGGGTCTTCAGGTAATACGGAACTTATATCACCCGGATTGATAAATAATCCTATAGTCACTGGCATTTCTTTTTGATAAATAAGATTATCAAATACGATTGGCGCTCTAAAACTACCTTCTTCATTTATATACGCATGTCCATCTTGAAAAACCATTAAAGCTGTAGCTTCATTAGATTTATATTGAGCAGGAACATATATAAAATATTCTCTAATGGTTCCTTCAAAAATGGTACTCTTCCAGACATATTTAGCTACAGTTCCTTTAGGAATATTTTCATGTCGATTCGAGTCTTCTCCCCAAGTATACTTACTGTCTTGAGCATTAGAGATATGTATGGCAGTAAGTAGGCAAAAAAGAAATACGGTTTTAATTAGTTTCATCTTACATAATTAATTAAAGTACCTATATGATCTATTGAAATTTGAATTTCGTCTTTGCTTTTTAGAGTAAAATCAGTTGTAGGTACAATGCCTGTCCCGGTCATTAGCAAGCATCCTTTAGGGAAGGTACATTCTCTAAATAGATATTCAACTAATTCTTGAGGGTTACGTTTCATTTTACTAATACTGGTGGTTTCATCAAAAATAACGTCTGTATTTCTAATTACTTTTAAATGGATTTTAGTATCTAAAGGTAAAGGTTTATCGGTAACCAAAACACAGGGACCTACACCAGCACAAGCATCAAATGTTTTGGCTTGTGGTAGATACAGGGGGTTTTCACCTTCAATACTTCGCGAACTCATATCGTTACCAATGGTATAACCAATAATTTTTCCGTTTGAAGTAATTACCAAAGTTAATTCCGGTTCAGGAACATCCCAAGTAGAATCTTTTCTAATAGTTACTTTTCCTCCAGAAGGCACGGAACGATGCGCTGTCGCTTTAAAGAATAACTCGGGTCTATCAGCATAATAAACACGTTCGTAAAAATCTGCGCCCCCCGCATCTTTACTTTCTTCTTGTCTAGCCATTTTGCTATTAAAATACGTAACGCCGCTCGCCCAAATTTCTTGACTTTCTAATGGTGCTTTTAGATAATTATCAATCAAATCATGATGATTATCAATCGGAGCACTTGTGTTTACAATGCTTTTTAAATTGTTGTATAAATTATCATCATTAATTAATTCATCCCAATTTTTATTAATGAGATGAAACATTTTTTCTAATTCAATTAAAACCCCTTTTGATGTGTTGTAAATCTTCATTATGCTAAAATTAAATATAAAATGAATAATAATAGGGCTGCCGATGTGCCCAAAATAAATGTTCCTATACTATGAAAACGATATCCCATTTTTACATCCATTCCAGAAAGCCTCGTTACCACCCAAAAGAAACTATCATTTGCATGTGAAACCACAGACGAACCTGCTCCAATGGCTATAACAACCATGGCTTTTTGTAATTCGGTTTCAAAACCTAAACTTGACATCATGGGTGCTAAAATGGATGCGGTTGTTACTAATGCAACAGTTGACGAACCTTGTGCTGTTTTTATGGACGCTGCTAATAAAAATGGCAACCAAATACTAATGTTTATGTTCGATAATGTTTCGCCTAAAGTAGTTGCAATCCCTGAATCTCTAAGCACTTGACCAAATATACCACCAGCTCCTGTAATTAATAAAATAGAAGAAGCTCCTAATAAAGCTTTCCCAATCCAACCAGAAGTAGAAAACATGTCTCTGTTTAATTTCTTCGGAAGGGTTAGTGATAAAAAACAACCAATTAGTAAAGCTATAAAAGGTTCACCTAAAAATAATATTATTTTTATAAATGTTGGAAATGATTCGTAATCGTCAGTTTTATAACCAAAAACCGAAGTCACCAAGGATTTTATAACAATAAGGATTATGGGAACAATAATAGGTATAGTTGACTTAAATGCACTTGGTGCATTTTTAAGTCGTTCCGTAATTTCGGCATCTGTAATTTTTGGATCAGGATCAATATAGGTTTTTGAAACCACTTTTTTAACAAATATTAAACCCATCATTAAAGCAAAGAAACTTATTGGAATACCTAATAACATCACTAAACCTAAATCTGCATTTAAGTAATGTGCTGCTGCAATGGGTCCTGGTGTGGGTGGCACTAATGTATGTGCTGCCGTTAAACCTAGTGCCAATGCTATGGCTGTTCCAGATAGTGAAATACCTGCTTTTTTGGATAGACTTTTATTTAAGGGAGCGAGTAACATGAAACCGCTATCTGCAAAAACAGGAATGGATACAAACCATCCAATAAGTCCCATAGCAAAAGGGATTTTTTTCTTTCCAGTGAATTTTAAAACTTTTTCAGCTAATGCATAAGCGCCTCCAGAGTTTTCGAGAAAAGCACCAATAATAACACCTAAAATGATAATCATTCCAATACCGCCTAAGGTATTTCCAAAACCTATATTGACAGAATCGATAATTTGATTTAAAGGCATGCCGACAGCTATTCCGTAACAAATAGCGACTAAAAGTAAAGCTACAAAAGGATGTACTTTCAACTTTGCCGTTAGCAGAATAATAAGTAAAACTGATATTAATAGATAAAGAACTACCATGTTTTTTTAGTGTAAATCTCTATCTACCTTTGAACCTGAGCCACCAACCAGAACATCTAAATCGGCACCAACATCAGCTCCTTCAACATGATCTAAATAAATACGTACATAACCTCTTGTTGCCATAGGCTCTGGGGCTTGCCATTCTGATTTTCTTTTGGTAATTTCTTCATCAGAAATATTAAGTTGCAATAATCTATTTTCAACATCTAAAGTAATCATATCGCCATTTTGAACAATCGCCAAAGTACCTCCTATTGTTGATTCCGGTGAGATATGGAGAACAACAGTGCCGTAAGCAGTACCACTCATTCTGCCATCAGAAATACGAATCATATCCTTAACGCCTTTCAGGATGAGTTTTTCTGGAAGATCTACATTACCAACTTCAGGCATTCCAGGATATCCTTTTGGACCAACACCTTTGAGGACAATAACACAATTCTCATCAATATCTAAATCCGGATGATCAATGCGTTCATGATAATCTTCCATGCTTTCAAAAACAACAGCCCTTCCAGTATGATTCATAAGTTTTAAAGTTGCAGCAGAAGGTTTAATTACTGAGCCATTTTCACATAAATTGCCTTTTAACACGGCTATACCCGCATTTTCTTGTAATGGCTTATCTATCTTAGCTATAACCTCATTATCATAGCACTTTGCTTTTACGTAGTTTTCTTTAAAAGTTTTACCGTTTGCAGTAATAATATCTTGATGTAGTAAATCTCCCAATTCTTTCATAACTACTGGTAAACCACCTGCATAGAAGAAGTCTTCCATAAGATATTTTCCAGAAGGCATTAAATTAACTAATAAGGGGATATGGCTACCAATAGTATCAAAATCTTCTAATTTTATATCGACCCCAATTCGGCGAGCTATAGCTATTAAATGAATAATTAAATTGGTAGAACCACCAACCGCAGCATTCGTTACAATAGCATTTTCAAAAGCTTTTCTGGTTAGAATTTTAGATAGGGTTAAATCTTCGTTCACCATCTCTACAATACGACGACCAGAGAGCTGCTGCATCACTTTTTTTCGAGAATCGGCTGCTGGAATGGATGAAAAACCAGGAAGTGTTAAGCCTAGAGCTTCACTCATGGTAGCCATTGTAGATGCTGTGCCCATGGTATTGCAATGCCCTATGCTTCGTGCCGCACAAATTTCGGCTTCACGCATGTCTTCAGCATCAAATTCCTCTGTTTTTTGTTTTTCCTTAATCATCCAATTGAATGAACCAGAACCAATGGTACCGCCTCTAAAACGACCATTTAACATGGGGCCGCCAGGAACCACGATGGTTGGTAAATTTACACTACACGCACCCATAATGGTAGATGGCGTGGTTTTGTCGCAACCTGTTAATAGTACAATACCATCTAATGGATTGGCGCGTATGGATTCTTCAACATCCATACTTGCTAAATTGCGAAATAGCATGGTTGTTGGGCGCATAATCGTTTCTCCCAAAGACATCACGGGGAATTCTAAAGGGAAACCGCCAGCTTCAAGAATGCCGCGTTTAACAATTTCAGCTACATCACCCAGGTGTCCGTTACAAGGTGTTAATTCAGACCAAGTATTACAAATACCAATGACGGGTTTGCCTTCAAAATAATCATCTGGATAGCCTTGATTACGTAACCATGAGCGATGTACGAATCCCATTTTATCATCTCCTCCAAACCATTCTTGGCTGCGAAGTTTTTTCTCTTTACTCATTTAGTTTAGTTGTTAATTAACTAGCGGTTGTTAGTTATGCAACCGATTGTGTTATGTAAACAAAGTTATTATATTTTTTTACATGAACAAAAGAGTGAGTTGATTTAAGAATTAAGATAACTAATCCTTTTTAATATTTAATATAGCATTTAAAGCAGGTTTGGCATTTTTATTTCTATCGTATAATAAGGGATAGTTGGTTCTGTTAGCTATAGGATAATCATTTTTCCAAGACATACCATCGTGTAATCCCCAAAAAGTTACTCGGTCTATTTTATCACGCTTTCTATAAAAAATTTCAAATAATTCAGCATATCTATTTGCTAATTGTTGTTGCATCTCTTCAGGTAAACCATCTTGATAAGGATCTAAAAATGTTTTAAATTCTTCTAAATCATATTGAGGATGTAACAAACCTGTTCCAATAATTTGTCCTTCTTTAGTTAGAGGTAATACGTCAATATCTAATTCAGTAATCATTACTTTTACTCCAAGTGATGCAAAAGAATCTATGGCTGCTTCAATGTATTCTGTTTTAGGATAATTAAGGCCCCAATGCCCTTGAATACCAATCCCATCAATTCGAACACCTTCTTTTTGAAGCATTCTTACCATTCGCATAATACCATCTCTTTTTGTAGGTCTCCAAGCATTAAAATCATTGTAATATAACTCGGTGTTTGGAGCATACATATTAGTAAACTTAAAAGCATTTTTCACCAAAGTATCCCCATTACCAACTCCATTTACCCAAGTTGTAGGTCGGTAAGAACCATCATTATCTATCACTTCATTTACAACATCCCAAGCATTTACTTTACCAGCATATCTACCAGCTACTGTTTCTATATGGCTTCGCAGGCGTTCGATTTGTGCTTCTTTAGTATTTGGGTTATGGTCTTTATCTTGAAAAAACCAAGCGGGTGTTTGGTTATGCCAAACTAAAGTATGACCAACAATAAACATATTATTTTTTTGTCCGAATTCCACAAAATCATCTGCAGGCTTAAAATTGTAGACGCCAGGTTCAGGGTTTATTCGTTCCGCTTTCATTACATTTTCGGGAGTAATGGCATTAAATTGTTTTAGTATAATGTTTTGCGATGAAGTATCTTTTCCAGAAACTATATCTTCATTAAGTGCGTTTCCAATTAAGAATGCATCTTTAAAATATTCTTTTAAAGTTGATATCGATTGTAGCTCAGGTTCTGAATTTTGTTTTTTGCAATTAAAAAAAACAATAAAAGATAATAAAAGTAACGTTTTGAATTTCATTCGATTATAAATTTAAATTTTTCGAAAGATAATAATTTTATAAGCTTCTCCAATATTCTCAATACCCAAAATAACGTTATTTGAAACATTTAGAGTTTTAAAAATCTTGTAAACAGACAATCATTTTAGACAATAAAAACACATACCGTTTTTAAGTGTCTTATAGGTGTTTTCGCAATTGGAGTAGAAAACAATGTCCAAAAATAAAACCCACTAGTTTACATAATGCCACCTAATTGGTCTCGATTTAACACATTTCAACAGATTTGGTTTGTACTTGAGATATATTCAAGATCCAGAAGATTGTTCAAAACTATTTTACTAAGTTTAAGAATCAATAAACCTAAAATAAACAAAAACAATTTAATAATAAAAGTTAGTTTCTTTTAATTAGTTTTGACCAGAGAGATGAAAAATAATGATACATATAAATTAACATTAAAAGAATATAAAGTTCTTTTCAATAAGTTATATTCTTTATTATGTGTGTTTTCAAATAAATATATTGAGGATTTAGAAGTATCTAAAGATATTGTTCAGGATGTATTTATAAAAATATGGGAAGATAAGATTGAGTTTAAAAACGAAAGCAACATTAAATCATATCTTTATACATCCGTAAAAAATAAATCACTTGATTATCTTAAGAGTAAGAATTACAAGTCAACCGAGCGTTTCTCTATGAAAGAAATGGCAGAAATTGAAACAGAATCATTTTTTTTACGTGAAGTGGTTATTACAGAAGCTTCCGGTATTATTGAAAATGCCATTAATTCCCTACCCAATAAATGTGCTCAAATTATAAGGCTAAGTATTAGAGAATTTACAAATCCTGAAATAGCAGAAGAGCTAAATTTGTCTATCAATACTATAAAGACTCAAAAGAAAATAGCTTATAAAAAACTTAGACCACTACTAAAAGACTACTTTATTTTAATAGCTTTTGTCTTTGATATTCAGTAAATTAAAAAAAAAACTATATTTTTTTATCAAATTTTTAACCCTACTAAGCTTTTTTGTCGTCTTATAGTTAAATAAGCATACATTTAGGATAAATCAACATATATTTTATGCCCAGATTTAATAAAATAATAGAGCTATCAAAAGAAATAGCAGCGTCTTTATTGAAAAACGAAAAATCTAAAATTATAGAGCATTCAGAAATTTTTAATGAATCAGATAAAGAATATATTTTAAAGAATCTTACAGATGAATCTTTAATTAATGAACGACTAAATTTAAAAAGTCAAATTAATGAGCAAGCTGATTTAGATAAAATTAAGAGTAAGATTATAATACCGGTAAAAAAGACGTATTGGAGGTATGCGGCTGCGGCTGCTGTTGTGGGGATATTGGCAACAAGCTATTTTTTTAAAGATGATTTGCCTACTAATTCAGAAAAAGAAAAAGTGGTTAAACTTAATAATCTTATAGAAAAAGGAACCGATAAAGCTATTTTAACATTGGATGATGGATCCAATATTACTTTAGAAAAAGGTAACACATTTCAAACGAATACTATAAATAGTAACGGTACAAAATTGGTTTATAATTCGTCCAAAAAAACATCTTCAGAAATAAAATATAATTATCTGACAATCCCAAGAGGTGGTCAGTTTTATTTAAAATTATCAGATGGTACTCAAGTATGGTTAAATTCTGAATCACAACTAAAGTATCCTGTAGCATTTATTGATGGGGGCAATAGAGAAGTGGAACTAGTTTATGGTGAAGCCTATTTTAATGTGTCTCCTAGCTCTAAGCACAAGGGGGCTAAATTCAAAGTATTAAATAAGAATCAAGAAGTGGAGGTTATAGGTACCGAATTTAATATAAAAGCGTATAAAGATGAAACAAATACCTATACAACTCTTGTAGAAGGTAAAGTAGCCTTGAATTATGACGGTAAGAAACAAAATTTATTACCTAGTCAACAATCTAATTTAAATACAAACACGAATGACTTAGCATTAGAAATGGTAGATGTTTATAACGTCGTTTCTTGGAAGGATGGTGTTTTTAGTTTTGAAAACAAATCACTAAAGGAAATAATGAAAGTTTTGTCAAGATGGTATGATATGGAGGTTGTTTTTGAAAATAAAGCTATTGAGAATATAGAATTTAATGGCATTTTAGATAAAAATCAAGATATAAAAGAAATATTGTCAATTATTAAAAATTTTAAAGCAATTAATAAATATGTGATAGAGAAGAAAACTGTAATATTAAAATAAAAAAAGGGAGAAGTAAAAACATTTGGCGGTGTATCTAACTTCTTCCCTTCTAAGATAGTATTAATTAAATGTCTAACTAACACCAAACAAATTTATGAAAAATAAATCAACTATTGTCCTCTCTCTTTTTAGAAGACAGCTATTATTAGCAATTATGAAAACACTCATTTTTTTATTATGCACAACTGTTTTTAGTTTAAGTGCAGGGAATTCTTTTTCTCAAGAAAAAGTAGTGATAGAAAGTAATAAATCAATGTCTGTAAATCAGGTTTTTAAAATTATTAAACATCAAACTAATTATCGCTTTATTTATCCTAAAGATTTATTTAAAGATAGTCCAGAGGTTTATGTGAAAAAGGGAGAAATACTAGCGTCTAAACTATTAGAACAAGTACTATCATCTAAGGATCTTAACTTTGAACTTACTGAAAATAATACGATTGTAATTAAAGAAAAGCCTTCACAAATAGATGATACCAAAAAACAAGGTTTTCAAATAAATGGAACCGTTTTCGATGCGAATAACCAACCGCTTCCAGGAGCTAATATTATCGAGAAAGGTACTAATAATGGAACGCAAACTGATTTTAATGGAGATTTCGCCTTAAAAGTTTCAAATGCAAATGCCACACTTGTTTTTTCATATTTAGGCTTTGTTACTCAAGAAACAGCAATAAATAGCAGAACCACAATAACGGTAAATTTATTAGAAGATGCGGCTTCATTAGATGAAGTTATTGTTGTTGGTTATGGAACCATGAGAAAAAGTGATTTAACAGGTGCCATAACTCAAATTAAAGGAGACGTTTTTAATACGGTATCCAGTTCAAATCCAATTGAGGCATTACAAGGGAAAGCCTCCGGAGTATCGGTTATAAATAACGATGCTTCTCCTGGTGCTACACCTACTATAAGGATCCGAGGTAGTGGCTCTATAAGTGCAGGTAATGAACCATTAATTGTTGTTGATGGCTTTCCATTGATAAATAATAACTTAAACGATATTAATTCAAACGATATCGAATCTATGGAAATATTAAAAGATGCTTCTTCGGCTGCAATTTATGGTTCTAGAGGTGCAAATGGGGTTATATTAATTACAACTAAAAAAGGAAAATCTGGGCAAAATAATTTAGAAGTATTAGGCTCCACAGGATTTGCTACCCCTGCGCGTTTACCAAAAATGCTTGGAAGAACAGATTTTATAAATTTCATTAACGATGCTTACACGTATTCAAATGGCAATCCCGTATATTCTGCATCAAATCCAGCACCTAATTATAATGTTAATTGGCAAGATGAGATTATTCAAAATGTTGAACAAACACAGAATTATTCAGTAGCTTTTAGTGGGGGAAACGACAAAACAACTTACATGTTGTCTGGTAATATTTTTTCTCAAGGAGGAATGGTAGAAGCATCTGGTTTTAAAAAATTAACGGTGCGTGCTAATTTAAATCATGAGTATAAACCATGGTTAACAGTAGGGACACATTTACAAACAGGCAGGTCTCAACGAGATGTTCGTAATGATCCAACTGGAGATATTTTTCGCTATGGATGGCCAACAATTCCAGTTAAAAATGATGATGGTAGTTGGCATTACGCAACCGAAGATCCTAATATAAGCTCTTATTTCGAAGGCCCATGGAATCCTGTTTCAAATGCTTTAGAAGTAACAGATGAGTTAAAGTCCGATAGGGTATTGGGTGATATATATGCGATTTTTACCCCTGTGAAAAATGTAACTTTTAAAACAAATTTTGGAGTTGATATATCTAACGAAAAACAATATGTGTATAATACATCAGAATCTGTTTCTGGAATAAACTCTGGTAGTACAGGAAATGGTGGGCAAACTTATATGAGAAAGACGAGTCAATTAACAGACAACATTTTAACTTACAGTAATACTTGGAATGATAAACATCGTTTAACAGCAACAGGTGTTTATTCATGGCAAGATTATATATATGAAGATTTAAAAGTAAGTGGGTCTGGTTTTCAGAATGATGCCACTGGAGCAAATGATATTTCATACGCTTCAAGAGAAAGCCTAAGTGCAGAATCAGATAAATATTCAAATAAATTAATTTCTTGGACAGCAAGAGCTTCGTACTCGTATGCAGATAAATATTTACTTACTGCCACAGGTAGATATGATGGGTCTTCTCGTTTTGGAGAAAATAATAAATGGGGATTTTTTCCTTCTATAGGTTTTGGGTGGACCATTGACAAAGAGCCTTTTATGCAGAATAACGATATAATTAGTGCTCTAAAATTAAGAACCAGTTATGGTGTTACAGGTAATCAAGAGATAGGTAATTATAAATCTTTATCTTCTTTAAGCACAGCGTATTATGTGTATGATGGCGTGCCTATTTTAGGATTTGTAGAAACCATTGGAAACCCAGATTTAAAATGGGAGCGTAATATTCAGTACAATGTTGGATTAGATGTTAGTCTATGGAACCGATTAGATTTGAATTTAGATTATTATACGCGTAGAACATCAGATTTACTATATAATGTGCCCATTCCAACTTCCTCGGGGTATTCAAGCATGTTACAAAATATAGGAGAAGTAAAAAATGTTGGTCTTGAATTAACGGCTCATGTAAGAATCCTAGATTCAGATTTTAAATGGGATGTAACAGCAAATATTTCAAAAAACAAAAATGAAATTGTTGAATTATATGGTGATGTTGATAGGATTAACTTAGGATCATCATCAGCAGGTCTTGCTAGTTATTTGGTTGTTGGAGAGCCTGTTAATAGTGTGTGGGCTAGAGAATCGGCTGGAATTATTAGAACTCAAGACCAATTAACGGCTTATCAAGAAATACGATCTTCTGCTAAATTGGGAGAAGAAATGTATGTTGATCATACACCAGATAAAACAATAAATAGTGATGATTATATTAATATTGGTGCTACGACTCCAGACCTTTTTTATGGTATTTCAACAAGCGTATCTTATAAAAAATTATCACTCGATATTTACGGACAAGGTGCTAATGGAATAGCTTCTGCTAATGGATTACCTGATAATGCGGAAAGTTATTTGATTTTTGGTGAAAGTCAAATTCAAAATAGAAATTATATGCCAACGCAATATGCATATGATCGCATGTGGAGCCCAACCAATACGTCAGGAACTTTTCCACGTGCTGGTGCTCAAGAAGTTTATTTGTCTGATCGAACCAATGGAGATTGGAACTATTTTATTGTAAAAAACATTAAATTAGGATATGATTTTTCATCAATTATAACCCATGTAGACTGGATTAAAGAACTAAATATTTATGTTAATGCTCAAAATTATATAAATACTGCCAATCACAGAGGTTACAACCCTGAAAACGGAAATTCGAATTTCCCTTATTCTAAAGCAATAATTCTAGGCTTTAGTGCTAAATTTTAACCCTAAAAGAAAAGAAAATGAAACTAATAAAATATATAATTTTAAGCTGCACTGTACTACTGTTTGTTCAATGCAGTGATTTATCAGAAGAGCCATATACGTTTTTATCTCCAAATAACTATTATAATACAGGAGATGAACTTTCAACTGCTTTAACGGGTGTTTATGATGGTTATCAAAGAGGTTTTAACGGATATTATAAATACATCATGTATTTAGAAGTTAGAACAGAATTTGGTTCTCCAGCATATGCAAAAGATGATGTACACTTATGGAATATATGGTCTGATGTTAATAATGCTGATAAAATGGTTATTACTAATTGGGACGATGCTTATAATATTATAAACAGAGCTAATTTAGTAATTGGAAGAGGTGAGAAAGTAAGTATGGCCGAAACACTTAAAACCAGATATTTTGCTGAAGCTAGATTTCTTAGAGCAGCCACATACTATAACTTAGTACGAATGTTTGGTGGTGTACCAATTCCTGAATCGTTTACAGAAGGTCTTGAAGGTCTTAATCTTCCTAGAAAAACCGTTGATGAAACCTATGCTTATCTTATTGAAGATTTAGAATATGCAGAAGCAAATCTGCCTAAGAAATCTGAATATGGTCAAAATGATATTTGGAGAGCATCTAAAGGAGCAGCTCAAGCTTTACTCGGAGATGTATATTTAACTAGAGGTAGTATGACAGGTGATAGGGCTTATTTTCAAAAAGCAAAAGATTATTGCTTTGAAGTAATAAAATCTGTTGAGTATGATTTAGAACCTGATTTTAAAGATTTATGGTTTTGGTGGAACACTAATAACAAAAATGGGATGGAGTCTGTTTTTGAACTTCAATATGGTGCTGTTGATGATGAGTACAATAACAATCATGTTATGTTTGGTGTTAATATCACAGAATATACCTTAGGCTGTTACATGTATCGTCGTTTTGGACCTTCAATTCAACATTATCTATCTTATAGTGATACTGATACTCGTAAAGAAGGCAGCTTTTTAACAAGCTATAATGTAACAGAAAAAGGTAATCCTAGTAATATTCTAGAAACTTCAGAATTTGTACCAGAAGACAAAGGTTTTTATCCAGGTTCTAAAGGTTGGAAAACAGCATCTCCTGGTAATCTTAAATTTTATGACCGTACACCAGAGTCTGCAGCATTAAAAAAACCGCAAGCAAACTCTTATGTTATTCGTTATGCAGATGTTTTACTTGATTATGCAGAAGCTGAAAATGAGTTAAATGGACCAGCAGCAGCATATTTTTATGTAAATAAGGTTCGTAATAGAGCAGATCTTCTGGATTTGCCATCGGGCTTAAGTCCAGAAGAATTTTCAGATGCTATATATAGAGAAAGAGGTTGGGAATTTGTTGGAGAAGGTCTTTTATACTATGATGGTTTAAGAACAGACCGAATTGGTGAAAATGTGAAAAACCATGTGGAATGGGGAAATCAACAAGGGATTTACATGTATGTAGATGCACCTTTGGAATTTGTTCCATCAAAAAACTTCTTATTTAAAATACCACAATACGATTATGATTCAAATCCAGAATTAGTACAGAATCCTAATAATGTTTCCAATTAAGATAAGAAATATATTCAAAAGCACTAGTATTTGAGCTAACACTTCCTAAGATATTAAAAATAGTTAGTTTATTATTTAGTTTTTTTATTTACAAAACCTGTGTAATTGTATTTAGATATACAAGTATATGGGTTTTGTTTTTTTACTTTTAAAAAGAAGGACTCAATTATAACCTTTCAAGTTATATAAAGGGAGCTGTTTTTAAATGGATTTGCACATAATGGATGTAAAATAACAAAATAGGGTTGAGGTAATGATGGTTCCTCTAGCTATTTTTGAAATCACATGGTTATTGATATAATTAGTTAATGGCTTTTAAATGTTTTAAAATAAATAAAAAATGAAGTATTATAATAGCTTTAAGGAACTTAAGGAAATTGTTCATACAGAGCTTTTTACAGCGTTGGTAGGGGATGTTATGGATAAAATGGGGTATTTGCATCAGTTTTTACCCGCTGGCATAAAACCAGTAGATTCAAAATCCATAGTTTTTGGTAAAGCAATGCCGGTAGTTGAAGCAGATGTCTTTGGCGAACAGTTAGAAAAATCGCATAATAGTTATATCAATAAGCCTTTTGGTATCATGTTCGAAGCGCTAGATAGCTTAGAGGAAGATGAAGTATACATTTGTACAGGATCTTCTTTACGCTATGCACTTTGGGGTGGTTTAATGAGTACACGAGCCATGAAATTAAAGGCTTCTGGAGCAGTTGTAGATGGTTATTCAAGAGATACCAATGAAGTTTTAAAATTAGGTTTTCCTGTATTCAGTATGGGGACTTATGCGCAAGATCAAGGCCCTCGGGGAAAGGTGATTGATTATAGAGTGCCTATAGAGATTGGTAATGTTAGAATCAATCCAGGAGATATTATTTATGGTGATTTAGACGGGGTTGTTATTGTTCCGCAAGACATTCAAGATGAAGTTTTTGAAAAGGCTTTAGAAAAAGCTAGAGGAGAAAAATTAGTTTTAAAAGCACTTCAAGAAGGTATGAGTACAGTAGAAGCGTTTGAGAAATTTGGTATCATGTAAAAATAAAATAAAATGAAAGCATTTAGTTTAGAAGGAAAAAAAGCGGTCATTACAGGCGGTGGAAGTGGTATCGGACTTGGTATTGCCAAAACATTTATAGAAGCAGGGGCTCAAGTTTTGTTAATTGGTAGAAGTGAAAATAAATTGATGGAAGCTAAAAAATCATTAGGGGATAATTGTAGTTATAAATCATTTGATGTTACCGATTTAGATAAAATTCCAAGTTTAGTTCTAGAAACAGAAACTAATTGGGGGCATATAGACATATTAATAAATTGTGCAGGAACGCATTTGAAAAAAAATGCCATTGATACTACGGATAGTGAATTTTTAGGAGTCTTAAATGTGCACTTAATGAGTGTTTTTGCACTTACTAGAGAGTTTGCAAAAAGCATGATTAAAAGGAAGCAAGGTTCTATTATTCTTATTAGTTCAATGACTGCGGTTATGGGAATGAAACAAGTTGTTGCCTATTCTACAGCTAAAACGGCTATTGTAGGTTTAATGAGAAGTATGGTTTCTGAACTTGCAGTTGATAATGTTAGAATTAACACGATAGCTCCAGGATGGATAGAATCACCCATGCTTCATAAGGCTATTGATCATGATTTGCCAAGGAAAACTAAAATTTTAGGCAGAATACCATCAGGTAACTTTGGAGAACCAGAAGATATTGGTTACGCTGCACTTTATTTAGCATCTGATGCTGGTAAATATATTAATGGAGTTTTTCTTCCTGTTGACGGAGGAGCTGCAGGAGGTTTTTAATAATTAGCCAAACAATAAAAAAAATGCCAACTAACACCACCACCACCACCACATTTACTAATCCAAACGCTAAAGATTCCAAAATAAGATGGACTATAGTGGCTTTGCTTTTTTTTGCAACGACTATTAATTATATAGACAGGCAAGTAATAGGTCTATTAAAACCCTTTATAGAGAAAGATTTACATTGGACTGAAGCCGATTATGGTTACATCGTTACAGCCTTTCAAATTGCCTATGCTATTGGACTTTTAATTAGCGGAAGGATGTTGGATAAGTTAGGATCTCGATTAGGATACACCGTGGCAATTATCATATGGAGTATAGGAGCCGTTTTGCATGCTTTTGTGCATTCTGTTATGGGGTTCGGGATTGTAAGGTCTATTTTAGGGATTGGTGAAGCAGCTAATTTTCCTGCAGCGGTAAAAACGGTGGCAGAATGGTTTCCTAAAAAAGACAGAGCATTGGCTACAGGTATATTTAATTCGGGGGCGACCGTTGGTGCCATTCTTGCTCCAATAATTGTTGGAGGTATAACTCTTGTATTAAATTGGAAATGGGCTTTTATAATCACAGGGCTGTTAGGTTTTATTTGGATTGTTTTTTGGGTTTTAATTTACAGAGTTCCTGAAAAACATAAACGAGTATCAGCTAAAGAGTTGGAATATATTTTATCAGATAATGATACTGTAGTAGAAACAACAGATTCCAAAGGAATCACTTGGGGGGCTTTATTTAAGTACAGACAAACCTATGCTATTTGTTTCTCACGTTTTTTTACAGATTGGGTTTGGTGGTTTTTTCTTTTTTGGGCACCCGATTTTTTAAACAAAACTCAGAATATAGATCTTAAACACTCTATTGTACCGCTCATTATCATTTATTCAATGGCAAGCATTGGTGGCGTTTTTGGAGGTGCATTATCTTCTAGACTTATAAAAATTGGTAAAACCATTGATTTTGCTAGAAAAACAGCCATCTTAGTTTGTGCGATGCTCGTATTACCTTTAACTTTTGCAACACAGTTTGATAACCTTTGGATTGTTGTTATTATTATTGGTTTTGCGACGGCGGCACATCAAGGGTGGGCATCTAATATTTTCACTATTGTGTCTGATATTTATCCTAAAAAAGCAGTAGCCACTATGGTAGGGCTTTCTGGGTTTGCGGGAGCTATAGGTGGGGCTTTGGCGGCATCGTTTGTAGGACTAGTTTTAGATATCAGCGGTAGTTATACCCTTATTTTTATTATTGCAAGCACTATGTATTTATTAGCTTGGTTAATATTAAAAATAATGATTCCTCAAATAAAACCTATTGATCAATAAAAATGGAAAAATTTGTTCAATTGCATGTCAATGATAATATTGTAATTGCTTTAAAGAGTTTTGAGGCAGATACAATTATTAACGTAAATGGAGAAGAGGTTAAATTAATAGAGACTATAGATTTTGGTCATAAAATAGCGATAAAGTCCATTGCAACAAAGGACAAAATATTAAAATATGGTCTTTCAATAGGAAGCGCCACACAAGATATAGTTCCAGGCGAACATGTGCATAGCCATAATTTGGAAACCGATTATTTAATTAATCAATAAAGTTTAAATCCATAAAATGAAGGGGTATTTAAGAAAAGACGGAAGAAAAGGGATTCGCAATATTATTATTGTAGCTTATTTGGTTGAATGTGCCCATCATGTGGCTCGCCAAATTGTTTCAGAATTTTCAGGTCAAGAAGTTCACTTAATAGGTTTTAGTGGTTGCGCACCCAATGATTACGCTCATAAAATGATGCAAAATCTTTGTACACACCCGAATGTTGGAGCGGTTTTGTTGGTGTCTTTAGGTTGTGAAAATTTTAATAGACATGGATTGTCCAAGCATATTTCAGAAAGTGGTAGACCCGTTGAAAAATTAGTGATACAAGAGTGTGGAGGCACGCTTACATCAGTACAAAAAGGAAAAGAGATTATAAGTAACTTTTTTTCAGAACTGAATGAAGTAGAAAAAGTAGATTTTAAACTTACCGATCTCATGGTTGGAACCATTTGTGGAGGTTCTGATGCCACTAGTGGATTTACAGCAAACCCTTCCATTGGGAAAGCTTTTGATAAATTGGTTGCTGAAGGTGCTATTTGTATGTTTGAAGAGCCTGGTGAGCTCATGGGGTGCGAGCATTTAATGGCAGAAAGAGCAGCGAATGAAGAAGTGGGTAAAGAGTTAGTAGCTTGTATCAAAAAAGCTGATAATTATTATAAAAAGATGGGGCACGATAGTTTTTCGGCTGGTAATGCTGTTGGCGGATTAACAACTATTGAAGAAAAATCGTTAGGCTCCTATTCAAAAAGTGGTAGTTTGCCTATAAAGGCTTTAATTCGTCCAGGAGAAATACCTACAGAATCTGGTTTGTATTTTATGGATGTAGTTCCCGATGGTGATGCTCTATGGGGTTTTCCAAATATTAACGACAATACTGAAATTGTAGAAATGATTGCCAGTGGCTGCCATATTATTCTCTTTTCAACAGGGCGTGGTTCTGTTGTAGGTTCAGCCATATCTCCAGTCATTAAAGTTTGTGGAAATCCTAAAACTTTTGAAAACCTTTCGGGTGATATGGATATTAATTCAGGAAAGATAATTACAGAAGGTGCTTCATTAGAAGAACTTGGAGATGAAATTTACATACTTATTAAAGAAGTAATTGCAGGTAAAAAAACAAAATCTGAAATGTTAGGTCATCAAGAGTTTAGTCTAGGCTATAAATATTTTGAGTATGGCAAGAAAAATTGCGATATGTAATTCTTTATTTCCTTAATTATATATTTTCGTTCCGCCATTTAATAGGAGGGATGCCTTCAATTGACGAAAACCACCTACTTATATGGCTTGCATCATCAAAACCAAGACTAAAAGCAATTTCTTTAACTGATAAATTTTGATTTCTTAGTAGGGTTTTAAATTTTTTAAGTTTTTGTAATTGTATTTCATCGTAGATGGTGTTTTTGGTTACGGTTTTAAATCTAGTGTATAAACTTCTTCGGCTTATATTAGTTACTTCAACCACATTTGTTACGGTTAAATTTAAATGCGTATTATTTCTGATATAATGGAGTGCTTTTATAACTTCTGTATCATTACAAGCTATAATATCTGTGGAGGTGCGTTCAACCACATCAAGAGGTTCAGTCGGAATAATATAATCTTCAATAAATTCATCATTCATCATCCTATCTAAAATTTTACAGGCATTAAATGCAGCTTTTCTATGATTTCGAGCAATGCTAGAAAGTTTAGGATGCGTCATATTACATAGTAATTCATCATTGTCAATCCCTAAAATAGCAATTTCATAGGGTATTTTTAAATGACTAAGGGAGCAGGCGTTAATTAGCATTTGTCCAAAATCATCATTACAACATAAAATACCTATCGGTTTAGGTAAAGATTTTAACCAAGCTATTATACCTTCAAAATCATGTCTTAATCCTTTTTTGGATGTGTTTTCAGCTAAATAATGAGAAACTTCAATACCATTTAATTGAGCATGATTTTTAAAACTTGCATATCTACCATCAGACCATGCTAAATCTTTTACCCCAAAAAAAGCAAGTCTTTTAAAACCAAGAGATAAAAAATAATCGACAGCTACTTTCCCATCTGATTCATAATTCCCTTTTAGATAAGGAGACTCTTCAATATGATCCAAGCTATTAGCTCGTATAAATGGAACTCCAAGTTTGGTAATCATAGACATGTTATCTATGTTTTCAAGAATACAGCCGTCTGGTTTCATAAGTTTTATTAACTTACTTATATCATTTTTCTGTGAAGTTTTAAGGTAATATGCTGGTTCAAAAACAATTTCCCAATTAGAGAATTGGTTATTATACTCATGAATTCCTTTTAGTAAGTCACGACCGTAACCACGACCTGATTCAAGTTGAACAAAAACCTTTTTCATCTAGATTTTTTATTAAAGGTGTCTATCATTTCAAAATTTTATAAGGTGAAATCAAAAAGCATAACATCATTTATATTTGCATGAAATGGCTATAAAACTACGAAAATAGGCTCGTTAAATTTGTGTTATTAACTTATTTTCGTTTAAAATCATTAAACATATTATACACAGCGCATGGATACCAAACATTCAACTATTTTTCATGAGGACTTTTTACTTCGTTCGGAAATTGCAAAAGCTTTATATCATAATTATGCGAAAGATCTTCCTATAATAGATTATCACAATCATTTACCTCCTGAAAATATAGCTAAAAACCATCAATTTGAAAATTGTTCTCAAGTTTGGTTGGCTGGAGATCATTATAAATGGCGTGCGATGCGAACTTTGGGTATTGATGAAAAATATATAACAGGGAATGCATCCGATAGAGAAAAATTCCAGAAATGGGGAGAAGCTGTACCATACACCTTGCGTAACCCACTATATCATTGGAGTCATTTAGAGTTAAAACGCTATTATGGCATTGATGAATTACTCACGGGGGAGAATGCCAATACTATATATGATGAAACGATGCGTCAATTACAACAAAAATCTCATAGTACGAGAGGTTTGTTGGAAATGCAAAATGTTGAAGTGGTTTGTACTACAGAAGACCCTTTAGATGATTTAAGACATCATAAAAATTTACGTAGTCAAGATGTGTCCTTGGTTATGTCTACAGCCTTTCGTCCAGATAAGGCTTTTGCTGTTGAAGATGCGCCATCATTTCTTCAGTATTTAGAACAATTAGAACAAGTATCGGCGGTTTCTATTTCAAATTTTGATGATTTATTGGAAGCACTAGATAAAAGAATCGATTATTTTCATGAAAATGGTTGTCGTCTTTCTGATCATGGCTTGGAGTTGTTACCTTATTTTAAAACAGGAGCGTTTGACATCATTGTAATCTTCAATAAGATTAAAAATCATAAGGTGCTTTCTCAAGATGAAATTAATTATTTTAAATGTGAAACTTTAAAACATCTTTGTAAAGAATATCATAAAAGGGGCTGGGTACAACAATTTCATTTGGGCGCATTACGAAGTGTGAATTCTAGAATGTTACAACTAAGAGGGCGTGATTCTGGTTGGGATTCTATTGGAGATTTTCCTCAAGCACGATCTTTAGGACAGTTTCTAAATTATTTAGATAGCACCGATCAATTAACCAAAACAATTCTTTACAATTTAAATCCTGCTGATAACGAGTTAATAGCAACTATGATTGGTAATTTTAACGACGGAAGCATTAGAGGTAAAATACAGTTTGGAGCTGGTTGGTGGTTTTTAGACCAGAAAGATGGTATGGAAAAACAAATGAATGCACTATCGAATATGGGATTATTAAGTTGTTTTGTGGGTATGTTAACAGATTCTAGAAGCTTTATGTCTTTTCCAAGACACGAATATTTTAGGCGCATATTGTGTAATCTAATAGGGAATGATGTGACAAATGGGGAATTACCTGCCGATGAAAAGTGGTTAGGTAAGATTATCAGCGATATCAGTTATTATAATGCTAAAAACTATTTTAATGGGTTTAAATATTAGAAAGATTATATGATGAATTCTAAAATAAGGTTTTGTGTGTCCGTAAATTAACTTTAACTTCTAGAGTGTAAAATTATTGAAGCATTTGAAACTGAAAGGTAGCACCTTAAATCTTGGAACTAATGCCTCCCTTTTTTTGAAAAGTCATAATTGATTATGACTTTCTTTATAAGTTTTAGGAGAAACACCCATATATTTTTTAAATAATCTAGAAAAATATAAAGCGTCGTTAATGCCTAATTTTATGCTGATTTCTTTTATATTTAAATCGGTGTAGTTTAAGTATTCACAAGCTTTTTGAATTTTTTTTAGATTAAAGAAATGAATTAATGAGTAACCAGTTCGTTTTTTGAAAATTGTATGAATGTAAGATGTGGATAGATTAAATTCTTCAGCAATATCTTCAGATTTATATGATTTGTCAATATTGTAATTTAAAAAATCAATAATACTTCCAACTAAGTTGTCATTTTTATGAATATTTATGGATGTTTCAATAGCATTATAAATAAATGAACTTAAAAAAGTTAAACTTAAAATATTAGCATATTCAAGTTGAGTATCTATATAGTTACTATTAAAAATCTCAAAAATTTGATTAAATAATTTAATACGATCATTATTAAAAGGGATAATTTTGTTATAACTTAATTTGTGTCTTTCATATAAAGCGTTCGCAATTATTCCATCAAAATGCATCCAATAAATACTCCAAGGATCTTCTTTGTGAGATTTATAGCTGTGAGCTGTGTGCTTAGGGATAATGATATATTCATTTGGAGATATAGTAGTATTTAGATCATTAATTTTTACTTTTCCACGTCCTTCTACACAATAAATGAATATATAATCGTCATGATTTTTTTTTCGTTTTATAAAATGATAACTAGCTTTTGGGAAATAACCTAAATCGGATATAAAAAAATGACTAGTAATTAGATTGTTTTTAACTCTTGTTTTTGCTTCGCTAGGTAGTACTATCATTTTTTGACCTATAAAACCATCCTTAAAAGTTGAATTGTCCATATTTATTGATAAATAATCTATTTTTTTATTGTGTTATTTGTAATTAATTAGCGTCATATTTAATAAAAACAAATAATTTATGTTTTATAAATCATTTATTAAGTAAAATGAAGTGTAAATGTAAAGTAAAAATAGTAAGTCTTATTAATTTAATTTTTTTATAAAATCAATCAAAATAATCTATATAAAACTAAATTATAAATGAAACCAACTAAATTTAATATTCCATATTTATTGTCATTAGCGTTTGTGTCTGCCATGGGTGGTTTGTTATTTGGTTACGACTGGGTAGTTATTGGAGGCGCAAAACCCTTTTACGAACTAAATTTTGGCATTACAAATTCACCTGCACTACAAGGTTGGGCTATGAGTAGTGCGCTTATAGGTTGTGTTTTGGGGGCTGTTATTTCTGGCGTTATTGCTGATAGATTAGGTAGAAAGAAATCTTTAATTATTGCGTCTATTTTATTTACTGTATCTGCATTGGGGACAGGTTGGGTAGATAACTTTACACCGTTTATTTGGTACCGATTAATTGGCGGATTAGGGATCGGTTTAGCGTCTACATTATCACCTATGTATATTGCAGAAATTGCTCCGGCTAAATTTAGAGGTCGGTTTGTAGCTATTAATCAACTTACTATTGTAGTTGGTATTTTGGCGGCTCAAATTGCAAATTGGTTAATAGCAGAACCCATTCTTGATAGTGCAACCCCAACTGATATTTTGAATTCTTGGAACGGACAAACAGGTTGGCGTATCATGTTTTGGGCAGAATTAATTCCAGCTGGATTGTTTTTTATATTCATGTTTTTGGTGCCTGAAAGCCCACGATTTTTAGTTAAGGTTAATAAAGATGAAAAAGCGAGTCGTGTTTTAAATAAAATAGGAGGAACAGACTATGCATTACAAGAATTAGCTAATATAAAAGCATCATTTAATGAAACTGTTAAAGAGAAGTTTTCTGTTTCAGATCTGCGTAGCCCTAAAGTATTTCCTGTTTTAATAATTGGGATTGTATTAGCTATATTTCAGCAGTGGTGTGGTATTAATATCATTTTTAATTATGCGCAAGAAATTTTTACATCAGCAGGGTATAGTGTTGGCGATATGTTATTCAATATTGTTATTACGGGTAGTGTTAATCTAATCTTCACGTTTGTTGCGATGCGAACAGTTGATAGTTGGGGGCGTAGAAAATTAATGCTTTTTGGTTCTATCGGTCTTGCAGTTGTATATGCTATTTTAGGAGCTGCTTATTATTTTGAGTTTAAAGGCTGGCCTGTTTTAGTGTTGGTAATTACAGCTATTGCTATTTATTCGATGTCGCTTGCTCCTATTACTTGGGTGGTGCTTTCAGAAATATTTCCTAATAGATTAAGAGGTGTTGCTATGGCAATTGCTACTTTTTCACTTTGGGTAGCCTCCTTTATATTAACGTTTACATTTCCCATTTTAAATGAAGCATTAGGTTCTTATGGAACATTTTGGGTATATAGTTTTATATGTGTTTTAGGGTTTGTTTTTATCAAACAAAAACTTCCTGAAACCAAAGGAAAAAGTTTAGAAGAAATTGAAAAGGAGTTATCAAAAGAAGAAAAATAAATAATCATAATATGAAATTTATAAACATAACTATAGTACTTCTCTTTTTAGCCATAGTGTCTTGTGGGAAGCAAGAACCTAGAGAACTCGATTTATCTGGTGATTGGCAATTTAAAATCGATTCATTAAATATGGGTATTACTGAAAAATGGTATACTCAAAAATTACCTGAACATGTCAAGTTACCGGGTTCTATGACAGAGAATGGAAAGGGAAATGATATCTCTGTTAAAACAAAATGGACTGGACAAATTGTAGATAGCGCATGGTATACGATTGAAAAGTATGCTAAATATAGAGCCGATGGAAATGTAAAGATTCCCTTTTGGCTTCAGCCTGACAAACATTATGTAGGTGCCGCGTGGTATCAAAAAGAGATTGATGTTCCTGCTTCGTGGACAACTAAGAATATAGAATTAAAACTTGAGCGCCCGCATTGGGAAACACAAGTTTGGATTGATAATAAGTATATAGGCATGCAAAATAGTTTAGGTACGCCTCATAACTATGATTTAGGGAATTTGCCAGTAGGAAAGCATATTATTTCAATAAGAATAGATAATGCCATTCATGATATTAATCCTGGTATAAATGCGCATAGTATGACCGATCATACGCAAACGAACTGGAATGGCATCGTGGGAGCTATTAAATTGGAAGCTAAATCTTCAATGGCATTTAAAGATGTGAAAATTTATCCAGACGTAGCTAAAAAGAAAGTAACTATAATTGGAGCGATTAAGAATAGTATAGGTGAAAATCAAAAAATCCAATTGCGAGTAAAAGTAAAAGGTGTTGGAGAGAATCCTCAATTATTAGAAGAGGTTTTAAAGGATGTTGAAATTAATACTGAAGGCACTTTTGAATTAGGTTATCCAATGGGAGATAATCCTTTGCTTTGGGATGAATTTCACCCTAATTTGTATACGATGTCTTTGAGTTTAAAATCACCTTTAGGTGAAGATTCTGAAGAAGTTACTTTTGGTATGCGAGAGTTTAAAACCAAAGGGACTCGTTTTGTTATAAATGATAAACCGGTATTTCTTCGTGGAACTCTAGAATGTGCCATATTTCCAAAAACAGGCTATCCAGCAACAGATGTTGCCTCTTGGAGAAGAATTTTAAAGATTGTGAAGGCACATGGTTTAAATCATATGCGTTTTCATTCATGGTGTCCTCCTGAAGCTGCTTTAGAAGCTGCTGATGAATTAGGCGTTTATTTGCAGGTAGAAGCTTCTACTTGGCCTAATGGTAATTCTTCTATAGGTGATGGATACCCAGTTGATGAATGGTTGTATAAGGAAACGCAAGCTATTTTAGATGCTTACGGTAATCATCCTTCTTTTGTAATGATGACCACTGGTAATGAGCCACTTCGTAGAAATCACAAACCCTATTTAAGAAAATATGTAGATCATTTTAGAAAGATTGATAACCGCAGACTTTATACAGGTGCGGCTGATAGGCCTTATTTAGATAATTTAGATTATTATAATAATTCGTATGCGCGTATTCAAAGATGGGGAGAGGGTTTAAGAAGTATTATTAACAAGAGGCCTCAAACAGATTTTGATTATAATTATATTATAGACACCATACCAATGCCTTATGTAAGTCATGAAATTGGGCAATGGTGTGTGTATCCAAATTTTAAGGAAATTCCAAAATACACAGGTGTTTTAAAGCCAAAGAATTTTGAGGTTTTTAAAGAAACTTTAGAAGACAATCACATGGGGCAACTTTCAGATAGTTTAATGTTAGCTTCTGGTAAATTACAAGCGCTATGTTATAAATCAGATATTGAAGCGGCTTTAAGAACTAAAGGTTTTGGAGGATTTCAATTATTAGATTTACATGATTTCCCAGGGCAAGGAACAGCTTTAATAGGTGTTTTAGATGCCTTTTGGGATGAAAAAGGATATATTTCACCAGAAGAATATAGTCGATTCTGTAATGAAACAGTCCCTTTAGCACGTTTGAAGAAACGCGTGTTTTTTAATACTGAAAATTTAGAAGCTGCTATTGAAGTCGCCCATTTTGGAGAGCATGCATTAAAAAATGCTTCAACCTCATGGAAACTTACAAACGTTTCTGGACATGTAATTAAACAAGGCGATTTTGAAAAAAGAGATATCCCCCAAGATAATGGTATTCCTTTAGGGAAAATAGATGTGAATCTAAATGAAATCGAAACACCTCAAAAATTAACACTGACTGTAAATGTTGGTAATTTTTCTAATAGTTGGGATGTTTGGGTATATCCTTTCGAAAAAAAACAAATAGATAAAACCCAGTTTAAAGTAGTTAGTACTTTAGATAAAGCGACTATTTCTTATTTAGAAAATGGAGGAAAGGTTTTATTGACTTCAAAAAAAGGTAGTGTAAAACCTGAAAAAGGAGGTGAAGTAGGTATTGGTTTTTCAAGTATTTTCTGGAATACGGCATGGACTCAGGGAGAAAAGCCTCATACTTTGGGAGTTTTATGCGATCCTAGTCACCCGGCTTTAACTGAATTTCCAACAGAATATCATTCTAATTGGCAGTGGTGGGATGCTATGAGTCATTCCAATGCAATTATTCTAGATGAATTTTCACCTGATTTAAAGCCAGTGGTACGAGTCATTGACGATTGGTTTACTAACCGCAGATTGGCTTTGGTTTTTGAAGTGAAAATAGGAAAAGGGAAACTTTTAGTGTCAGGAGTCGACTTAATCTCAGGTATCGAAAATAGACCAGAAGCACAGCAATTGCTTTATAGTTTGAAAAAATATATGGTTTCTGATGCTTTTAATCCTTCGGTAGAATTAGATGTAAAATCTATTATAAACTTATATAAAAAATAAAATAGATGAGTGCAGTAAAAGCTTGGAAAGAGATTGTTGTAATTCCAACTTACGAGGTGGGAACACCAGAAAAATATCCTGTATTTTTAGATAAAAGGGTGTATCAAGCGAGTAGTGGTGCTGTATATCCGCATCCTGTTATAGAAAAGATAAGTGATGAGAAAGTAGATAAAGAATGGGAAGTTGTTTTTATTGAAAATGACTATATAAAAATCATGGTCATTCCTGCGCTAGGAGGAAGAATTCAAATGGCTTATGATAAAATTAGAGAACGTCATTTTGTGTATTATAATCATGTTATTAAACCAGCTTTAGTTGGTTTAACAGGGCCTTGGATTTCTGGAGGTATCGAGTTTAATTGGCCGCAACATCACAGACCAAGTACATATGATCCTACCGATTTTAAAATTGAAGAAAATAAAGATGGTAGCGTTACGGTTTGGGTTAGCGAAGTAGAGCGTATGTTCCGTACTAAAGGAATGGCAGGTTTCACCTTGCATCCAGATAAAGCGTATTTAGAAATTAAAGCACAGTTATATAACCGCACACCGCATCCTCAAACCTTTTTATGGTGGGCGAATCCTGCGGTTGCTGTAAACGATCACTATCAATCGGTTTTTCCGCCAGATGTGAATGCTGTTTTCGATCATGGAAAGCGAGATGTTTCTGAATTTCCTATTGCAAAAGGTGAATATTATAAGGTTGATTATGCGCCAGGAACTGATATTTCAAGATATAAAAACATTCCTGTGCCAACATCTTATATGGCAATTCAGTCGGATTATGATTTTGTTGGGGGTTACGAAAATGATTCCAAAGGCGGATTGCTTCATGTGGCAGATCATCATGTGTCACCTGGTAAAAAACAATGGACTTGGGGTAATGGTGATTTTGGGAAAGCATGGGACAGGAATTTAACTGATAGTGATGGTCCATACATAGAATTGATGTGTGGAGTGTATACCGATAATCAGCCCGATTTTTCTTGGATGCACCCTTATGAAGAAAAAACGTTTAAGCAGTATTTTATACCTTACTATAATGTAGGTGTGGTAAAAAATGCGACTAAAGAAGCGCTTTTAAATATTAAAGCTACAGATAAAGAAGTAACTGTAAAAGTTCATGTTACAGCTAAATATCCTAATAGTATTTTAAATTTATCTTCTTCTGAAAATATATTATTTGCATTAGAGCAAGATTTAGACCCTGAAAATGGTTTTGAAAAAACCATCGCTTTAGATGGTGCTTCTTACGAAGATTTAACAGCTACGGTAAAAGACGCTAACGGAAATATATTAGTGTCATGGTCGCCAAAATCGTTAAAAGAAGGCGATATACCTAATTCTGCTGTGGCAGCAAAACAACCAAAAGATATTGAAAGTGTCGAACAATTATTCTTGAGAGGTTTACACTTAGAGCAATATAGACATGCGACTTATAATGCTACAGATTATTATTTAGAAGGATTATCTCGAGATCCGCATAATGTACGTTGTAATAATGCTATGGGCTTATGGTATCTTAAAAAAGCGAAATTCGAAACCGCTTTAACGTATTTTGATAAAGCAATTGAAACTTTAACAGAACGTAATCCGAATCCATATGATGGCGAACCGTATTTTAATCGCGGGTTAGTGCTTCGGTATTTAGGGAGGACAGACGAAGCTTATGCAGCCTTTTATAAGTCATGTTGGAATGCCGCGTGGCAAGATGCAGGTTATTTTAATGTGGCTCAAATAGATTGTGCAAAAGGTGATTATGCAAGTGCTTTGGAACACGTAGGTAAATCCTTAATTAAAAACTGGCATAATCATAAAGCACGTCATTTAAAAATTATCATTTTAAAAAAACTAGAAAGAATCGAAGAAGCAAATCAATTAGTATATGACTCTTTGGCTATCGATAATTTTAACTTTGGTGTATTATATGAGAAGTATTTGTTAAGTAATGAAGAAGCAAATCTTAACGAATTAAAAAGTCTGTTAAGGAATTATGATCATAACTATATTGAATTCTCTTTAGATTATGCACAATGTGGTCAATTCAATCAAGCCATAGATTTTATTAGTCTGTTAATTGATGCAAAAGAAGACGTGTATCCTATGGTTTATTATTTCTTAGGATGGTATCATGAGCAAAACTTAAATGTTATAAATGCTAAAATAGCTTATGAGCTTGCACAAAACATGTCTAGCAATTATTGTTTTCCTAATCGATTAGAAGAAGTTATTGTGTTGCAATCTGCTATTAATCTTAATTCAAACGATGCAATTGCGCCTTATTATTTAGGAAACTTTTGGTATGCTAATAAGCAATATGTAGAAGCGAAACAAGTTTGGGAAATGGCTGTTGGTTTAGATGCTAAGAATCCTATTACCCATAGAAATTTAGCTTTGTTGTATTTTAATAGGGAGAACAAAAGAACCTTAGCAAAACAACATTTAGAAACGGCTTTTAAATTAGATCCTACAGATGCCCGTTTGTTAATGGAGTTAGATCAGCTTAATAAAAAAATGAATGTTTCTGCTGATGCGCGTTTAGGTTTATTAGAAGATCATATCAATTTAACAATATCTAGAGACGATTTGTATTTAGAGCGTGTTGCTTTGTGTAATTTTAAAGGTGATTTTGATAAGGCTTTAGATTTGGTTCAAAAAAGACAATTTCATCCTTGGGAAGGCGGGGAAGGAAAAGTGCCTTTTCAGCATATAACAGCTCAAGTTGAAGTCGCGAGGCAAGCTATAAAAGCAGGTGATTATGAAAAAGCAATTACACATTTAGAAGCTGCTCAAGTATATCCTCATAATTTAGGTGAAGGTAAATTACACGGTTCACAAGAAAATGATATTCATTATTGGTTAGGTTGTGCTTACGAAAAATTAGGAAAATTAGATAAAGCAAAAGCAAGTTGGGGATTAGCTTCCGAAGGGCTAAGCGATCCGAGTCCAGCCATTTTCTATAACGATCAACAACCCGATAAAATATTTTATCAAGGATTGGCTTTGTTGAAATTAGGTGAAACGGAAGCTGCCAATTATCGATTTAATAATTTGATACATTATGGAGAAACCCATATGAACGACGATATAAAATTAGATTATTTTGCAATCTCATTGCCAGACCTCTTAATTTGGGAAGAAGATTTAAATGACCTTAATAAGGTGCATTGTAATTATTTAATTGGATTAGGTAAATTAGGTTTAAAAGATTTAGAAGGCGCAGAAGAAGCTTTTAATAAAGTCTTAGAACAAAATTTATATCATTTAGCTGCAAGAATTCATCAAAACCTATTAAATGAATTGGTGTAATAAATATGTAAATATTTAGTTATGAAAATACTTTTTTTAAAATGTTTTATTGTGATATCGTTGATTATTTTTTGTCAATGTAAACCACAAGATAAAATCAATATTTCTTTAGCAGGAGCCTGGCAGGTGAAGTTAGATTCTTTAAATGTTGGAGATTCTGAAAAATGGTCGCAATCTAAATTCGTAGGTACTACAATTCATTTACCATCAACGTTAGATGATGCTGAAATAGGAAATAAAAGCACATTAGAGCCTGCAATTAATAACTTTGTGATGTCCAATCTAACAAGGAAACATCAATACATAGGAGTAGCTTGGTATCAAAGGGAAATTGAAATTTCAAATAATTGGAAAGATAAAAATATAATGCTCAATTTAGAGCGTATTATTTGGGAATCAAAAGTATATGTTGATGGCAAATTTGTAGGTTCTGCTAACAGTCTTGTGGGTTCGCATGAGTATGATCTTTCTAATAGCCTAACACCGGGAAAACACCTTTTAACTATTTCTATTGATAATACCAATAAGTTTCCTTTTATAAATATAGCAGGAAATAGATATCCAGATCCAGTTAATCAAGATATGGCACATGCTTACACCAACCATACTCAAATAAAATGGAATGGTATTTTAGGAGATATATTGCTTAAAGTAGCTGATAAGAGTGAGCTAAAGAATCTTCAAGTTTATCCAGATTTCAAAGACAGTAAAATAGGTGTTTCTTTTGAACAAAATTTTTCTCCAACGGATAACGTTACTTGTAAAATAACTTCGATAGATGGAACGATTGTTTTTAATAAAGCTATTCAGCCGTCTTATAAAAATAATGTTGTTAGTTTTAGTTTAGATAAGCCTGATAATTTAGAATTGTGGGATGAATTTAATCCAGTTTTATATGATGTTACAATACATTCAGGAGATCAAACCATTAAAACTAGATTTGGATTTAAATCTCTAGAAAATAAAGCTGGTGACTTAACTCTAAATGGAAATAGAATTTTTCTTAGAGGAAATTTAGAATGCGTCATATTTCCATTAACAGGTCATCCTCCAATGGAAAAAGAAGCATGGCTTAAGCTTATTGCTCAAGCAAAAAGCTATGGATTAAATCATTTGCGATTCCATTCTTGGTGTCCGCCTAAAGCTGCTTTTGAAGCTGCTGATGAAGCAGGATTTTATTATCAGGTAGAATTACCTCATTGGAGCTTGAAAGTAGGTGAGGACGATAAAACAACACAATTTTTAAAATCGGAAGCATTAAAAATAATCAATGATTATGGTAACCATCCATCATTCCTTTTTATGGCTTTGGGTAATGAATTACAAGGTGATGCTAGTCTTTTAAATACGATGGTAGCCGATTTGAAGAACAAAGATAATAGGCACATGTATGCCACTACAGCTTTTTCTTTCCAGAGACCAATGGGAACGAGACCAGAAATGGAAGATGATTTTTTTGTAACTCAAAAAACAGATAAAGGTTGGGTTAGGGGACAAGGTATTTTTAATGATACCCCGCCACATTTTAATGCTGATTATACTTTAGGAAGCGCGCACGTAGAAATTCCTTTGATATCTCACGAAATTGGTCAATATTCGGTGTATCCAGATCTGAGCGAAATAGAAAAGTATACAGGTGTTTTAGACCCACTTAATTTTAAAGCGGTTAAGCAAGATTTAGAAAAAAAAGGATTGATGCATTTAGCTCCAGATTTCACATATAATTCAGGAAAATTAGCAGCTTTATTATACAAGGAAGAAATTGAGCGTGCTTTAAAAACTCCAAGTTTTGACGGGTTTCAATTATTGCAATTACAAGATTTCCCTGGGCAAGGTACAGCATTGGTTGGATTGCTTAATGCATTTTGGGAATCGAAAGGGATTATTTCGGCTGAAGAATTTAGTCAATTTAATTCAGAACTGGTACCGCTAATTCGATTTGAAAAAGCTGTTTATATAGAAGGGGAATCATTTAATGCTTCTATAGAAATAGCAAACTTTTTTAAAGATATAGAAAACCAAACTATTGAATGGGATATTATTGATGACGAAGGTACTCTCATTAAAAATGGAACTTTTAACAATGTAAATTTAAGTATTGGAAATAATATCAATTTAGGAAGTATTGAGTATCCTATTATTGCTAAAAAAGCGAAAAGATTAACAGTGTCTGTTAGTTTAAAAGGTACAAAGTATAGAAATAACTGGCATATTTGGGTATATCCTAAAAATGTTTCAATAGATTCAGATGAGGTTTTAATTACTTCATCAATACATGAAGCTTCTGAGGCTTTAGAAAAAGGAAAAAAAGTATTATTAAGTCCTGATCCTAAAACCTTAAAAGGGATAGAAGGGCGTTTTGTGCCTGTTTTTTGGAGTCCTGTACATTTTCCAAACCAACCAGCGACTATGGGTGTTTTATTAGATAATAACCATGCTGCGTTTAATGATTTTCCAACAAGTTCTCATACGGATTGGCAGTGGTGGGACTTATGTATTAATTCTAAATCAATTATTACCGATTCTTTAGCGGTAACACCAATCGTTCGTGTTATTGATAATTTTGTAACCAATCATCATTTATCAAATGTATTTGAAGCTAAAATAGGTAATGGGAAATTAATTTTTTCGTCTATTGATTTAATTTCAAATATAATTGATAGACCCGTTGCAAAACAGCTTCGTCATAGTTTGCTTGGATATATGGTAAGTGATAAATTTAATCCATCACAAATTATTGAAATAGAAGACTTAAAACGTAAAACATATAAAAATTATTAATTGAAACTAAGGTTGGTTATTCTACTACAGGTTTTTAAAACTCAAACGATGAACCTGCTTTGTGTCCAGAAAAGCCTTTATAAAAAGCTATTGTAACTTATTTGTTTTTATAATCTGAAGGCACAACACCAAACTGTTTTTTAAATAATTGTCTGAAATATTTAGGGCTATTATATCCGACTTCAAAGGCTGCTTGTGAAACAGAAAGTCCTTCATTTTTTATAAGAGAAGCTGCTTTTTTTAATTTAACCATGGTTATATATTCATTTATATTTTTACCTGTTATGGCTTTAATTTTTCTAAAAAGAGGCGTTCTACTCATGCCTATTTCATCAGTAATATCTTTTACATTTGCATTTCCGTCTTTTAAATTTTTTAAAATAATAGTTTCTAGTTTTCTCAAAAACTCCTTCTCTTTATCGAGTAGTTTTGATTGTTCTGTAGAAAAAGAATGAAGTGGATCTTCTTGTCCTAAAAAATATTTTCTTAATGATTTTCGGTTATCAATAAGATTTTTGACTCTGGCTTGAAGAATTTGGCTATTAAATGGTTTTACGATATAATCATCTGCACCTGTTTCATACCCTTCTTTAATACTTTCAGTATTGCTTTTAGCTGATAATAATATGATAGGAATGTGTGTAGTGGTCATTTCCCTTTTTAGTATTTCACACAAATCGATGCCACTTTTTTTAGGCATCATAATATCTGAAATAATTAAATCTGGAACATATTTTATAGCTTTATCGATACCTTCCTGTCCGTTTTCAGCATAAATAATGTCATATTGGTTATCAAGTAATCCTTCTAGATATTTAAGAATATCTGGATTGTCATCAATTATTAATATAACTAATCTATCTTCATCTAATTTAACATTTAGTTTTCTTTTTTTCTCAGGTACTTTAATGGAAGATGGTCCCCAAGCATTTAAAGGAGACAAATCCGCATCTTCCAAGGGTTCAATTGAAGACTGGTTTATTGGTATCATAGCAAATAAAGATTCATCTCTAGGTATACTAAGAGTAAAAGAAGAACCTTTACCTAATTCGCTTTCTACTGTTATTTTTCCTTTGTGTAATTCGGCGAAATTTTTAGATAATGCAAGACCAATTCCAGAACCTTTTTTTCTTGGTAATGATTTAGATTGGTAATACCATTCAAAGATATGACTAAAGTCTTCTGGATGAATTCCAGAACCTGTATCTTCAACTATTATTCTGAAATGTTCTTCATCATAATTAAGCACTACATGAATGTTTCCTTTTTCTTTACAATGCTTTATGGCATTTGATAGTAAGTTGTTTACAATTATCTGAATTTTTTCTAAATCAAACCATGCTATAAAATCTTCATTAGGTATAGAATAAGTTAGAGCAATTCCTTTTTTTTGTGCCATTAAAACGTAATTATCTACTAATTGTTTTAATATTGATGGTACATTGTATTTGCCTACTGCTAAATCACTCAGTCCTACTTCAGATTTTCTAAATTCTAAAAGTTTATTAATAGATTGAAATAAGTAAGTTGCATTTTTTTTTATCAAATGCATATTGTCTTGATGTTTTTTATTACGTAGTTCATGAAGCATATCGTCAACTGGTCCTAAAATTAAAGTCAGCGGTGTTCGTAATTCATGAGAGAAGCTTGTAAAAAACTGAATTCTTTCTTTATTAAAATCGTGTTCAAGTTGCCGCTGTTTCTTTTCAAAGAGTAATGAGTTCTTTAATTTTATGTGTTCAGAATAGTATTTTAAGGCTACATATATGGCCATAATTGTTAAAATCACGTATAAAATATAAGCCGGTATTGTTTTCCAGATAGGAGGTGTAATAATTACTGATAATTTGTTAAATACTTCTTTACCCGAGCCTAGTTTTGCCTTTACTTTTAATATGTAATTTCCCGGAGGCACATTACTTAAGTTGGCTGTACCATTACTTTTGTTTTCTATCCAATGATTGTGGTGGCCTTCTAATATATATGAATAGGTAATATTTGTTGCTATTGGGTATTTTAACACCACAAAATCTATTGAAAATAAACTTTGATCATGGGTTAAAGTAATATGGTTTTGATATGAAATAGATTCTTTTAGAATAGCATCATTGTTATTGGGGGATACATGAACTTTTTTATTTAACACTTGTATGTTTTCAAAAACTATTGAATATGTTTTTGGGGTATTACTTGTAAGGTTCTTAGGATTGAACATATTAAAACCTTTATTTCCTCCAAAATAGAGGAACCCGTTTTTACTTTTTAATACAGCTCCAACATTAAACTCACTCCGTTGGATATTATTAATGGTATTTAAATTCTCAATTTTATTTGTAGTAGTATCAAAATGACTAATTCCCTCGAAAGTACCTAACCATATATTTGTGTCATTTTCCATTACCATACTACTAACTGTATTGTTGCTAAGTCCATCATTTTCTGTGAAACTTATGGCAGTGTTGGTTTTTGAGTTCACTCTAATTAACCCCCCGTATCTAGTTCCTGAAAGTATATCTCCGTTTTTAAGGAGCAAAAGGCAGAAAATGACATTACTTGTCATGCCTTTTGTATTATTCATGTTGTAAAAAATAGCACTATCATTTTTAGGGTCATATTTTAAAATACCATCTCCATAAGTAGCCATCCATAAATACCCGTATTTATCACTGGTAATATCTCTGATATCTATCTTTCCTAAGCTTTTAATATATTCAAATCTATCTTCTGCTTCTATGTATTTAAACAAACCACCACGATTTGTCCCAATCCAAATTTGCCCGTTACTATCTTCAAATATTTTCCTAACATCACTACCATCCTCCACATTCCCTTGTAAATAATGCGTGTATTTTCCAGTTTCTGGATTCATCTTATTTAAACCTCCTCCATAAGTGCCAATCCAGACTCTATTTTTTTTATCGTCGAGTAAGGAAATTATATAGTCATTACTTAAACTTTGGAGATTATTGGGTTTATGTGTGTAATTGGAAAATTTGCCTGTATTTGGATCAAAAAGATTCAATCCAGCACCATCAGTGCCAATCCAAATTTTACCATCACTTTTTTGTGCAAATGCTCCAATTCTATCATGTGCGAGTCCGTTAGGATTGTCAATGTTCTTTTGAAAGCGCTTAACAGGTTCTCCATTAGGATTAACAAAATTTAAACCAGTACTAGTCCCTAACCACATGTTTCCCTCTTTATCCATTTTGATGGATGATACCGTTCTATTATAAACACTAGATCCATCACTTTTGGGTAAAAACCATTTTATAGAAAGTCCTTTTTTCGATAAAAATGAAGGAATATCAAGGATGTTCAATCCGCCGTTACGGGTTCCAATCCACATATTATTTTGATTATCTTCCTGAAAAGAAAGAACAGTACCGTCACTCAGTCCTTTGCCGTAAAGCACAGATGATTTCAAACTTAAGGTGTCTCCTTTAGTGGTTATAACTTGCAGACCATCAGAGCCACCTATCCATAAATTTCCTTTAAAATCTTCATAAAGAGCATGTATGGACAATGAAGAAATAGCACTGTTTTTTTTATAAGATATGCGTGTTATTTTTTTTGTTTTATAATCGTATTTGTTTAAACCAGTACTGTTCGTTCCAATGTATAAAATGGAATCTCCTTGAACAAGTAGTTTAGAAATATAATTTGATGATAAAGAATTGATATTTAATTCATGGCTAAAAGATTTTAATTTACCTTCTTTATCAATAAATCTTAATCCCCAATCGTTTTGTGAAGTTCCTACAATAAGTTCTTTATTGGGACCAATTGCAAAAGAGCTAATAACGGAGGTTAGTTGTTTGTTGTTTTGTTTAAATATTTCAAAAGTTTCATGTTTGGTATTGTAAATATTTAATCCTTCATCTGTAGCTATGAGTAAATTACCTTTAATGTCTACCTCTATCTGTGATACATGGTTATTGTTTAAGCTCGTTTCAGGATTTTTATAGTCTTTTTTAAATTTTGTAAAGCTTGTTCCATCATAACGGTTTAAGCCTTCTATAGTACCCACCCAAATAAAACCAAGTGAATCTTGCTCAATATTATTAACAACATTATGGGATAATCCTGACTCTACATCTAATAAATGAAAAGTTAAAATGTCTTCAATTGATTTAGACTCTAATTTAGAATCCTGACAATAGATGGCATTAACATAAAGTAAAAAGAAAAGAAAGCTAAAGACATTTTTTATCATCATAAAAGCAGATCTAAATTTAACTAATTAAAAGGTTCGTATTAAAAGTAAGTTATAAGTTTAAAAATAAGTGTATAAATAACATTTATTATTGATTCCTGCAAAAATAATTACTTTAAAAATAGTCTTTTTAGATTATTAAGAGGGATATGAATTAAATGTTTTTTAAGAGAAAGCAAGTTCATTGGATAAATTTAATTATATTAATGTATTATTTTTATTACTAAAACTAAATAAAGCCAGTAGCCACGTCATTTTCTGTGCTATTTTCAGCTGATTTATACCCCATAAGTGTCTCTTGTTAAGTGTTATTTTTACACTTGCGATTAACCAACTTTAGTTAAGTTATTATTTCGTGTTAAATATTTTGACATGCAGCACCTACTTAAATAATGTACCTAAAGTTTTATTAGCAAATAATTAATAACTAAAACTAATTAAAATGTAAACTTATGAAGAAATTATTACACCCCTTTTTTGCCTTTAATAGTAAAAGACTCTTCCTTTTGGTCTTTTTAGGGCTTGGAATTACAACTGCCTTCGCGCAGCAAAAAACGATTACTGGTTCAGTAACGGATATAAATGGACTGCCTATTGCAGGTGCTACGATCATTTTAAAAGGAACAACAACAGGTGCTTCCACTGATTTTGATGGAACATTTAGTATTAATATTAACACCTCTAGTGTTTTGGTGTTCTCATATGTAGGATATAAAACACAAGAGGTTGATGCCAATGGGAAGAATACAATAGATGTAGCATTAGAAGAAAATATTGCATTGTTAGATGAAGTGGTCGTGATAGGTTACGGTACTTCAAAGAAAAGCGATGTAACGGGTGCTGTTGCTAGTGCTGACTTAGAGACTTTTCGGGATTCTCCTAATACTAATATTGCACAGAGCTTACAAGGGACTGTGCCTGGTTTAAATATTGGTCAGGTAAATAGTGCTGGGGCTACTCCTGAAATAAGTATAAGAGGTAGAACTTCTATCAATGGAAATTCAGATGTGCTTATAATTCTAGATGGAATACAATATAATGGTTCGCTTTCTTCGCTAAACCCTGCAGATATAAAGTCTATAGATGTTCTAAAAGATGCTAGTTCTACGGCTGTGTATGGTGCTCAAGCAGCAAACGGTGTAATTTTAATTACTACCCAAAGCGGGAAACGTGATCAAAAGCCTAAAATAACTATTTCTTCTTCTTATGCTACACAAGCACCTTCTGAAGATTTGAGACCTATGCAACGTGAAGAATATATTGATTATCTTAATATGCAACTTTACGACAGGGCTTTTTTAGCTCCTGAGTATACCACTCCAAACCCTGCTTTTACGGGTTATTTTGAACAGCGAGATCTTAATCCAAATGATATGCTTGGTATACCTGTAAATTCAGGTAATCCTGAATTATTTAAAGATACAGACTATAATTGGTGGGATGAAGGTACTCAAACCGGTTATGTAATGGATAATAAAATCAGCGTTACAGGTGGGTCAGAAAAAATGAGCTATTTAGTATCTTTAGGATTAACAGAGCAAGAAGGTTATATTAAAAGAGATGACTTTCAACGTAAAAGCATACGTGTTAATCTTGATGCAGATGCGACAGACTGGTGGAATATAGGTGTGCAAGCTTTTGGTTCTTTTGTGAATCAAGATGGAGATCAGCCAAATTTATACAGTCTTGTAATAGCACCGCCTGTCTTGACACCTTATGATGAAAATGGAGATTTAGTACGAAATCCTACTGGAACTTTAGATTCAAATCCATTTTTAGGGTCTAATACAGAAGATTTAGAGCGTAAGGATTATTTGTTTGCAAATATTTATTCTGAAATCGATTTTCCTTTTATACCTGGGTTATCTTACCGTTTGAATTTTGGTAATAATTATAGAATTGAAAAACGTTATGGTGCTAGTATTTATGCAGCTGGTGGTAATGGAGAAGCTGGGAAAGATATAAGATTTTATAATGATTATACTTTAGATAATATTCTTAAATACAACAGAGTTTTTGGGAAACATGATGTAGGTGCAACGTTGCTTTATGGGGCAATGGAGCGTAAATGGGATAATACAAATGCATACGCTACAAGTTTTGATAGGCTTTCTTTGGGATATAATAAGCTTAGTCTTGGAGGTCTTCCTGAAATAAGTTCTGGAGCATACTCCGATCAGTTAAATTACCAAATGTTTAGATTCAATTATAAATATAACAATAAGTATATTGTTACAGGTACAATTAGAAAAGATGGTTATTCTGCTTTCGCAGATAACGAAAAAACAGCTTATTTTCCATCAGGTGCGTTGGGTTGGATTGTGTCTAGCGAATCTTTTATGGATAATGCCGATTTTGTAAATAATTTAAAATTAAGAGCTAGTTATGGTCTTAGTGGGAATCAAACACCACGATATACATCTTTGGCGAGATTAGATACCAGAGCTTCTTATGTTTTTGGTGAGGGTGGGACTACCGCTTTTGGTCAAGAATTAGCTTCACTAGCTAATGGTGATTTACGTTGGGAAAAAACAGCTGGTCTTAATGTTGGTGTCGATTTTATTTTATTTTCTAATAAATTAAATGGTACTATAGATGTTTACCAAAGTACTACCGATGATCTTTTGTATAAAGTAAGAATTCCTTATTTAACAGGTTTTGATGAAATTCAAACCAATGTGGGGAAACTTGAAAATAAAGGGATTGAAATTTCTTTAACAGGAAATATTGTTCGTACTCAAGATTTTAAATGGACAGCAACAGCTAACTATTCTAAAAATAAAAATAAAATTCTTGAGCTTACAGGCGAAGATGCCGATGGCGATGGAAAAGAGGACGATTTGATTCAAAGTAATTTGTTTATAGGAGAATCAATAGGAGCAATCTATGACTATGAAACTAATGGTATTTATCAAATAGGAGAAGAAAATATACCTGCAGGTTATCAGGCAGGTCAATATCGTATTGTTGATCAAAATGATGATGGTTTAATCACTCAAGCAGATGACCGTAAGATTATAGGTACAAAAGATCCTGGATACCGAGTTTCTTTATTAAATACATTTACTTACAAGCAATTTTCGCTTAGTGTATTTTTTAACTCTATTCAAGGTGGTAATAACACTTATATTTCTAGAAATGATAATGCTTTATATAGAGACAGTAATTCGATTTTTCGTAATAATTTAAGTGGCATCGATTATTGGTCTCCAGAAAATCCTGATGGATTAAATGCGCTTTCTCCGAATAGACCTGGTATTACAGGTACTCGATATGAAGACAGAAGCTTTGTGCGTTTGCAGGATATAACCCTGAAATACAGTTTTGATAATGCTATTCTAGATAAATTATCAATATCTGATCTAAGTGTTTTTGTTAGTGGTAAAAATTTAGCTACCTGGACAAAATGGAATGGTTGGGATCCTGAATATCAAAATGTATCGGATAATGTTTATGGAGTTGGTATGTCTGCTGGCGGAAGACCAGTAATGAGCGGATATTCATTCGGTATTAATGTATCTTTTTAAAAAAAACAAATATGAAAAAAACATTTATATTATTAGCATTAGTCTCTTTGTTTAGTTCTTGTAAAGAAGACTTTTTAGACGAGTCGCCGAAAGACTTTTTAAGTTCGGCAAATGCATACGTTACGCATGATGATTTTACAGCATCAGTAAATAATTTATATTATTTAGTTAGAAGGCAATTTTATAGTCGTGATGAAAACCGTCCGTTCGACTTTTTGTACGGAACAGACATTGTTTATGATGGGGAAAATAATGGTACCCAAAGACATAGCAGAATGTCTGAAGCTTATGCTCCTTCAGGTCAAATAGCAACAGTACATTGGAATTTGCTTTATAAAACGATAGCTGAAGCAAATACTATAATTGATAGATCTGCTGCTTCAAATATGACAGAAGAGGAAACTAAGGATATTGTATCTCAGGCTCGCTTTATTAGAGGCTTTTCTTATCGTACACTAGTTTATTTATATGGAGGAGTTCCTTTAGTAATTAATGAAGTAACAGCTCCTAAAATTGATTTTGTAAGAGCTTCTAAAGAAGCTGTGCTTAATCAGGCTGTAGAAGATTTAGAGTTTGCTTCTCAAAATTTACCGGGAATTACGGATGTAGTAGATGGCCGAGTTAGCAATTTGGTAGCTTACCACTATTTGGCTGAGGTATTTATTACTTTAGGAAAAAACGAAGAGGCTATTTTGGCGGCAACAACAGTAATAAATGATCCTAACACAGCTTTAATGACGAACCGTTTTGGTACGCGATCTAGTGAAACTGATAAAGATGAATATTGGGATTTATTTAGAACCGGAAATCAAAATAGATCTATTGGAAATACAGAAGGTTTATGGGTTATTCAATTTGAACTGGATGTACCTGGTGGCGGGCTTCAATCGTCTAGTAAAGACGGGTCTTACATGTTAGAAAGACACCATGCTCCTTTAAATAGATCAGGTGCTTTTAATAAATGGCCTGTAGGCGATTACACGGGTGGTAGAGGTATTGGTTGGATGATATCAACAGAGTATTTTAGCAATACGGTATGGGGTGGAAATAACACCAACCCAGATTTTGTAAATGATATTAGAAATGCCAATCATAATTTTATGAGAGAGTACAATTCTAATAACACCATTGCATTGCAATCTACACCTGGAATAATAGTTTCCACAGAAACGACACCTCGTAGTCGTAGTCTATATGCTTATCAAACTAAAGCAACAACACCATTTAATCACCCTGAAGGATTGTACGATAACAATGATCCGTATAGTTTAACAAGTGCTGCTGGAGGTACTTATACCGATCAGTACATGTTGCGTTTGGCAGAAACATATTTGTTAAGAGCAGAAGCTTATATTGCAAATGAACAGTTCCAACTTGCTGCTGATGATGTTAATGTGGTGCGTACAAGGGCTAATGCCTCTGAAGCAACTGCTGCACAAATGGATATTGACTACATTTTAGACGAACGTATACGTGAATTTGGTGTTGAAGAAAAGAGACGATTAACTTTAATGCGTTTAGGGTTATTATACGATCGTGTATCTAGATTTAACCCTTATTATACGGAATTAGAAGATGGAATGAAAGAAACCTATAATCTTTGGCCAATTCCTGCTGATGAAATTGAAGGTAATCGTGAGGTAGAGTTAACACAAAACCCAGGATATAATTAATAGCTTTATCCCGTTATGTGTTTTTTTAACACATAACGGGATTTTTAAATTAAATTTAAACAAAAATACTTTATCAATGAGAACAAATCATCTAAGTAAATTAATTTCACTATTTGTAATTACACTAGGAATTAATACGTTACAAGCACAGTTAAGTTTAGTTAACACAACAGGTGATGCCTCAGTTTTCTCTATTGTAAATAAAAATAATACGGCTACCATTTATTATGATGCTTCAGATTTTGAAGTTGTAAAAATGGCATCAAAATTATTAGCTGAAGATATAGAGCGAGTTACTGCTAAATTACCTGTAGTATCGAGTAACAAGCCAAAAGCAAAAAATGCTATTATAATTGGTACGCTTGGTAAAAGCAAATTAATAAATCAGTTAATAAAAAGCGGTAAAGTAAATAGTACAGAATTAGAAGGTAATTGGGAAAGATATTTGTATAAAACAGTTAAAAATCCATTACCTAATGTTGACAATGCCTTAGTAATAATAGGTAGTGATAGACGAGGAACCGCTTATGGTGTTTTCGATCTTTCCAAAACCATTGGAGTCTCTCCTTGGTATTGGTGGGCAGATGTGCCTACTGTTAAAAGAAAAGAACTTAGTATTGCTGATATAGATTTTATATCAAAAGCACCTTCTGTTAAATATAGAGGTGTATTTATAAATGACGAAGATTGGGGTTTAAAACCTTGGGCTTCAAAATTAATGGATCCACAAATAAATGATATTGGACCAAATACTTACGAGAAAGTTTGCGAATTACTTCTTCGTTTAAAAGCAAACATGTTAGCGCCCGCTATGCACGAGGTTACTGGTGCCTTTTATAAATATCCAGAAAATAAAATGGTTGCAGATAAATTTGCAATTATGATGACTAGTAGTCATGCAGAACCATTGCTGTATAATAACACTACAGAATGGGATAAAAAAATTGATGGAGCTTGGGATTATGTAAGAAATAAAAAAGGGGTACTTGCTGCTCTTGATAAAAGAGTAAAAGAAGCCGCTCCATTTGAAAACATATACACAGTTGGTATGCGTGGTATTCACGATACAGGAATGAAAGATGTACCAGAAGGTTATACTAAAGCAAATGTTTTAGAACAAGTTATAGATGCCGAAAGAGATATATTAACAAAATATATTAAAAAATCTAAAGAAGAAATCCCACAAATATTTGTTCCATACAAAGAAGTCTTAGACATTTATGAAAGTGGTATGAAATTACCTGACGATGTTACAATAGTTTGGCCAGATGACAATTTTGGTTATATTAAAAAGTTAAGTGATAATGAAGAAGCGAAACGTAAAGGAGGTGCAGGAGTTTATTATCACATATCATATTTAGGAGAACCTAACGATTATTTGTGGTTAAATACAACCCCACCAGCTCTAATTTATGAGGAAATGTTTAAAGCATACCAAAATGGGGCAGACCGTTATTGGTTACTTAATGTTGGCGATATTAAACCAGGTGAGTTGGGAATGCAGTTTTTCTTAGACTTAGCTTGGGATATTGATATGGTAACTTATAATACCGTACCAGATTACAATAGTTCTTTTTTAGCCTCCATTTTTGGAAATAAATACAAAGAAGATTTTAAAGATATTTATAACAGTTATTTCCATTTAGGTTTTGAACGTAAACCAGAATATATGGGTTGGGATTGGCGTTGGAATAGTATCGATGCTAAAGAACGAATAATCGATACAGAGTTTTCTTTTACCAATTATAATGAAGCACAAAATCGTATTGATGAATACGATAGAATAGCTAGTAAAGCAGAAAAACTTCTTAAAGAATTACCGGATCAATATAAATCAAGTTTTTATCATCTCCTATATTATCCTGTAGTAGGATCATCATTAGTGAGTAAAAAAATGTTAGCGGCTCAAAAAAACCGTTGGTATGCGCAACAAGGTAGAGCTGCTACAAATGGTTTGATTGATGATGTTAAAGCATATGATGCTCGTTTAACAGAAATTACAGCACATTATAATGGCTTAGAAAACGGGAAATGGACAGGAATAATGACCGCTCCAGAAAGACTTCCAGAAATTCAACTCCCTGAAACAGAAAAAATAGATTTACCAGAAAATTCAGAAATGGGTGTGTTTATACCAAGTGGATCTTCAATAAATACTATTAATGTATTACCTAGGTTTAACAAGTTTACAAAACAATCTCATAGTATTGAGGTTTTTAATAAAGGTAAAAACGATTTAAAATGGTCTGCTAAAACAGATAATAGCTGGATTTTACTTAGTAAAAATAAAGGAAAAACCAGTACGCAAGAAACCGTTAATGTTACTGTTGATTGGTCCAAAGCTCCAGTAGGAACTAACATTAAAGGAGAGATTCATATAAATGCAGGAGATCAGATAGAAAAAGTTCACTTGTCATTACATAACCCGGCAACAAGCGCAGAAGAGTTAAATGTTCTTTATGTTGAAGATAACGGTGTCGTTTCTATTTCGCCTTCCGAATTTTCTAGAAAGTACGAAAAGAATGGTATGAAAATTCAAGTTATTGAAGAACTAGGTTATGAGGGAAATAGTGTTCAATTAGGAACTATTGTAGATAAAGGTTGGAGAAATGCGAGTGTAGAGTACGATTTTTATTCAGAAACAGCAGGTTGGGTAACCGTACATACCTATGCCTTACCATTATTTGGTAAAGATGAAAAAAATGGCACCACTTATGGAGTTCAAATAGATAATAGTATGGTAAGTTGGGAAACAACAGCTTCACCAGAATACTCATTTGATTGGAAAAAAAATGTTATTAGAAATAGCACCATTAATACAAGTAAAATATTAATTGATAAACCGGGGAAGCATACTTTGAAATTGATTTCAGGTAATCCAGGCATGGTTATACAAAAAGTAGTTGTTGATTTTGGTGGTATGAAAAACTCTTATTTAGGTCCAAAACCCACCTTGGTTAACCCTAAAACCAAGTAGTTTTTATAAAAAAATAAGTATAACTCTTTAACGGCTTTGTAAGTTTATTATAGTATATAACAAGGCCTTTTAGAGTTAAAATAAAAGTTAGTTTAGTTTGTTTAGTTAGTTTGTTTAGTTTGTTTAGTTGTTTATGACGTGAGCAAAGATGTTAGTCTCTCAACTTCTTTGCTCTGTCATTTAGTATCTTAAATAGTATAAACTACTAAAACAATTATCCTGTTTTAAAACTCGAAAACACATCATCGATTAAATATAAATTAATGAAATTAAAGTACCTACTATTGCCCATCTTACTCGTTTTTGCTTGTTCAACTAAACATAAATATGAAGGTATTGCTTTTGAAGAAAAAGTGCCTCACGATTGGGAAAATCCAGAAGTTTTTAGAATCAATAAAGAAGCACCAAGAGCTTCATTTATTCCCTTCAAAACAGTAGAAGAGGTTAAGGAAGATAATGCATCAAAATCAACATTCTATACTTCTTTAAACGGAGTTTGGAAGTTTAATTTATCTAATACACCTTCAGAAAGACCATTTTATTTCTTTAAACCAGATTATGATATTTCAGATTGGAAAGACATAACTGTTCCTGGTAACTGGGAAACTCAAGGTTTTGACATTCCAATTTATACCAATGTTAAATATCCTCATGAGAAAACACCTCCTACAATTCAATCACATTATAACCCTGTAGGATCTTATCGAAAAAACTTTACCATCTCAAAAAATGATTTAACTAAAGAGGTTATTTTACACTTTGGAGCTGTAAGTTCCGCTATGTATGTTTGGGTTAACGGTGAAAAAGTGGGGTATAGCGAAGATAGCAAAACGCCCGCAGAATTTAACATCTCAAAATACATTACAGAAGGAGATAATCAACTAGCTGTTGAAATATACCGTTGGTCTGATGCAAGTTATATTGAAGATCAAGATTTCTGGAGATTAAGTGGTATCACCAGAGATGTGTATTTATTAGCAAGAGATAAAGCACATGTTAAAGATTTTTGGTCTCATGCAGATTTGGAAAATGATTATAAAGATGGCAAGTATTCTTTAGATATCAAACTATCTGAAACTGCTCAAAAGAGTGGTTATGTACAATTTCAACTTTTTGACGCTAAAGGAAATGACGTTTTAAATGAACAAAAACCAATTGAGAATAAAACTGTTCAATTTGAAAAATCAATAGAGAATGTAAAAACATGGAATGCTGAGAATCCATATTTATATCAATTAGTTATCACACTAAAAGATGATAAAGAGAATAGTATAGAACGTTTAGGGACTCAAGTAGGTTTTAGAAAAGTAGAGCAAAAAAACGGTCAATTGTTAGTTAACGGAAAAGCTATTTTAGTAAAAGGTGTTAATTTACATGAACATCATGATAGAACAGGTCATTACGTAGATGCTGAAACCATGTTGAAAGATATTAAAGTTATGAAAAGCTTTAATATTAATGCTGTAAGAACATCACACTACCCACAGCCAGAAGCTTTTTATAAAATGTGTAATGAATACGGATTGTATGTCGTAGACGAAGCTAATATTGAATCTCATGGTATGGGAGCAACAAATCAAGCCGCTTTCGATGAGTCTAAACACGTTGCTTATTTACCAGAATGGGAAGCTGCTCATATGGATAGAATTAAAAATATGGTAGAGCGTGATAAAAATATACCATCCATTATTATTTGGTCTTTAGGGAATGAATGTGGTAATGGTAAAGTGTTTTATGATGGGTATGATTGGATTAAGCAAAGAGATACTACAAGATTGGTGCAGTTCGAACAAGCAGGAGAAAATAGAAATACAGACATTGTTTGCCCCATGTACCCCGGTATTAATAGTTTAATAAACTATGCTAAAAATAATACAGACAGACCTTATATTATGTGCGAGTATGCACATGCTATGGGTAACAGTGTGGGGAATTTAAAAGACTATTGGGATGTTATAGAAGAATATCCTGTGCTTCAAGGTGGGTTTATCTGGGATTGGGTAGACCAAGGTCTTATCAAGAAAACAGAAGATGGTACTGAATACTGGGCTTATGGAGGCGATTTTGGACCAAAAGATGTGCCATCAGATGGTAATTTTTGCTTAAACGGATTAGTAAATCCAGACAGAGCTCCAAAACCACATTTATGGGAAGTAAAGAAAGTGTACCAAAACCTTAAGTTCAAAAAAAGTTTAGAAAATTATGAAATTGAAAATAATTTTGATTTTACAAACCTAAGTGATTTCAACATTTCATATAAGTTTGAGTTAGATGGTGAAATAATTTTTGAAAATACGATAGATTCTGTAGATGCAGCACCATCACAAAAAGCAGTTATAACTATAGAAACACCAAAGAATTTTGATAAATCAAAAGAATTGATTTTAACAATTTCAGCACTAACTAAAGCTGCCAATGGTGTACTTGAAAAAGGACACGAAATAGCGTGGGAACAATTTATATTACATACACCTAAACCGATTGTAACCGAAAAATCTAGTGGAAGTATAAGTATATCAGATTCTGAAAAAAATATTCAAATTAGTAATAAAAATTTGAAAGCTGTTTTTAATAAAGATTCAGGAATCCTAACAGGTTTAAGTTTTAAAGACGGTAAAAACATCATAAAAGATAAAAACGGATTTACTCCAAACTTTTGGAGAGCACCCATTGACAACGATTTTGGAAATGATCTACATAAAAAAAGTCGTGTTTGGAGGTATGCTAGTAAGAATAGAACATTAGCAAGTATTAAAGCTAATATGCATAATGGCGATGCTTTAATTGTTGTGAAATATGATTTGTTAAATGAAGAGAATCTTAAAATAGCAGAATTTCAAACGGACTATAGCATAAAAATTGATGGTTCTATTTTAATAAAAAACACGTTTGAAAAGACACAAGACAACTTGCCAGATTTACCAAGAGTCGGTTTGAATATTCAGCTTTTAAAAGAGTTTGATAACGTATCATGGTACGGAAGAGGACCTTACGAAAATTATTTAGATAGAAAAACCGGTGCTAAAATAGACGTTTATTCTGGCTGGGTTGAAGATTTTAATTGGGCTTACATCCGTCCTCAAGAAAATGGAAATAAGAGTGATGTAAGATGGCTGAGTCTTAGAAATAAAGCAGGAAAAGGCATAAAAATTTATGGCTTTCCAACGATAGATTTTAGTGCGCATCATTCTATCATGGAAGATTTTGAATCTTTAGAACGCACAGATGGCAGACAAAGTGAAGGCGATGTGGTTACAAATAGACATACCGTAGATGTACAAACAAGAGATTTAACCTCATTAAATATAGATTATAAACAAATGGGTGTTGGAGGAGATACGAGTTGGGGTGCACAAACACATGATGCTTATAAGCTTTTAGATGAAAAATATGAATACAGTTTCTTAATTGTTCCTAATAATTAAAAAGAGATGAAATTACAAAGAATATTTGCGATTAGTTTTGCACTTTTTATTTTACTACTAACATCTTGTCATAAACTTTACAAGAAAACAGCTAGTGATTTAAACACCAAATCAGCTACAACAAATGATATTCAATTTAAAAATTATCTATTTACTTATTTTGTAGGAAACGGCCCAGGAGAAGAGTCAATACGTTATGCTCTAAGTAAAGATGGTTATAATTATTATGCACTTAATAATAATGAACCTATTATAGATTCTAAAGCTATTAGTACATCTGGCGGTGTGCGAGACCCTCATATTTTGCGTGGTGAAGATGGAACAACATTCTACATGGTTGTAACAGATTTGTATGTGACAGAACAGGGATGGAATAATTATGCTATGGTTTTAATGAAATCTACCGATTTAATTAATTGGTCATCTACAGTTATAAACATACCAGAAACTTATCCTAAAGAGTTTGGGGATGTAAAACGTGTTTGGGCACCGCAAACTATTTATGATAAGGATACTAATAAATATATGATTTACTGGTCTATGTTAGGTGATAAAGGTCCAGATATTATTTATTATGCCTATGCAAATAAAGATTTCACAGGATTAGAAACTGTTCCAAAACAATTATATTACAGTCCAAGCAATGCAGCATGTATTGATGGCGATATTATTTATAAAGATGGAAAATACCATCTCTTTTTCAAAAATGAAGATGAATCTAAAAAAGGGATTATGCAGGCTATTTCAGATAATTTAACAAGTGGATATAAGGAGTTAGAAGGTTTTATGAACGTAACAGATAAACCAGTTGAGGGTTCTAGTATTTTTAAGCTGATTGGTTCAGATACTTATATTTTAATGTATGATATGTATACCTCTGGAAAATATCAATTTACAAAAAGTACAGATTTAATGAGTTTTTCAGTAGTTGATGATGCCATTTCAATGAATTTTCACCCACGTCATGGTACTGTAATCCCAATAACGCAAACGGAAGAAGCGTCTCTTTTAAAAAAATGGAGAAAATAGGAGAAAATGCTTTTTTATAGGGTTTAATACTGAAGTAATTAAAAAGAATAATGTGGCTATTGATGATGAAAATAATACTATTTATCTTCCTTTAAATAAAAAAACCTGAATACCGAGTTTCAATTAATTTCAGGTATTAATGTTATAGCCAGCAAACCCTCAATATTTTAGGAATGGTTCAGTAGGATATACATTTTCAATAGTTGAACTAACTAAAAACTATAAATTTTCAAATCAAAACAGAACAATACAGCATTTTATAGAAATGGCAAGTATTATTTTATGTGATCTGAAGATGGTATAGCAAGAAGTCCAAATTAAGGAGTAAGATATGCCATTTTAGATACATGAATAATGCCCTACAAACTCCAGAGACTAACATGTGATATATTGTTTATCACTGTTTTAATCGTCCTAAAGGTGTAACTATGGGAGCTGCAGCTGGTTTCAACCGCAAAGTATTCATAATAAATTAGAATTTAATGTAGGCGGGAGTATTATTCCTGTAGAACCAACCACTACAGGAATTCATTCTTATAAATAGTTTAAAAAGCAATCATCCTACTTTTTTAAAACAATTAAAGAATAAATTAGGTATAAGGCATTTTGTACGCCAATTTCAACCGATTTATTACCCTAAGCATCTTATAATTTTATGTTTTTTGCATAGTGCCTTTTGATGTTTTAAATAAATTTTTTCTGTATAGAAGGAGTTTGTGATCTATAACTACACACAAAAGATATAACTAAACCTAATAAACTAAACTAATGAAAAAACCACCACTTTTTATTTCGTTCTTTTTGCTCTTTGCAATAGGGATATGGCAAATTAATGCCCAAACGAGCACTAGTAGTCATCTCGAAGTTCAACCTTCGGCAGATGAAATATTAATCTACGATATAAATGCTACAGGTGTTGCTAAACCATTAGTATGGGGCCTAGACACTGCACAAGCAAATGAAACTAATGTTAAAAGATCTATTTCTTTCATGGGAATTGATAACGTTGATGTAGTTCGTGTATCCTATTTCACTCATCTACCATTGGTAGGACCAAATAATGATGAACTTCATCCAGATATTAAATTGTTACTTAATAAACGTCTTGGTTATCTTGCTTTATTAGGGCGCCCAATGAACTTAACCATGAATAGCATTCGTAATTCTGTTGATGCTAGTTATGGTGATCCATCTAATGGTGGTTACGATCCAGTGGCATGGGCAGCAAACATTGCAGCTACTATTCGTTATTTTGAAGATGCAGGCCATAACGTAATTTCAGTAGCGCCATGTAATGAATGCGATAATGGTAGTACATATGGTAATGGAGATAAACCATTCAGTTTGGCTCTAAATACAGAGTTGCGCAAACTACCCGAACTTGATGGTGTACGAATTACTTCAAGTACATTAAATACGGATCAAGCAGAACCTTGGTATACGTATTTAAAGAATACGCTCGAGGAAGGTACTACGCACCAATTAGCGGGAAGTTTTGCTAACTATGCATCATTTTTTGAACTTGTTAGACAAGATGGTAACTATGCAAGTAATGATGAATTGCATAACGTAATTGAAGCTATGGCAGGACTTGAGTATGGTTTACAAATGGGTATATGGTGGGGAACACCAGAGTATACAGGAGGTCGTTTTTTAAAAGCAACAAAAGGGTCTCGATTAGCTTATACTGAAAACAGAGGGAATTGGACTGCGGCTGCAGTATACCGTAATGATGATGGTCAAGTAGAAGCTTACCTAGGTGCATCAGAAAGGCAAGCGGTAGCCACATCGTACAAATTTGTTTCTAAAGACAGAGCTGTTTTTTATGATGGACAAGGCCCACAAAGAGAGTTTTTTATGCAAATGCCTGGAGGTACGGGTTATCACCAAAATCAACCTAACGCAGAACGCCTTATCAATATTCAATGGGGAGAGGATGTACAGCCAGCTATTAACGGTATGTATAAGTTAGTAAATCGTGAAAGTGGAAAGGTAATACAAGTAGCAGGGGGTTCTACTGCCAATGGTGCTAATATTGTAATTGGTTCAGATGCAGATCAATTGTTCCAACAGTGGGAAATGAGTATGGTACCTGCTGATGTTGGAGGCGATTTTACCTATTATAAAATTGGCTTAGGAAGTGCTACAATTCAAAAATTAGCAGTTGATGCTTCTCGTCTTGATAATAATACGAATATAGTATCTGCCGGAGATAGCTCAAGTTTAAACAGACATTGGTTTATTGAGTATGCTGAGGATGGTTGGTTTTTTATTGGTAGTCGTGTAAGTGGTAAGTTTTTAGATGCTGCTTCTATTACAGATAATGCTAACGTTCGCCAATGGGAGCGAGAAACAGGAACAGATGCTCATAGCCAACAATGGCGTTTTTTACCAATAGGTGCACCCGTAGAATTTGATGCCCCAACAGCACCAACTAACTTAATAGCTACAGGGAATCCAGAATCTATACAACTTAATTGGACGGTTAGTCCTGAAGGAGATGTTGCAGGTTATACTATATTTAGAGCAGAATCTGCTGGAGGAACTTATAGTACTATAGGAAGAAACGTTACTACTACATCATTTGTAGATAATACAGTAACCATAGGGAGGCAATATTTTTACAAAATAAAGGCTGTTGATAGTTCATTAAATAGTTCTTCTTATACTGTTGAAGTTTCAGCAACTACTAGTGGAAATAATGCCCTTGTTGCTCATTATGAATTTGAGCAAAACATTTTAGATACATCAATAAACTTAAATCATACAGCTTCATCGGGAGCTATTTCATACGATAGTGGTGAAATTGGTTCAGAATCCTTGGTTTTAAATGGCAGCTCTTTCTTGCAGGTACCACCAGATATAGCAAATCAAGAAGAAATTACAGTAGCAACATGGGTGTATTGGAATGGTGGTAATGTTTGGCAACGTATTTTCGACTTTGGTAACAACCCAAACGAATTTATGTATATGTCTCCATATTCTGGTACAGGATATGTGCAATTTGGAATTAATAATGGCAGTGGTTTACAAACGTTGGATGCCACAGTAGCCTTAACCGAAAATCAATGGTCTCATGTGGCTATTACTTTAGGAGCTACCGCAGCACGATTATATATTAATGGCATTTTAATTAATGAATCTAATACCGTAACAGCTAGACCTATCGATTTTAAACCTATGTTTAATTATATAGGGAAAAGTCAATTCTCTACAAATCCCTTATTAAGTGGGCGTATTGATGACTTTAGAATTTACAATTATGAATTAACAGCTCAAGACATTGCTAATCTTTATAATAAAACCCTTTCAACCGAAACATGTGAAAATAATTGTATAGAAGGGTTGTCTTTTTGGCCAATACCAGCAGATAATATATTAAATTTTAGTTCTATAGATAATAGTAATGAATTAACAACAGCCAATATATATGATATAAATGGCAGATTATTAAAAACTAAAAACTTCGTAAATAGTGCCCATGGAGAACTAAATGTTTCTAAATTACCATCAGGTATGTATATACTTAAATTAAACAAAGGAGAAAAAACCTCAATAAAAAAGCTCTTAATAAAACACTAAAATAATATTATATGTAAAGTAAAAGACTATTCAGCAGATAGTCTTTTTGCTTATAGATATTTTATATTACTCAAAATGATACAAGTGTTTTATAATTTAATTATATTTTACATTTCAAATAAAGTCAAGAATTTTTAAACTACAATTTATATGATTTATCAATTAAAATACATCCTAATAGTTTTGGGAATTTCTATTCTATCCATAAATAAAATATATTCACAAGAAGAAACACCTAAAGAGGTTCGAGAATTTTTCGTGTCTTCATTAATTAAAATTGGAGATCCTGTTTTAACTTCATTAAGCAAAAACGAATTGAAAAAATTAATGCCAGTAGAAAAATCTCCAGGCGCATGGGACGATCGTACACATGTAACATATCTAGAAGCTTTTGGTAGGTTGCTTTCAGGGATGGCTCCTTGGTTGGAATTAGGACCAGATAAAACAGAGGAAGGTAAGTTAAGAGCAAAATACATTTTATTAGCTCAAAAATGTATTCATAATGCAACGAATCCTAAGTCGCCAGATTTTATGAATTTTAACAACGATAAACAACCTTTAGTGGACGCTGCCTTTTTTGCACAAGCACTAATTAGAGCACCAAAACAATTGTGGGAGCCTTTAGATACAACCACAAAAGAAAATGTAATTAACGCTTTAAAATCTACACGAGTTATAAAACCATATTATAGTAATTGGTTACTTTTTTCAGGAATGATAGAAGCTGCATTACTTAAGTTTGATGCAGATGCAGATATGATGCGTTTAGACTACCCTTTAAACAAACATAAAGAATGGTATTTAGGTGATGGTATGTATGGAGATGGACCCAATTTTCATTGGGATTATTATAATAGTTTTGTTATTCAACCCATGATACTAGATATTTTAAAAGTGCTTTATGAAAAAGATAAGAATGCTAAAAATGATTATGATGTAGCATTAAAACGTGCTAAACGTTATGCAGCTATTCAAGAGCGCCTCATTTCACCTGATGGAACATATCCTCCCATTGGTAGATCGCTAGCATATCGTTTTGGTGCGTTTCAATTATTATCACAAATAGCACTTTGGACAGAATTACCTATAGAGATAAGCCCCGAACAAGTACGTTCTGCATTATATACCATGATCTATAATCAAATAAATGCTCCTGGAACTTTTAATAAAAATGGCTGGTTACAAATTGGTTTATATGGCCATCAGCCAAATATTGGTGAGGGGTATATTTCTACAGGAAGTTTGTATTTATGTTCTGAAGCTTTTCTGGTTCTTGGATTACCTTCTAATGATGCTTTTTGGAGTAATCCTTATCAACCCTGGACACAAAAAAAGATCTGGTCTGGGCAAAACACGGCTATTGATCATGCAATAAAAGATTAATTATATTGAAGATGTAAGTAGTAGTATATAACAATAGAAAACATTTTCATTATATTAAGGTGTATTAGTAAGGGTTAGGTTTAGCTAGAATTTGAGATACATAAAAAAATACCTTAATTCAAAATTCCAATTAACTTCTGGTATTTATCGCATTACCAAAAACCTCAGATGTTTTAACAATCTGGGAAAGTTAGAAATAAAAAAGCTACATATATTTTGTCCACAACTAAGGATTATTTCACTCTGTAACCATGGAAGCTTTTGTGAAATGGACATATTAGCCTATTAAACATGAGTACTGAACAAAATATCCATATTTTGGAATAATATGTCCATCCTTTAACATGTCTTTAACAATAATTTAGCCCCACTATAAACTAAAATAAAACATAATATGGGTAAAATTAAACTCTTTATGATAGCCTTAATAATAGGCTTATCATCAACATCATGGGCACAAAGCGATGTTTCTGGTGTTGTGACAGACAATCAAAACGTTCCAATACCAGGAGTTAATGTTATTGTTAAAGGTACTTCAACTGGTAGTGCTACAGATTTTGATGGCAATTATAAAATTAAAGCGAAATCAGGTGATGTACTTGTGTTCTCTTATTTAGGTTACGAAACATTAGAACTTACTTATAATGGTAATTCGAAGTTTGATGTAAAACTAACGGAAGATGCAGCTCAGTTAGATGAAGTCGTTGTTATTGGTTACGGTTCTGTAAAGAAAAGTGATTTAACAGGTTCAGTAGCTCAAATTAGTTCTAAGCAAATAGATCAAGCTAATAAGGTAGATGCTATTTCTGCGTTACAAGGACAAACAGCAGGGGTTGTTATTCAACGTACAGATAACAAACCTGGAGGAGGAAGTTTTAATATACGTATTCGTGGAGCGAGTACTATTAATTCTAACAATGCAAATGGATTTACTCCAGGGCAAAATCCACTTTTCATTGTAGATGGAATTTTTGTTGATGATATTTCTTTCTTGAATCCTGCTGATATTAGCAGTATGAACATTCTTAAGGATGCTTCAGCAACAGCTGTATATGGGTCAAGAGGAAGTAATGGTGTGGTTTTAATTGAAACCAAACGTGGTAAAAGTGGTAAGTTACAGGTTGATTATAGTAATTATATAGGCTTTAAACAGGCTTATCATTTACCATCTGTTTTTAATGCTTCTGGATATTTACAGCTTATAAAAGATGCTGCTGTTGGTGGTGTGTTTGCTTCACCTACTGGGAATCTTAGCTACAGAGCAAGTGATGTTAATTTATCTGATTATTTAGATGCCGAAGAATTACAAAATGTTGCTGATGGTGTAGACACAGATTGGATAGACCTAATGCTTAATAATGGTTTTCAAACGAATCATACTATTAGTTTAAGTGGAGGAAATGATGTTACAACCTTTTCAACAGGTATGGCATATACTAAAGATGAAGGAACAGCCAGAGGAGAAGATTATACAAGATATAATATTAGAGGAAGTTTAAAAAGTGATCTTACCAAATGGTTAAATATAAGCGTTAGTAACTATATTACTACCGCTATTCAAAACCAAGGAAGTTTTGAAGGATTTAGAAGTGCTTACAGATTAAAACCTATAGGTCGTCCTTATAACGCAGATGGATCTTTACGTTTTTTTCCAACAAGCAAGGAAACTCAGATAACAAATCCATTATTTGAGGCTGAAAATGAAATTAGAGAGGACAAGTTTTTACAGTACATTGGAGATATAGCTTTACAAATTACTCCTTTAGAAGGTTTGACTGTTACTACAAAATTTTCACCAAATATTAAGTATAATAGATTTGGAGAATATCGTGCATTATATTCTAAAAGTGTAAGTGGTAATCCTGCAAACAGAAGAGCTCAAGTAAATAATTCAAATTACTTCTCTTATTCTTGGGATAATATTTTCAATTATAAGTACGAAAAAGGTATTCATGCTTTAGATGTAACTGGAGTTGTTTCAAGATTTTTAGAACGTAAAGAAGGATACTATAATCAAGTTAGAAACTTCAGCACAGATGAGTTTACGTTTTATAACTTGGATGCAGGACTAGACATTAGAGAAGTTTCAAGTGATTTTTCTAAACAAACATTAGAATCTTATACGGGTAGGATTAATTATACTCTTATGGATAAATACTTATTCACTTTTACAGGGCGTTATGATGGTGCTTCTATCCTTTCCGATAAGAATAAATGGGCATTTTTCCCATCTGCAGCATTTGCTTGGAAGATAATGGATGAAGATTTTATGCAAGATCAACAAACATTTTCTAATGCTAAGCTTAGATTGAGTTATGGACAAACAGGTAATAATGGCCAAGGAGGAGGGCTTGTTCCTTTAGCATCACAATCGTTATTAGATAACAATGCCGTTAATTTAGGAGATAATTCTGTGTCAACAGCTTATGTTAGTGGCTTAGCCAATCCTGATCTTACTTGGGAAAAAACTACTGAAATAAATGTAGGTATTGATTTTGGTTTTTTAAACAATAAAATCAATGGATCCATTGATTATTATAATAGAAAAAATACTGATATTATATTCTTCACTCCATTGTCAGCAGTATCTGGTTATGATGGAACTTTTAGTAATGTAGGTGAATCTAGTAACAAAGGTATCGAGATAGGAATAAATACGGTGAATGTTGATAATGAGAATTTTAGATGGACCACAAATTTTAATTTCGCATCTAATAAAAATACACTTGATAAATTATATCAAAATGATGAAATTATTTTTAATGTTGGTGGTACTAATCTTATACATAAAGTAGGAGAACCAATTGGGGCCGTATACGATTATGAGTTTGCAGGCATATGGCAACTTGATGAGGCTGCAGAGGCAGCAACATTTGGTCAACGTCCTGGTCAAGTAAGAGTGACAGATGTTGATGAAAGTGGAGATATTACATCTGCAGATAGAAAAGTAATAGGGCAAGTTACTCCAAAATGGACAGGAGGTTTTACTAATACTATGAACTATAAAAACTTTGATTTCTCTTTTTTACTTAACATTAGTCAAGGTAACATGTACAGAAGTAATTTCCATAGTAATTATGCATGGGGATGGCAAGAACAACCTAATAGAACTTTTAATGGATATGATGTAGATTATTGGACGCCTGAAAACCCTACAAATGAATGGTACCAACCAGGTAACCCAGGAGAATATGGTTCTGCCGCACATTACAAAGATGTTTCATTTGTAAAAGTAGGCTATATGACTTTAGGTTATAAATTTCCATCTTCAATTTTAGATAAGCTTAAAGCAAAGAGTTTAAGAATTTACGCTACGGTACAAAATCCTTTTGTAATAACAAAATTTGATGGATGGGATCCGGAAAATGCAGGAAGAGACCAATGGGGAGCTGCTTTTATGTCTCGTACAATCATGACTGGTATTAATTTAAGCTTTTAATTTTTAAAATAAATTCAAGAAAAATGAAATATATAAACTATAAATTAATTTTAATTTTACTTGTTACTGGTGCTTCCATAACAAGTTGTGAGAGTTTTCTCGAGGAAGAAAACAATTCATCGTTAAGTGTAGATAATATAAAAACAGATCCCACTATTTTCGGTCAGTTGGTAGCTTCTGCATATGAAAGATCTAGAGAAACTACAACATATTATGAATCAAATATGTACTATTCTTTGGAAGATATAGGTACCGATATTGTAACAAGAGGTACTGCTATTACTGGTACTAATGATCTTAATGATTATGTGAATTTAACGCCACTAAATAATGTAGTACGTGTATATTGGAAAAATCAATATAGTATCATTGCTGCAGCTAATTTAGTTACTGAACAAGAGTTAGAAGATATTGAAGGTCTTTCAGATACAGATAAAAATAGAGGAATCGCAGAAGCTAAATTTTTTAGAGCTTGGGCTTATTTTAAATTAGTTGAGAATTATGGTGGGGTACCATTAATACTTGAAAGAGCTATAACTGCTACTAGAGATTATACTCGTGCTACAGAAGAACAAGTTTATACACAAATAGTACAAGACCTTCAAGATGCTCTTGCAGGGGTATTAGAAACTCCAACTGTTTTTGGAAGAGTATCTAAAGATGCTGTAAGACACCTTACGTCTAAAGTATTACTAACTAGAGGTTATAAATCATTTGCAGCGGCTAACGATTTTACAGATGCAGCAACTTTAGCAGAAACGGTTATAGCTAATCATAATTTAGTACCATCATTTGCAAGTTTGGTAAGCATAACCAATCAAAGAAATTCTGAGGTGGTATTCTCTTATTTGTTCGGAAGTAATTCTGTAAGCAGAGGTTGGGGTAACTCAAGACATATGTTGTACCAGTTTCGCTTTTTTGATTACCCAGGTTTGACAAGAACTCTTAAAGGTCTAGATCCAATGCCTACACCTTTTTATTATAGTCTTTATGAAGATAACGACACTAGAGCTGAAGCGACTTTTAGTAGAGAAATTCTTGCTACTGTAGATTATGTAGGGAAAAACGGTGCAAATGTTTCAGCAGGGGAAAGAGCTATATATTTTCCTAAAGTAGCATGGACACCAGCTGAGATAGCAGCAGTACCATATGTGGTTTTCAATCCGGGAACTTATTTTACAAATGACGGAACAACACCTGTACATTACCCACAGTTTATAAAATTTGCAGATCCATCAATTCCTTTTACACAACCAGATCAACCTTCTGTTGGAGAAAGAGATATGGTTATGATGCGTGCTGGTGAAGCTTACTTAATAGCGGCTGAAGCTTATTTTAAATCAAATAATTCAATAGATGCAGCTGCGCGTCTTACAACGTTACGTTCTAGAGCAGGTTTAATTACACCAGTATTACCTGCAGAAGTAAATCTTGATTTTATACTAGACGAAAGAGCTAGAGAATTAGCAGGAGAAGTTAATAGATGGATGGATTTAAAAAGAACAGGAAAATTAATTGAGCGTGTTTTATTACATAATCCGCATGCAGAATTAAATGATGCGCTTCAAGCTAAGCACCTTTTAAGACCGATTCCTCAAACAGAAATTGATAATACAGGAGGTAGTATTACACAAAATCCTAATTACAATAATTAATAATAAGTTTTTTTGAATAGTTAGTTGTTTAGTTTAAATTATAGGCAGGCGAGTTTTTGTCTGCCTATATTTTTAAAATTCATCTCAGCTAAATATGCAGTTTTTTAAAACTGTAACAAATTCATTTTAAAATACAGACACAATCATATAAGTAATACAGTAAATCTGTTGTGTTACTAATAAATATATGTCTATAGACAAGAAATAGATGAAATTAAATCGAGTTCAAATAAAAGTAATCATCAGTATAAGCTTAGTTTTTATTTTACTAGCATCATGTAAAAAAGAGGAACAGCAACAAGTTAAGGAAGCACACTTAGTAGATAAAGTGTACCCATTGCTTGATACAGAAAATTCTAGATGGTTTTTCTTTTCTTCAGCTAGCCGACCTTTCGGAATGGTGAATTTAAGTCCAGATACTGAGATAAATGGCGCTTGGGGCAGTGGTTATAAGTATAAAACAGATACTATTAAAGGGTTTAGCCACATTCATGCTTGGCAAATGTCGGGTCTTTCTATAATGCCTGTCATAGTTAATAACAAAAATAAGAAAAGTATTTTTTCAGATTTTTATTCAAAATTCAGCCATGATACAGAAAAAGTATCACCCGGTTATCATTATTTGAAATTAGACCGATACAATATAGCTTCAGAATTAACGAGTACCAAAAGAGTTGGCTTTCATAAGCACTCTTTTTTAACCCCAAATACTAATAAAGCAATCCTTTTTAACCTAAATACATTATTAGGGCCATCAGAAAATTTTGATGGTATTTTAAATAAGGATAATGAAAAAGAATTATCAGGGCAGTTAGTGATGAAACCTACACACAGACGTCCAAAAACAGTCACTTTATTTTTTAAAATAAAATTAGATACACCTATCTCGTCAATAGAACAAGATAGTGCTACAAAAAATTACTTGATTCATTTGAAAAAATTAAATCAAGACGTATTAATGAAAGTTGGTATTTCATATACATCTATTGAAAATGCAAATAACAATATTCAAGAAGAATTGCCACATTGGAATTTTGATAAAATAGTATCAGATTCAAAAACAGAATGGAATCATTTATTGTCAAGAATTAAAATTGAAGGAGGCACAGAAACCGATCAAAGAAGATTTTATACAGATCTTTGGCACGCCTTACAAGGGCGTAGAACTATTAGTGATTATAATGGTGCTTATCCAGACAATACTGGAGAGAAATTCAGAGTCGGTCAAATACCACTGGGTAATGATGGTAGACCTAAATTCAATCAATATAATTCCGATTCTTTTTGGGGTGCACAATGGACCATCAACACACTTTGGGGATTAGTCTATCCAGAAATGATGGAAGAATTTACCCAATCTTTAATGCAATATTATAAAGATGGTGGTTTAGTTCCGCGAGGGCCTTCTGGAGGGAATTATACGTATGTCATGACGGGGGCTTCATCTACACCTTTTATAATAAGTGCTATTCAAAAAGGGTTAATAAAAGAAAATCTAGATTCCATGTATGTTGCGCTTAAAAAAAATCACATGCTTAATGGTATTATGGGAAAAGCAGGATATGAACATAATACAAATATGGGCGGCGGCTTAAAATATTATTTAGACAAAGGTTATGTGCCATACCCATTACCCGAAGGTGATTTTGGAATACATCAAGATGGTGCTAGTCAGACGATGGAGTATGCTTACCAAGATTGGACTTTAGCCCAATTAGCTAAGAAATTAAAGTATGAAGATGATTATAATTACTTTTTGAATAGATCTAAAAATTACCAAAACATTTTTAATAAAAAGTTAGGCTGGATGTGTCCTAAAAATGAACATGGTGTATGGCGAGAAGGCTTTGATCCCTATCAATATGAAAACGGATTTATAGAATCTAATGGCGCACAATCTACTTGGTTTGTGCCTCACGATATAGAAGGTTTAGCTAGTTTAATGGGTGGAAATACAAAAGCTGTAGAAAAATTAAATAAGCAATTTGAAACGGCCGCAACATTAAAATTTACTTCAGGTACATCGCATGCTGCAGAGTTACACCCAGAGTATAGCCGAATACCAATTAACTACGGAAATCAACCTTCAATACAAACCGCATTTATTTTTAATAAAATGGGGCGTCCAGATTTAACACAATATTGGTCTAGACAGGTTGTTAAAAATGTATTTTCAGGTTTGTCGCCTGCAACAGGTTATAATGGTGATGAAGATCAAGGCTTAATGGGAAGTTTAGCCGTATTAATGAAAATAGGATTGTTTCAAATGAATGGAGGAACTGAAGAAAATCCAGAGTACCAAATAGGAAGTCCATTATTCAATAAAATAACTATAAAATTAAATTCAGATTATTATTCTGGAAAAGAATTTGTTATTCAAGCAGAAAAAAATTCCACAGAAAATTTGTATATAAATGCTGTTGATTTCAATAATAAAAAGATAGACAATTTCAGTATAAAACATAGTGATATTACGAATGGAGGCACATTGCTTTTAAAAATGACTAAAGAAGCTAATAATAATTCAATACCAGTATCTACCAAAACAAAATAATATACTAACATGAAAAAAAACATTTTATTTTTAGTATTAATATTTGGGTTTTACAGCCTAATTAACGCACAAGAAAAACTACATAATTACATAGATCCTATGATAGGCTCTGAAGGTACAGGACGCGTTTTTATAGGACCATCTTGTCCTTACGGCATGGTAAAACCAAGTCCCGACTGTACAGTGTCTCCAAATAGTGGTTGGTTGCCAATGCCAAAAGAAGTAACTGGTTTTAGTCAAGTACATGTTAGTGGTACTGGTGGCGGACCAAAATATGGTAATATTCAAGTCATGCCTTTTTCTGGCGCTTTGGATAAAATAGATCAAACCTCTTTTCGTGCCGAAGAAAACGTAAAACTTGGTTATTATGAAACTGTTTTTAAAGAAAATAATATTAAAACAGAAATTACTACTGCCGAAAAAGTTGCCTTCTATCGTATTACATATCCCGAAGCCGCAAGTAAAGAATTTAAAATAGATGCTGGTTTTTTCTTAGGAGAAAAGGAAATTCCTAACAGTAGAGAATCTCAGCAATTTGTGGGTTCTGAGATTGAAATTATTTCAGCTACCGAAGTGAGAGGTTATAGCAGAATTAGAGGAGGTTGGAATAATGGACCTGCATACACGGTGTTTTTCTGGGCAGAATTCGATCAGCCTATTGCAAAATACGTAACCTGGAAAAACGGAAAACTAGTTGCTAACGAGCCATTACAATTCGATTCTAGCGAAAAAACAGGGGCGTTACTTTCCTTCGGAAATAAAGGAAATAAAAGGTTGAACGTAAAAATCGGAATTTCATATTTGAGTGCTTCTAAAGCCAAAAATAATATAAAGGTTGAAATTCCGCATTGGGATTTTAACAAGGTATTATCTAGCTTAGAAAATAAATGGGAAAAAATTATAAAGCGTATTACTATCGCTGAAGATACATCACTTGAGTATAAAAAAATGTTTTACACCGGTTTGTATCATACCATGTTAATGCCGGTAGATAGAAGTGGCGAAAATCCACTTTGGAACGAAGTACCTTATTACGACGATTTTTATTGTATTTGGGACACCTTTAGAACTTCAAGCCCGTTAATTACACTTATCGATCCAGAGCGCGAAGTCGATATTGTAAACGCTATGCTTAATATTTATAAAAGAGATGGCTATTTACCAGAAGGACGAAGCGGAAATGCAAACGGACGTACACAAGGTGGTTCTAATGCTGAGGTTGTTTTAGCCGATGCTTTTGTTAAGAATTTAAAAGGCATCGATTATGAGTTGGCTTTGGAAGCGATGCTTAAAGATGCCGAGGTGCCACCAGGAGGAAACGAAGAAGCCGAAGGGCGTGGAGGTTTAGTTGAGTATTTAAGTTTAGGGTATATCCCTTACGGAATTCCGCGTGCGGGTAACAGAACCATCGATTATGCCTACAACGATTATAATATTGCAACCGTAGCAAAAGGCTTGGGATATAATGATATTTACGAGCGTTACATTAAACAATCGAGTTATTGGGAAAACCTGTGGCGGGATAATTATGAAGATGAAGGTTTTAAAGGCTTTATTATGCCTAAAGATGAAGACGGTAATTGGTTAGACGCTATTGTTTTTGGAACTTCAAAAATACAGAAGCCAACATTTAAATATACCACGCATGTAAAAGAATCGCCTTGGTATGTTTGCCATTGGTGTGTGTTCTTTTATGAAGGCGACTCGTGGGAATACTCGTTTAGTTTACCACACGATATTCCAGAGATTATTAAAAAATCTGGCGGTAGCGAGGTGTTTAAAAATAGGCTGAATACTTTTTTTGATAAAGATTTATACAACGTAGCCAACGAGCCTTCGTTTTTAACACCAACCTTGTATCACTGGATTGGTCGTCCGGATTTAAGTAGCGATAGAATTGGTAAAATTATTAGAAACAACTTTAACGCGACTAACTTTGGTTTACCTGGTAACGACGATTCTGGCGCCATGTCTTCTTGGTTAGCTTTTCATATGATGGGGCTTTATCCTAACGCTGGTCAGCCGTATTATTTAATAAATACACCTATGCTGGAAGAAACTAAAATAGAAGTGCAAGAGGGCGTGTATTTTAAAATTTCTACTAAAAATTTAAGTGCTAAAAACAGGTATATCAAACAAGCGTATTTAAACGGAAAACCATACGATAAAGCATGGATAATGCACGAAGATATTGTAAAAGGCGGTGAGCTTACGTTTACCATGAGTGCAAAACCTTCGGCTTGGGGAACTACTATTTTACCACCTAAAAAAATATAGAAAAATGACAAAAATAATTTTAATAGCCATTGGATGCTTACTATATAATACAGGACAAGCGCAAGGGCATATTCCAGAAATAACAAACAACACAGAGCTGCAATATATTTGTAAATTGTACGGACAAACAAGACCGGTAAATTTACGTCCTACTTTTGTGGGCGATACGCTGATTATAGATTGGGATTTACGTAAAACAAAACGAACCTATGCCATTTTACCAGAAGCTTTACAAAATGGCACAGGTTTAACTTTTAACCAAGGTGAATCGCCAGATTTATTAGTTTTAGAACCTACCGATACTTTTTTTATGATTTCTAAATCGGCATTTAGCGATTTGGTGGCCAATAACAAGTTTGTTTATAACAATACAACTTATAATTTAGATAAAACTAAAGTGACCAACGAAGTGGTTATTGATGGCAAAATTGTAGATGTTTTATTTGTAAAAGCAGAGATTGATGAAACCGAATTATGGATTTTAAATAACCCAGAGTTTCCATTAATATGTAAAATAGCAAAAAACCCATTGGGCGTTAATTGTACCTTAACCGAAATTGTTAATAATTGATATGAATCAATATGTTTGAGAATATTACCAATGATAGATAAAAAACAATAAATATATTATAGATGAAAAATCAAATGAGTCGTAGTGAATTTATAAGATTAAGTAGTCTAACATTGGCAGGTACTTTGGTTGCAGATGTAGCCATTGCAAATAATTCATTTTTTAGTAATCTTTCTCCAAAACTGGATACGCAATTAATGAAAAAACTTCTTTTAAATAATGATGCAACCGTTAAAAGCATTTTAGAGAAAGGGTCATTTGAGTCAAATAGAATCATAAATAATTACAGACCGTTAGCAGCAGCTATTTCCATTATGTCTGCTTCGTTATCACATTCAGAATCGGTTTATTTTAAATCAAAAATTCTAACGGAGAATTTAAATCAAGTCTTGGATATTTTATTAAAGGGACAATATAGCGATGGAACTTTAGATGCAGGAGGTAATAGACAATCACCACCAGATACTGCTTTTGTATTAGAGTATATCTGTTCTTCAGCAGTTGTTTTAAATTTAAAAAAACAAAAGGAATTTGAAGGACTTAGAGATAAGTTAAAAAGTTTTATATTAAAAGCAGGGGAAGCCCTAGTAACAGGAGGAGTTCATACTCCAAATCATCGATGGGTTATTTCTGCTGCTTTAGCAAATATCAATTCCTTATATCCTGATGAGAGATATGTTAGTAGAATTAACCAGTGGTTAGCAGAAGGTGTTTATTTAAATAATGATGGACATTATTTGGAGCGAAGTGGTGTGTATTCGAACGTTATTGATAAGGCACTTATAGCCATGGCTAGATTGCTTAATAAACCAGATTTATTAAATAAAGTAAATACAAACCTCATAACGTACTACTATTATACAGAAACTAATGGTGATTTAGTAACTGTTGATTCTAGAAGACAGGATCAATTTATGGAGTTAGATGTTTCTAAATTTTATTTACAATATCGTTATATGGCCATTCGTACCAAGAATCCAATATTTGTACATATGGTACATCTTATAGAAAGGCTTCCTAATTTTACTACCGAAATTTTATCGCATACCTTGGTTAATTTTATGGAAAATAGCGAACTTCAAAATGAAGTTTCCCTTAATTATAAAATAGAAAATGATTTTGAAAAGTTTTTTACGAACTCCAGTTTAGCTCGAATTCGACGCGGAAAAACGTCTATAACGCTATTTGGTGGAAACGATAAACCAATTATGATCGTATCTGGTAGATCATCAAATCCAAATTTTTTAATGTTTAGAAAAGGTGATGCCATTCTTAAATACATGCGATTATCTACGACGTTTTTTAGAATGGGCTATTTTAGTAGTGATGGTATAGTGAAAGAAGGAAATACGTATATTTTAAAGGAAACAAAACAAGGCGATTATTATCAACCACTTGCAGACGAATTTCAACAAGATACGGGTGATTATAAACTATCTCCTTCACAAGATGGAAGGTTTTGGAATAAAATGGCTTTTGATTCGAGAACAAAAGTAGACGTAAAAACACAAGTTTCAGTTATTGAAATTACCGAAAATAATGGCGTTTTAAATCTAGATTTCAAAGTAGATGGGCCACCAAATGTTGAAGTTACAATAGAGATGTGTTTTAAAGAAGGAAGCGTAATTTCTGGAGTTCAAAAGGATGAAAAGGGGAATTACTTTTTAAAATCTGGATTAGGTGAATTATCCACCGGAACCGATGTTATACAATTTGGGCCAGGGAAAGTGGAGCATGAAAGAATAAATAACTTGGAGAGTGAAGATTACACCTATCATAATGGTAGTTTGCATACGGATGGTGAGCATGTTTATCTAACAGGATATACACCATTTCACCATACCATGACAATGGGTTAATGCGTAAAACCAAGAATTAAAAATAATTAATGAAAAATATAATTAGATTCAGCTTTTCAATTTTAATAATGTTTTTGCTCGGCGCTAAATGTATAGAACAAAAGGTCGAAAATAAACCTAAAGATTATTTAGTTACCAATTTTGGAGCCATTCCAGACGGCAAAACCTTAAACACCAAAGCCTTACAAAAAGCGATAGATGCGGCTTTTAAAAATAATGGCGGACAAGTTGTTTTCCCTAAAGGCCGTTTTTTATCGGGTAGTATTCAACTTAAAAGTAACGTCACTTTATATTTTGAAGAAGGTGCTGTGTTATTAGGAAGCACAAACCCGAAGGACTATTATAAAATGGAATTTCCGGATAGACCAACTTCTCCTAAAAAAGACGATAACTCTCAATTGGCTTTAATTTTAGCCCATAAAGCCAATAATATCGCTCTAAAAGGAAAAGGTGAAATAGATGGGCAAGGGTTGGCTTTGGCCATAGCAGTAGATAGCTTGCATCACGCAGGTATTGCTGTAGATCCAAATTACAACACCCGCAGACACCGGCCAAATGAAACCATGCGACCAAAACTGTTTCGTTTTTCGCAATGCAACACTATTTTAATTGAGGGATTAAAAGTAGGACAAGCCGCTTGTTGGGGCTTGTCTTTCGAGCTATGTTCTAACCTAACTATTAATAAATTAAAAATTGTTAATCGCGCGTATTGGAACAACGATGGTATCGATATAACAGACTGTAAAAATGTTAAAATAACCAATTGCGATATCGATTCGGCAGACGATGCTATTTGTTTAAAATCGTATTATCCGGGGTATTTTAACGATTCGGTTTATATCGCTAATTGCACCATTCGCTCTAGTGCAAGTGCTATTAAATTTGGAACTGCTTCTATTGGTGGTTTTAAAAATATAACTATTGAAGATATTAAGGTTTTTGATACGTTTCGTTCTGCAATTGCCATTCAAACGGTAGATGGTGGTTTTATAGAAAATGTATCGGTCAATAATATTACCGCCGAAAATACCGGAAATGCTATCTTTTTAAGATTAGGGCATCGTTCTGGAGAAAAACCAGGAAGTCTTAAAAATGTAACTATTAAAAATATGAAAGTGCAAGTGCCTTTTGGTAGACCCGATATTAATTATGATTTAAGAGGGCCAGAAGTCGATTTTTTTCATAACCCTTTTTCATCGGCTATTGTAGGTATTCCGGGTTATAAAATTGAAAATGTAACGCTAGAGAATATTGAAATTAACTATCCTGGTAAAGCCTCAAAAGGGATGGCGTATATGCCTTTAAGTCGTTTGGATCTAGTGCCAGAAGAAATTACGGCATCTCCCGAGTTCTCTATGTTTGGCGAATATCCTGCTTATGGTCTTTATGTTAGGCATGCCCAAGGTATTCGTTTAGATAACATAAAGTTCACACTCGATGACACCGATTTTCGTCCTGCTTTTGTGTTCGATGATGTGAAGACTTTAGAGATAAACAACATCACTTTAAACAAAGACACTAAAGAACAAATTATATTAAAAGATACCGAAAACACCACTTTAGATGCTGAAGCTTCAACATTAGTAGAAAAGCTTTAATCGTCTAAAAAACAACTTAAAAAAAACACATGAATAAATCGTTTTTAAAAAGCATATTATTTTTATTGTATCCTGTTTTATTGTTCGGGCAAAACAATATTTGGGAAGATCCAAACGTCAATCAAATTAATAGGTTACCTGCAAAGGCAACATTTTATTCATACGAAAATGCCAGTTTAGCAAAGGCAGATCGTAGAGAAGATTCTAAATATTTTAAATCCCTAAATGGCGATTGGAAATTTAATTGGGTAGCAACACCAAACGAAGCGTCTAATACGTTTCAAAATACCGATTTCGATGTCTCACAATGGGCCACTATAGATGTGCCTTCAAACTGGGAAATGCGAGGTTTTGGAAAAGCCATCTACACCAATACAACCAATCCATTTTTTAACAATCCGCCATTTATAAACCATAGCGACAACCCTGTTGGGCATTATGTTAAAAGTTTTAATGTGGATGAAATATGGAAAACACGCGACGTTATTCTTCATTTTGGTGGCGTTTCTTCTGCATTCTATGTTTGGGTAAATGGTGAGTTTGTTGGTTATAGTGAGGACACGAGATTGCCATCAGAATTCGATATTACAAAACACCTAAAAACAGGAACAAATAAAATAGCTGTAAAGGTTTACCGCTGGTGCGATGGTAGTTATTTAGAAGATCAAGATACCTGGCGAATGAGCGGTATTGAACGTGAAGTATTCTTGCAAGCGGTTCCTAAAGTGCGCCTTTCAGATTTTACAGTTAGAACAGATTTTGATGAAAACTACCAAGATGCCTTATTGCAAATTAGACCACAATTCACTGTAAATATTGAAGATAAATTTATTGAAAAAGTAGGTCATTTCAGTAATACACCTTTACAAACCGTTGTAGATAATTGGTCCTTAACCACACAATTAATAGATGCCGAAGGAAACGAGGTTACTCCAGAAAAAACGCAACCTTTAAAGACTTTTTTAGGTGAAAAATACCCAGCTAGAGATAATGTGTATTTCGGAATTATTGAAACCGTAGTTAGAAATCCAAAACCATGGTCGGCAGACGCACCTTACTTATACACCTTGCTTTTAACGATTAAAGATAATAGCGGTAAAGCTATTGAGTACACCAGTACCAAAGTTGGTTTTAGAGAAGTTGAAATCGATGAAAAAGGGCGCTTTTTGGTAAACGGAAATCCGGTAAAGCTAATTGGTGTAAACCGTCACGACCATAGCATGATAAATGGTAAAATGGTTACTAAAGCCGATATGGAAAAAGATGTGCAGCTTATTAAAAAATTTAACTTTAATGCTGTTCGTACGTCGCATTATCCAAACAATCCTTATTTCTACGAGTTATGCGATACATACGGACTTTACGTTATGGACGAAGCCAACTTAGAAAGTCATGCCTTAGGAGGCAAATTATCTAATAACGCGTCTTGGGCAAATGCCTTTTTAGAACGCGGAATTCGTATGGTAGAGCGCGATAAAAATCACCCAAGTATTGTTATTTGGTCTTTAGGAAATGAATCTGGTACAGGACCTAATCATGCAGCAATGTCTGGGTGGATTAAAGATTTAGATCCAACACGTTATGTACATTACGAAGGCGCACAAGGCGACCCAACTGACCCGAGATATAAAAGTAGTTTTTGGCCATCGCATGTTGGTAATCCAACCGATCCAAAATGGGTAGATATGTTAAGTAGAATGTATCCTCAACCAAACGAATTAGAAAGTTTAATTAATAATACGAGTTTCGATAAACGTCCGGTGTTAATGTGTGAGTACGCTCATGCCATGGGGAATTCTCTAGGAAATTACAAAACCTACTGGGATATTGTACATAAATATGATAGAGCCATGGGAGGTTTTATTTGGGATTTTATAGATCAAGGTATTTTGCAAACAGGAGAAAATGGAAAAGAATTTTTTGCCTATGGTGGCGATTTTGGAGATGTGCCAAACGATGGTAGTTTCTGTTTAAATGGTATTGTGGCTGCCGATAGAACACCAAAACCAGAAATTTACGAAGCTAAAATAGTAAACCAACCTGTTGTTATTTCAGAGGTGAATGCAATAAAAGGCGAATTCGAAATTTTAAACCGTCATCATGCTTCTAGTTTATCTAAATATAATTTGGTTTGGGAGCTTTTAGAAAATGGAAAAAGCATCCAGTCAGGAAAATTAGAAACTTTAAATACAAAACCTTATCAAAAAGAATCGTTTACGGTCAAATTCAAAAAAGTTTCAGCGAAAGCTGGTAGTCATTATGCCATCAATATAAAAGGCTTGTTAAAAGGAGATACCTTGTGGGAAAATGCAGGATATGTTGTTTTTCAAGAGCAGTTTGCTTTAAACTTATCTTCAGAAGAAAACATAAGTTCTATACAAAGTCAAGAGGCATTAGAAGTTTCAGAAACATCTAAAACCATCAGCGTAAAAAATGAATTAGTAGAATTGATTGTCTATAAAACAACGGGTTACATTTCATCTTACAATTCAAAAGGCATCAAACTTATTGAAACACCTTTAAAATTAAACTTTTGGCGTGCTCAAACCGAAAACGAAGCAGCGTACAGACGATCTATGAAAAAAACCAACGAAGTAGATTGGAAAACTGCTGGAAATCAATTTAAAGTGCAAAACGTAATGGTTGATGCTTCTAATAAAACACAAATTAGTATTACTGTAAAAGGAAAAATTTCAAATCCAAAAACAGCAGTTACTTTAATTTATACCATTTTAGGTAATGGCTATGTGAAAGTTGCACATACTATTATCATTGATAAAAACGTGCCAGATGTTCCTAAAATAGGAATGCAATTTGATATCGCCAACCAATACAAAGCAGTAGAATATTTTGGGAAAGGCCCACAAGCTAATTATCAAGATAGAAATTCGGGTGCTTTTTTAGGGTTGTATAAAGGCGATGCGAATACGATGAGTTATGGTTATGCTGTTCCAGAGGAATACGGTAACCACATGGATACACGTTGGTTTAGTTTGTTAAATACATTGGGTCAAGGTGTGTTAGTAAAAGGCGAAAAACCAATTAATTTTAGTGTTTTACCATACAGCACCGAAAATATAGACGCCGCAACACATACACACGAGTTGGAAGAAAGAACGGTTTTAACTGTTAATGTAGATTTAATTCAGCAAGGTGTTGGTGGTGATAATACATGGTCTTTTAAAGCAGAACCACACCAAGAATTTAAGATAAAAGGCGGCGATTATAGTTATGCGTTTTATTTAGTTCCTGTAACTAATAACTTAAATGAAATAGCTCCAGAAACCATTAAATTTTAAAAGAAATGAAGTTAAGTATTAGCCTATTTTGTGTTTTTTTACTGTTTGTTTCTTGTGAAGAAAAGCAAACAACAAGTACCGACTCGCCAGAAAGCGCGCTAATAAAACGTATTGCGCCAAACCATGCTTCGCAGTTTATTATAGAAATTGATAAAATATCCGAAGAAGAAGATTGGTTTGAAATTGAATCCAAAAACGATAAAATTATTTTACGTGGTAATAACGGCGTTTCTATTGCTTCTGCTTTTTATTATTATTTAAAGGAATATACAAACAGCCAAATTACTTGGAATGGTACAAACCTTAATTTACCAAAAAAACTACCTGCTTTAAAAACACTAGTTCATAAAAAAACACCTTACGAGTACCGCTATTATTTAAACTACTGTACGTTTAATTACACTATGAGTTGGTGGGATTGGGAACGTTGGGAAAAAGAAATCGATTGGATGGCTTTACACGGTATTAATATGCCATTAGCCATTACAGGCGAAGAGTATATTTGGGACGAAGTGTATAAATCTTATGGTTTTACAGATGCTAATTTAAGCACTTTTTTTAGCGGACCAGCTTATTTTTCGTGGTTTTGGATGGGGAATTTAGATGGTTGGGGTGGTCCTTTATCGCAACATTGGAAAGACACGCACCGCGATTTACAAATAAAGATTTTAAAACGTGAAAGAGCATTAGGCATGAAACCTGTTTTACCAGCGTTTACAGGGCATGTTCCTGCGTCTTTTAAAACCTTTTTTCCTGAAGCTAATTTAAAACAAACCAATTGGGGGAACGATTTTTCCGATACGTATATCCTAGATGCTAACGATCCGTTATTTGCTGAAATCGGAAAGAAATTCTTAGAAACCCAAGAGCGTATTTACGGCACAGATCATTTGTATTCTGCCGACACGTTTAATGAAAATACACCGCCATCTAACGACCCCGAATATTTATCTAATTTAAGTAGTAAGGTTTACGAAGGCATGAAATCTGCCGATCCCGATGCCGTTTGGGTGATGCAAGGGTGGTTGTTTTACAGTCATAGAGATTTTTGGCAAGCACCACAAATTAAGGGGTTATTGGCTCCTGTTCCAGATGATAAAATGATTATTCTCGATTTAGCCTCAGAAATAGAACCAGTTTGGAAACGTACCGAAGCCTTTTATGGAAAACAATGGATTTGGAATATGTTACACAGTTTTGGCGGAAATATTAGCATGTTTGGTCGCATAGAAACCGTTGCCAGCGAACCTGCCAAAGCCTTAAATGATGCCCATGCAGGTAAGTTAAAAGGAATTGGATTAACCATGGAATCTATTGAGCAAAATCCTGTTTTATATGAATTAATGACCGATAACACCTGGCGAGATACACCAATAGATTTAAGTACTTGGTTAGAGCGCTATACTTTAAATCGTTATGGGCAATCAAATACAGATATTTTGAAAGCTTGGGATGTTATGGTGAAAACCGTTTATAACGGACAAGTAATTCGCGATGGTGCCGAATCTATTATTGTGGCAAGACCAACATTTGAAGGCTATAGACGATGGGCAAGAACCAAGCTAAATTATGCGCCTGAAGATTTATTACCGGCTTGGAATTTATTTGTAAAAACAATACCGTTAAATAAAGATTCAGATGGTTTTGAATACGATTTAGTCGATTTAACCCGACAAGTTCTAGCAAACTACGCTTTACCATTGCAACAACAAATAACCACAGCTTATAAGGCCAATAATAAAGCCGATTTTGATAAATATAGTAACGAGTTTATCGCCTTAATTGATGATATGGATATGCTTTTGGGCACACGAAAAGATTTCTTGCTTGGTCCATGGATTGCAGATGCTAGAAGTTGGGGGCAAACCGAACAAGAAAAGGCACTTTACGAACAAAATGCAAGAGATTTAATTACGCTTTGGGGAGATGCCAATAATAGATTACATGAGTACAGCAACCGACAATGGAGTGGATTATTTTCCGATTTTTACAAACCCAGATGGGAACAGTTTTTTGCAACCGTTAAAAAAGATTGGAAGCATTTTGATCAAAACGCATTCGATGAGACTATAAAACAGTGGGAATGGAATTGGGTAACCGATCGAAAAGATTTTCCAATTGATGCCCAAGGTAATGCTCGAGTTGTTGTTAAGGAATTATATGATAAATACCGAAGTCGTATTGTAACTCTAACCGCTAAAATGCAGCCTATTCAATACAATTATTAAAAATGACAGCGATTTTTATAATAAAATCGAATGATTATACCCGATTTGAAAAAGCAAAGGCTTCTAGTGCTCAGGTGATTTCAACAGATTATTACATACCAACGAAACTCTATAAATATTCTTTTAAAGTCAGTTTTAAAGGAAATAATTACGAAAAAATTAAAAAATAAGACATGTTTAAAATTAAGTATCATAGTATTCTTTTGTTACTCATTATTTTGTCGAATGATTTAAGTGCACAAAACTCATTTTCTATAGTATCAGGACAAGAAAAAGCGAGTATTCTAATCGATAAAAAAGATGCCAAAGTTGTAGAAATAGCGGCCGATATTTTAGCACGCGATATTCATCATATTTCTAATAAAACTATTGAAATAAATACCGTTGGTAAATTTTCTATCATCGCCGGAACACTTGGTAAAAGTAAATGGATTGATGGCTTAGTATCAAAACAGAAAATAGATATTTCTCAAGTAAAAGGGAAATGGGAAACATATAAAATTGAAGTCGTAGAAAACCCATTTAAAGGTATTGAAAAAGCATTGGTTATTGTTGGTTCCGATAGAAGAGCAACCGCCTATGGTTTGTTAGAGGTTTCTAGAATGTTAAATGTTTCGCCTTGGGAATGGTGGGCAGATGTGACGCCAGATAAAAAGGAAGAATTAATACTATCCATACACACAAAAATATATGGCGAACCTTCGGTAAAATATAGAGGTGTGTTTTTAAACGATGAAGATTGGGGCTTACAACGTTGGGCTGCTTTAAATTATGAGCCAGAAACGGGTGATATGGGGCCAAAAACCTACGCAAAAGTATTCGAATTACTATTGCGCTTACGAGCAAACACCATATGGCCTGCGATGCACCGAAGCACAAAACCTTTTTATTCGTATCCAGAAAATAAACAAGTGGCAGATGATTATGCCATTGTTATAGGAACTTCGCATGCTGAACCTATGCTAAGTAACATTAATACAGAATGGAATCATGAAACGATGGGTGAGTATCGTTATGACACCAATTCTGAAGTTATAAAAAACTTATTTAAAAAGCGGGTCAAAGAAACGGCGAAGTTTGAAAATATTTACACCACAGGTATGCGAGGTGAACACGATTCACCAATGATTGTTGGGGAAGATGATACCGATCAACAAGTAAAATTATTAGAAAAAATAATTACAGATCAAAGAGCTATTTTAAAACAGGAAACTAAGAAAAATCCAAATACCATTCCGCAAGCTTTTGTACCTTATAAAGAGGTTTTAACCTATTACCAAAACGGATTGAATTTACCAGAAGATATCACACTTGTTTGGACTGACGATAATTATGGTTACATCCGACAATTAAGCACACCTGATGAACAAAAACGTAAAGGTGGTGCAGGTGTTTATTACCATACATCTTACTGGGGAAGACCGCACGATTATTTATGGCTAAACTCTACAAACCCTGTTTTAATGTGGGAAGAAATGTCTAAAGCTTACGAATTTAAATCTAGAGATTTATGGATTTTGAACTGCGGAGATATCAAACCTCATGAATACAATATAGAATTGTTTTTAGACATGGCTTGGGATATGAAGCCTTTTGAAAAAAGCGTATCTGTAAAGGAACATATGAAAACTTGGGCAACCAGAGAATTTGGAGCTCATATAGCTTCAGAGACAACTAATTTATTATTTGAAAATAACAGGTTGTCGTATATAAGACGTCCAGAATTTATGGCTTGGAGTGAGGTAGAACCTGTTACTAAAGCAGGTGAAACAACGTTGACTCAGTATCATTATGGTGATGAGGTAACATGTAAAATAAACGCTTACGAGATTATAGTTGAAACGGCAGAGCGTTTATATAAAAAGGTTCCAGAAAACCGTAAAGCTGCTTTTTATCAATTGGTTTATTACCCAGTAATTGGTGCTTCAAAACTGAGTGAGAAGTGGTTGTATTTCTATAAAAATAAGTTTGTATCTCAACAAGGAAAATTGAGTGCAAATTTTTATAGTGAACAATCGGAAAATGCATATAATCGTATTTTAAAAGAAACAGATTATTATAATAAAACGCTAGCAGAAGGCAAATGGAATCATATCATGACGATGCAACCTAGATTTTTACCAGTGTTTTCTAAACCAGCTTATGCCGTTGTAGGTTCAAAAGAAAAACCAACATTAGGGATCGCGTTAGAAGGTTATGAAATGGAAGTAAATCATGACATTGTAAACAGTTTTGCTGATGTTTTACCAGTTTTTAATAGCTATACAGACAACCATTACTTTATGGATATATTTTTAAAAGGAGAAGGGAAAGTAGAATGGAAAGCAATACCGAAAAGTGATTGGATTAAAATTTCAGAAACCGAAGGTATACTAACTAATGTTAACAGTAAACAAGAAAAACGCTTATGGGTAAGTATAGATTGGGATAAAGTGCCAACAGGAGAAAACAAAAAAGAAGCGCCTTTAGGGCATGATTTTCAATTAATTCCGCCAAGTTATAAAGTGAATAGTGCGATTGATTTTGTTAGTGCAGATAGCACAGTAACAATTGGTGTGTCAGTTTTTAATCCGAAATTAAAAGTATTAGAAGGTTATAAAGGCTTTATAGAAGACAAAGGTTTTGTATCCATACATGCTGAAAATCCGACACGAAATATTACTGGAAAGGAAGCGAAATGGGAAATATATGATGGCATGGGGTATACTGGCAAAGTCATTGCAGCATTGCCAAGAAGTACAAGTTCGATAACTGATTTAAATTTGATACAAAAAAATAGTCCTTCATTAGAGTATGATTTTTATACCTTTAATTTCGGAGAAGTTGATCTGAACTTACAAGCAGTCCCAACACATGCCATTCATGAAGGACGCGGTGTTCGTTGCGCAGTATCTATTGATGATGCAGAACCTGTACTAGTCGATTTCCAAACGTTTGGAAGAAGTGACACATGGAAACAAAATGTACTTAAAAATGCGAGTGTACAATCTGTAAAACAAATTGTAAATAAGGCTGGAAAGCATACTTTAAAAGTTTGGATGGTAGATTCTGGTGTTATGTTAGATCAAATTTTAATTGATTTAGGAGGATGGAAAAAATCATATGCTTTTCCTTCTGAAACAAAAAAGAGGAACTAATTCATTTAGAAATACTAAAATAGTGTTATGGTTAAACTGTTAGGAGTTTTATTACTATTGTTTTCTTTAAGCTCTTGTAAAGCCAAACAGGAAAAAGATATAGAGCATGTTCAGATAGCCTTTATTGCCGATGCTCATTTTGCAGATATTTATGGAGAATTTCAAGATCATACTTATAAAGGAATTAAAAACCCTTTAACAGGGGAGTATGCAAATATCAGAACAATGAGTTCGCAATTACAGTCTACAAGAATTTTTAATGAAAATTACTTTGCCTTTATAACAGCATTAAATGATATAGCAAAAAGAGGCATAAAATTAGTTGCACTTCCAGGTGATTTTAGTGATGATGGACAACCTATACATATTAGAGGGCTAAGACGCATACTTAATGAATATTCAATAAAGTATGGCATGTCTTTTTATGTAACCACAGGAAATCATGATGCTGTAAGACCATTTTCTCAAGAAGCTAAAAAAACAGACTTTTTAGGGCAAGATGGTAAAGAACAAATTATTACCAGTTTTAAAATTACTTCAGTGCTAAACGAAAATGCATTAGAACCTATTATAACTTCCGATATTAAGAATTGGGGTTATAAGGAGATGATGCATGAAATGTCTGATTTTGGTTTTTTTCCTAAAATAAACGATTTGTATTGGGAAACTCCTTTTTCAGAATACAAGTATGAAAATTACAACTTTGATGAAGCTTTAAAAGAAGCTGATTTAGATAAAAGAGTATATCCCATTAAAAATACTAGTTTGTTGCTTCCAGATGCGAGTTACTTGGCAGAACCCGTAAAAAATGTTTGGCTATTAGCGATAGACGCCAATGTATATGTGCCTAATGAAAATTTATCGGGTTTAAAGGACAATCCTAACGATTTTTCTAGTGCAAGTGTGGGCTATAACAATGTGCTGTTGTACAAAAATCATTTAATTAATTGGGTTAAAAAAGTTGCAGAAGAAGCAAAACGAAATGATAAAGTTTTAATAGCCTTTAGTCATTATCCTATGATTGATTTCAATGATGCTGCATCAGCAGATTTAAAACAATTTTTTGGAGCAGATAAAATGCAGTTACACAGAGTTCCAGATGAAGCTGTTGCAAAAGCATTTGCCAATGCCGGTATTAAGATTCATTTTGGAGGTCACATGCATATAAACGATACAGGTGTTAGAAAAATAGACACAAAGCATACATTGTTTAATATTCAAACACCTTCATTGGCAGCCTACAAGCCTGCTTATAAAATACTTAATATTCTTTCTGATTTCGAGTTTGAAGTAGAGACAGTGGTTTTAAATTCAGTTGAAAATTTCAATAGTTTATTCCCTTTTTACGAACAAGAATATACTCATTTAGAAGCAACAAAGCATGTTAAAATTTGGAATAAAGATATTCTTAAATCTGTAGATTATAAAGATTTTACCGAATGGCATTTAAAAGAATTGGTTCGTCTTAGGTTTTTAAAAAAAGATTTTCCTACTGATTTTTTAGACTCTTTTCTAAAACTTTCAGGTAAAGGTTTATTAGAAGTTAATAAAGATAGTTTAGAAACCAATAAACAATTAATGCTTAATAATTTACTTATTTCAGATTTTAAAACATGGACAGGCTTTGATATGATATATGATTTTTACAGATTAAGAAATGCAGATGAATTAGCTGTTAAAGATATTGGGGATAATAGGTTGAAGCAATACAGAATAGTTTGTAATGAGCTAGAGAAAACGAATAATAAAAGTTTTGTGTTGTGGGCAAAAATATTTCAAAAAACACTTAAAGGAGCACCTTCCAATCATTTTAAAATTAATATAAAAACAAATTCAGTTAAACGCATAGACTAATAAATATAAATAAATTTTTCTATGTAAAAAAAACAGTAACTTGTAAATACTTTATGAAAAAGCATCTGTACATATTACTTTTTTTATTTTTTATTAGTGCTATTAATTTATCCAATTCTCAAAATATAAAGTTCGAGCACTATAATGATGATAGTGGTTTGTCTCATAATTCTGTTAGATACATCGCTCAAGATAAGAATGGTTTTATGTGGTTTGGTACCTTCTCTGGTTTAAATCGTTTTGATGGGTATCAATTCAAAACCTATTTAAGTTCTTTTCCGGGTGAAAATAGAATTTATAATGATGATATCACAGCGTTAGAATATGATGAAGCTTCTAATAATTTATGGATAGGGACCAGAAAAGGATTAACCCTTTTTAAAAGTGATACACATGTCTTTACTACTTTTTTATCAGAAAAAAATAACCCAAATAGTTTACCTGATGAAGAGATTAGATCTATACATATAGATAAATTTAAACGAGTTTGGGTAGGTACCAAAACAAAAGGAGTTTATATATTTTATCCAGAAGAAAAGAAATTTGAAAAAGTTTCTATTAAAGGTTTTGAATATGTGAAAGAAATTTTTGAAGATAAAAAAGGAAATATTTGGGTGGGTAGTTTTGGAACTGCTTCGGTAGCAAAAATCACTTTAAGTACGAGTGGAGATGTTGTTAAAATATATAATTACACACTCTCTATTCCTAATTCAGAGGAGAAAAATCCATATATTAATTTTATTTATGAAGATGCTAAGAAAGACATATTTGTTGGTACCCGTGAAGGTCTATACAAATTAGATATAAAAACTAATGAGTTTAAAAACCTTTACATACAGGATGATGAAACTAGAGCTAGTTTAGGACCTTATTTTTTAACTGTAGCCCAAGCACCAGACGGTAAATATTGGGTTGGAACTTTGGGTGGCTTAATTGAATGTGATCGATTAGAAGATATTAATAAAGGCAAATACAAATGGTATTATTCTGTTTTGTCCGATGATACATCACTAGTTGATAACTTGGTTTATGCTCTGTATTTTGATGCTTCAGGCGTCTTATGGATTGGTACTGAGGATGGGTTGGATAAATATGACCCGTACGAAAACCAGTTTACTTTAAATAAAGATATATCCAAATATATAGGAAATCAAGCTCCTCGTATAAGAGGTTTTTCTAAAACATATGATGGTAAAATTATTGCTGCTACAAGACATAATGGACTTTTTGTTTCAAATTCAGAAGGTTTTGTTCCATTATATAATAATCAAAAGGATATTGCTAGTATTTATTCTATAGATGGAAAAACTTTTTTTTGTGGGCTATGGAATGGGAAAATATTAGTTTATGATTATATCACTAATCAATCGAAAATAATTAATGTTGGTTTTGAAATTTCATCTGTATTTGCTTTTTCTAAAATTACAGATACTACTATTATGATAGGTTCTTTTGGAGAAGGAGCCGTTATATTAAATATAGAAAATTTACAAGTACAGGATGTTAAAAGTAAATTACTTCCTGGCTTTGCTATTAATGCTATTGAAAAAGATCATACAGGTAATTTATGGTTTGCAACTCAAACAGGAATTGGTAAATATGCTATTAGAACAGGAGAGGTTATAATATACAAATTACAAGCAAATGAAGCAAATGGTCTTGTTAACGATGAGGATGTAAGTGATGTTTTAGTAGATAATTACGGTAAAGTTTATGTGTCTACTAGAACAGGATTGAGTTATTATGATGCATCAATTAATAATTTTAAATATTTATCAAAGCCAAAAGAACTTGTAGGTAAGTGGATTACAGATATGGTGGTAGATACTAATGGAGATTTGTGGTTAAACATGAACAACAATAGTGTTGCAAGACTTAAAAATAATTTAAAAGATATTAATGTATATCAAGTAAATAGTGGGAATAGGTTAGATGTTTTTAGCTCTAGTGGGTTTTATAATTTCGAATATTCAAATATTTATTTAGGAGGGAAAAATGGCATAATTTATTTTTCGCCGCAAGATATTATTGAAAATAATTGGTCTCCAATTCCAATTATAACAGAATTTAAAATTCAAAATAAAGAAGTGCTTCCAGGTATGGACATTAATGGACAAATACCTCTTTTAAAGGATTTAAATTTTAGTAAGAATGTAGAGCTTAATTATAAGAATCGTAATTTTTCAATTCAATTTTCTGCTCCGTCATTTTCAGATAACAAGCTCAATAAATTTGAATACATGTTAGAAGGTTTTGATAAGAGCTGGATTTTAACAAATAGCAATTCTAGAACTATTCAGTACACCAACCTGTATCCTGGCGATTATGTGTTTAAAGTAAAGGCAAGTAATAGTTACGGTTATTGGAGTAAAGCAGCTTCTTATAAAATAAAAATTACACCACCATTTTGGTTAACACCTCAAGCGTTTATTTTATTTGCAGTTGTTTTTATACTTATCTTCTATTTTATTAGAAGAGAAGAGAAGAATAGGATTAGGTTAAAACAAGAATTACTAACAGAAAAAGTAAATAGGGAGCGCGATGTTAAACTAAATAATGAAAAACTTCGATTTTTTACCAATATATCACATGAGTTGAGAACCCCGTTAACACTTATTTTAGGGCCTGCTAAACAATTATTAGAAGAAGGGGGAGAAACTGCTACAGATTATCAAAAAAGCAGATTCAATCTTATTCATCAAAATGCCACTAGATTACTAACATTAGTAAATCAAGTACTTGATTTTAGAAAAGCACAAACAGGAGAGTTAAAACTGAAAGTATCAAAAACAGATATTGTTTCTTATTCCAAAAACATTTTTGAATCGTTTAAAGAATTGGCGTATAATAAGAAAATTCAATTAAATTTTATTTCAGAAAACGAAGACATTGTTGGTTGGGTAGATAATGATAAATATGATAAAATTCTTTATAATTTATTATCAAACGCTTTAAAATTCACAAATAAATATGGTCACGTAGATTTGTTTATTAGGATAAAAGAAGGTCATGACAATTTTTTAGTTATTGAAGTAAGTGATGATGGAATAGGTATTCCTTTAAAAAGCCAAGAAAAGATTTTTACAAGATTTTACCAAGCTACGAATAGCAAAGAAAATAATACAGGTTCTGGTATTGGTTTATCGTTAGTTAAATCTTTAGTAGAACTTCATAAAGGAATCATTAAAGTAGATAGTGAACCTAACAAAGGAAGTGTGTTTACTGTCGAGATTCCAGTAGGTCGCGACTTTTATAAAGATAAAGAAGTTTTTGAATATGATTTAAAAGATAAAAATGAACCCATAATTCCAGCTTTACCTGCTAAGAAAATAATTCAGAGTACAGAGTTAAAACAAAAAATATTAGTTGTTGAAGACAATAATGAACTTAGGAAATATTTGGTCGATTATTTATCCGATTATTATAAAGTTTACAATGCAGAAAATGGAGAAGAAGGCTTGCGGATTTGCAGACAAATTAAACCTATTATTTGTATTGCAGATATTATGATGCCAGTTATGAATGGATTGGATTTCTGTAAAGAATTAAAAAATGATGAATTTATTAGTCACATTCCTGTCGTTTTATTAACTGCGCTTTCTGAAAATGAAGATAAAGTGAAAGGTTATGGTTTAGGAGCCGATGGCTATTTAGTAAAACCTTTCGATCCTTCGCTTTTAAAAACCGTTATCGAAAATATTATAAAGTCTAGATTAGAATTAAAAACTAAATTTTCAGGAGAAGTAGAAAGTGAAATAGACTTACTTACTCATTCCCCAATTGATGAGGAGTTTATGGAAAAAGTAACAACTTTAATTAATGATAATTTAAGTGAAGTAGATTTATCAACAGCATATTTGTGTAATGCGTTAGGTGTTAGTTCTTCAAAATTATATCGAAAAATTAAAGAACTAACAGATTTAGCACCTAATGAATTTATAAGAACCATTCGTTTAAAAAAGTCGGCACAGCTTTTAAAAACTAAGAAGTATAACGTATCAGAAGTTACCAATTTAGTAGGGTTTAATGATCCCTTATATTTTAGTAGATGCTTTAAAAAGCAATTCGGTTTTCCTCCCAGTAAACTAATAAATTAATATTTTCCATATAAAAAACATGTTTATACCTTAAATATATCCATATTTTTGATGTATTAATCCATCCTTTTCTTTAGTGAAAAATTTAGTTTCGTATAAGTTAATTTTCAATATTAAATATCATGAAAAAGTCTATAGACTCTAATAACCCATTAAATAATTTAGATGAATGGGAAGATGATTTGTTAATGAGATATCCAGATCCATCTGAAAGTAAAAAGGAAAAAGACGAATTTAGAAATTATGTAGATTCAGAACGTGTAGAAACTGTTAAAGAGTTTTATAGAATAAATCATATTTACCAAACCTATGATTTTGTTTGTAGTAAAGAAGAAGAGTTTCTAAAATTTGATAGAAAAGAAATGTCTGTTTGGGAAGCTGTAGAGTTTTTAAACACACTTGTAGATGATAGTGATCCAGATATAGATTTAGATCAAACACAACACCTTTTACAAACATCTGAAGCTATTAGAGCAGATGGTCACCCCGATTGGTTTGTGCTTACTGGATTTATACATGATTTAGGGAAAGTTTTATGTCTTTTTGGAGAACCACAATGGGCTGTAGTAGGCGATACGTTTCCTGTAGGATGTGCTTATTCAGATAAGATTGTGTATTCAGAGTTTTTTAAAGAAAACCCAGATTATATAAACCCCAAATTTAACACGAAACTTGGTGTTTATAAAGAGAATTGCGGACTTGATAATGTCAAAATGAGTTGGGGTCACGATGAATATCTGTATCAAATAATGAAAGATTATTTACCAGAGCCAGCATTATATATGATTAGATTTCATTCGTTTTACTCCCAACATAGAGACAATGCTTATGCACATTTAATGAATGATAAAGATATTGAAATGTTTGAATGGGTAAGAAAGTTTAATCCTTACGATTTATACACTAAAGCACCTGTTAAACCAGATGTAAAAGCATTACTACCTTATTACAAAGCATTAGTATCCAAATATTTGCCAGAAAAATTGAGATTTTAAATTTTAATAATTCGATAAATCATGTTATGAGGTGCTTAGGGTAAATGATGCCCTAGTACTTTGTAGCATAAACCAACTAAACCAACTAAACCACTAACCACTTATGTATACTGTTATTACTTTTATAGCCTTCACGGCTTTTGTTGCTTTTTATTCTTGGTTTAAACTTAGAAAAGAAAAGCTAGCCTCAAAAGATGGTTACTTTCTTGGTGGCAGAAGTTTAACAGGCGTTGTTATTGCAGGTTCTATGTTACTTACAAATATCTCAACCGAACATCTTATAGGTATGAATGGGTCATCTTATAAAAATGGCTTTATAATTATTGCTTGGGAAGTAACATCGGCATTAGCTTTAGTGGCTGCTGCTATTTATTTTATTCCAAAATATCTAAAAATGGGGCTTACTACAATTCCTCAATATTTGGAAAAGAGATTTGATAATGCAACCAGAACTTTAGTAGCATTATTTTTAATGATTTCATTTATAGTAACCTTGCTCCCTATAGTGCTTTATACAGGAGCAATAAATATTGAAAGCATATTCAATATCTCTGAAGTTTTAGAAGTTTCTAAAGATGAAGGTTTATGGATTACCGTTGTACTTATAGGTGTTTTAGGTTCTGTTTATGCCATTTTTGGAGGGTTAAAAGCGGTGGCTATTTCAGATACCATCAATGGTTATGGCCTGTTAATAGGAGGACTTCTTATTCCATTATTGGCACTATTAAGTATAGGTGATGGAAATCCGTTAGAAGGTTTAAGCAAAGTTTACAAGAACAGTCCAGAAAAGTTTAACGTGATAGGATCAAAAGATTCCGTATTACCTTTTGAAGTACTTTTTACAGGTTTAATTATAAATCAAATTTATTTTTGGTGCATGAATCAAACCATCATTCAACGTGCTTTTGGTGCAAAGAATTTAGTTGAGGCACAAAAGGGACTGCTTTTTACGGGGGTTTTAAAAATATTAGTTCCAATCATCATTATTCTACCAGGCGTAATTGGTTTTTATTATTTCGGTGATTCTCTGTACGATAATCAAGATATGATTTATCCAGAGCTTATTAAAAAAGTATTGCCAGTAGGCTTAGTCGGTATTTTTGCAGCTATAGTATTAGGGGCTGTGTTAAGCACATTTAATAGTGTACTAAATAGTGCTGCAACTATTTTTAGTATAGATATATATAAAACGCATTTAGAAAAAAATTGTACAGATATTAAATTAGTTAGAGTCGGTAAATTAACCACAACTGTTTTAGCTATATTCGCCATATTAGTCGCACCCATGGTAGCCAATGCACCAGATGGTTTATACCAATTACTACAGCAATTAAATGGTATATTCTTTATACCTATAGCCTCTATTATGTTAGCTGGGTTTTTTCTTAAAAAAGTATCAGCAACGGGAGCCAAAGTAGCACTGTTTGTAGGACTTATATTTTATATTTTAACAACTTTTGTTTTTAAGGTTGATATCCACTTTGTGCATATTTGGGGAATAGAGTTTTTATTAAATCTAGCTGTTATGTTTGGTGTGTCTTATTTATACCCTTCAAATAAAGAATTTAATCAAGATGATTTACATATAGTAGAAATTAAAGCATGGAAATACACCAAACCTATGGCAATTTCTCTGTGTGCGGTTACTGTTCTAATCTATGTGCTATTGGGAACAAATTAAATCATCTGATAAATGGAAGTAGCACGTATTAAAGAATCTAATCGGTTTTTGTCGCTTGATGTTTTTAGAGGTTTAACCATTTGTTTAATGATTGTTGTTAACACACCTGGTACTGGAGCTCCCTTGTACTCTTTTTTGATACATGCCAATTGGTTTGGATTTACACTTGCTGATTTAGTGTTTCCTTCATTTCTATTTGCCATGGGTAATGCCATGAGTTTTTCAATTGGAAAACTAAAATCAGCTTCATCCAGAAGTGTTTGGAAAAAAATATTAAAACGAACGTTTCTTATTTTTTTGATAGGATATTTAATGTATTGGTTTCCATTTTTTCAACAAGTAGATGGATCATGGGAACTAAAGCCAATTAGCGAGACTCGTATCATGGGCGTGTTGCAACGTATTGCTTTATGCTACTTTTTTACATCTATTATTTTCTATTCCCTATCACAAAGAATGGCGTTAATTTTATCAGGAATTATTCTGTTAGGTTATTGGGCAATATTATATATGTTTGGCGACTCAGGTGGGGTTTTAAATATGGCTACTAATGCCGTTACTAAATTGGATTTATACCTGTTAGGGGAAGGTCATATTTACAAAAAAGACAGTATTCCGTTTGATCCTGAAGGTGTTTTAAGTACGTTACCCGCTATTGTAAATGTTGTTGCAGGATTTGTAGCAGGAGTTTTTGTGCAACAAAAAGGAAAGACTTTTGAAGGTATTTCTAAGTTACTTATTGCAGGTTTTGTTTTAACAGCTTTAGGACTTTGGTGGGATTTAATATTTCCAATTTCAAAAAAGCTATGGACGAGTTCATTCACTATATACACCATAGGATTAGATTTATCTATAATGGCAATTTTGATTTATTTAATGGAAATAAAAAAAGTAAAGTTTGGTGTTACTTTTTTTGAGGTTTTCGGAAAGAATCCTTTGTTTATTTATTTGTTTTCTGAGTTGTTTTATATCGTTTTACGTCATATTAAAACAAGTTCAGGCATGGATCTTTTTGAATGGGTCAGTGAAAATGTTTTTCAGAATATATTTCCTGGTTCATTTGGAGCTTTAATTACAGCAACAGTTTTTATGTTATTATCTTGGTCGTTAGGATGGTGGCTTGACAAGAAAAGAGTTTATATTAAAATATAATTATCAATGTTTTTTGCCTTTAGTGGTTTCAATTGAAATCAATCATAAAATCATGAGATTTTTTAGAATGGCTTGAATTAATTATTTTAGAATATTTATAGCATTATGATAGTTTATCTTCAAAAAAAGTGTTCCAAATACATTTTAAAATTGTTGTTTGTCGAAATAATACGTTCTAGATAAATCTTTTATAGACTTTAGCATTTATTAAAAAAATAAATATTTCCATGAAAAAGCTTGTTATACTTTGTTCTTTTAGCCTTCTTCTTTTAAATAGCTGTAAAGAGCAAGTTAAGCCGCCTTTAGCATATGGCCCTACACCATCTCAAAAACAATTAAGTTGGCACGAAATGGAGTTTTACGCTTTTGTACATTTCTCATTAAACACATTTACAAATAAAGAGTGGGGCTATGGCGATGAATCGCCCAAATTATTTAATCCTACCGCTTTAGATACTAAACAATGGGCTCGTATTGCAAAAGAAGCTGGCATGACAGGCATTATAATAACAGCCAAACATCATGATGGCTTTTGTTTATGGCCTTCAGATTATACAGAACGTTCCGTAAAAAACTCACCTTGGAAAAACGGTAAAGGAGATGTCGTTAAAGAATTAGCCGAATCTTGTAGAGAATACGGTTTAAAATTAGGAATTTACCTTTCACCTTGGGATAGAAATCATCCAGAATATGGAAAGCCAGGTTATATTACATATTTCAGAAATCAATTAAAAGAATTGTTGACCAACTATGGAGACGTGTTTGAAATCTGGTTTGATGGTGCTAATGGTGGAGATGGTTATTATGGAGGTGCTAATGAAACAAGAAAAATAAACACTCTTGAGTATTACAATTGGGATGAAACTTATAAAATGATATATGAAATTGCACCAAAAACATTAGTCTGGGGTGTTGGCCCTTCTGAAGCACGTTGGATAGGAAACGAAGAAGGAAGAGCGGGTAAAACAAATTGGAGTTTACTTCGCCAAAAAGATGAATTAGCAGGAAAAGTACATTACACAGAATTTATGTCTGGGCATGAAGATGGTGAAAAATGGGTTCCAGGAGAAGCAGATGTTTCAATAAGACCAGGTTGGTTTTATCATGCCATTGAAGATGATAAAGTTAGACCAATTGAAGACATGGTAGATATCTATTATGAATCTATAGGAAGAAACGCAAATCTTTTATTAAACCTTCCTGTAGATAAAAGAGGACTTGTTAATGAAAATGACGAAGCTAGATTAAAAGAATTAACAGCAATCATTAAAACAGATTTTAAAAATGAACTGCTTTCAGGATGCAAAATTTCAGCAGATAATGTTCGAGGTGATGATGATTTGTATTCAGTAAATAATTTAGTAGATACAAATAAGGAAACCTATTGGGCAACAGACGATACTGTTAAAACGGCTTCTGTTTTATTTGAATTTGAAAAACCTACAGCTATAAACCGTATTCTTTTGCAAGAATCTATTAAACTCGGCCAACGTGTAAAAGAATTTAATGTTGAAGCAAGAGTAGATGGAAAATGGCAAACCGTAGCCAATGAGACTACTATTGGGTATAAAAGAATATTAAGAATACCAAGGGTTGAAGCGACTGCTCTTAGAGTGAATATTACAAATTCCAAAGCAAGCCTTGTTATATCTGCAATTAAAGCTTATAACGCACCTACTTTAGTTTATTCTCCTGTAATACAAAGAAATAAAAAAGGAGTCGTCGTTATAAAAGCTGAAAATAACAATAAAATATACTATACTATTGATGGTTCTCAACCAACAATTCAAAGTACATTATATAATATACCATTTAAACACACTAATGCTTTAAAAATAAAAGCAATAGCTTATAATACAACTGAAAATGTTAGCAGCACTATTAATACAGCGCGTTTTGGTAAGTCTAAAGAAAACTGGAAAGTAATTTTTGCTACAAGTGGAGATTTAAAAAAAGTCGATAAAATTATTGATGGCGATCCAAATACAACTTGGATGATGGGAGATGAGAAAAATAAACTTCCTCAAGAAATAATTGTTGATATGGGGGCTAAACAAAAGATAAATGGGTTTAAATATTTTCCACAACAAATAGGTGGCAATTTAAATCTCATTTCTAACTACAAATTTTACACAAGTTTGGATAATAAAAATTGGACGAAGCAGGCTGAAGGAGAATTTTCAAATATTAAAAACAATCCTACAGAACAAATAAAAACATTCAATATTTTAGAAACTAGATATATGCGTTTTGTGGCTGTGTCTGCCATAGGAAATGGTAACAGTGTTACCATTGGAGAAATTAGTGTCATGGAAAAATAGATAAACACCAAAAGATGTTTAAATGGATGGTTTTATAAAAAATATTCCTTTGCCGAAGTACATTGGTTATTAGTCGAAATTTTTGATTTTGAGAAGACTTAAGTAAGTAATTTTATATCAATAATGTAAAGAAACCAATAAATGATTAAACAAGATATCAGCTATAAGGAAAAAGAAGGAATTGGGTATAAAGAAGCAGGTAAATTTGAAGATACTCGTTTTGAGAAAATTCATAATGTTATTTTCGATTCTTCTTTAGAAGCTTCCATTTTAGTAGCAAAAGAAATTGCAAATTTAATTCATAGAAAAGAAGAATTAAATGAACCTTGTGTTTTGGGTTTAGCAACAGGATCTTCACCAATAAAAGTGTATGAAGAGCTTGTAAGAATGCACAAAGAGGAAGGCTTAAGTTTTAAAAACGTTATTACTTTTAATTTAGATGAATATTATCCTATGGATAAAGATAATATTCAGAGTTATCATTACTTTATGCACGATCATCTTTTTGATCATGTAGATATATCACCAGAACATATTAATATTCCAGATGGTACAGTAAGTTTCGAAGAACTTAGACAGTCTTGTATTGATTATGAAATGAAAATAAAATCGTATGGCGGATTGGATTTTCAATTACTGGGAATTGGCAGAACAGGTCACATCGGGTTTAATGAACCAGGGTCTCATATTAACTCAGGAACAAGAAGTATAACTTTAGATCATATTACACGTATTGATGCGGCTCCTTCTTTTTTAGGTATTGATAACGTCCCTAGAAAAGCCATTACCATGGGAATAGGTACCGTAAGAAGTGCTAAACGTATCGTGCTTCTTGCTTGGGGAATTAGTAAAGCTGAAATATTAAAGAAAACTATAGAAGGCGACGTAACTTCACAAGTGCCTGCAACTTATTTACAAGAGCATAATAACACAACCTTTGTTTTAGATAGTGAAGCTTCATCAGAATTAACAAGAGTAAAAACACCTTGGCTTGTAAAATCATGTATTTGGACTGATGAATTAAAACTGAAAGCTGTAGTTTGGTTAAGTGAATTAACAAATAAACCTTTTCTTAAACTTACAGATAAGGATTATAATGATAATGGTATGGCTAGCCTTTTAACAGAAGAAGGCACTGCTTATGATTTAAACATTAAAATGTTTAATAAATTACAACATACCATCACAGGTTGGCCAGGAGGAAAACCAAATGCAGATGATACTTATAGACCGGAACGTTCTACACCAGCAAAAAAGAGAGTGATTATTTTTAGTCCGCACCCCGATGACGATGTCATTTCCATGGGAGGTACATTTGATAGATTAGTAGAACAAGGACACGAGGTTCATGTGGCATATCAAACTTCGGGAAATATTGCAGTTTCTAATGAGGAAGCTTTAAAGTTTGCTGAAATATCTATGGCTTTCAATTCAAAATCAACTGAGTCACAGCAAATTATAGATTTTTTAAAAAATAAATCTGAAAATGATATTGATTCTATTGAGGTTAGAAAACTAAAAAGTTTAATTAGAAGAAGTGAATCTTTAGCTGCAACTAGATACATAGGGCTTACTGATGAAAACGTTCATTTTTTAGACCTTCCGTTTTACGAAACAGGAACTGTGAAAAAAAGTAATCTTTCTGAAGCCGATATAAAAATCATGTGTCATCTTATTGAAGAAATAAAACCACATCAAATTTATGCAGCAGGCGATTTAGCCGATCCTCATGGAACTCACAAAGTTTGTTTAGATAGTTTATTCGAAGCATTAAAGATATTGAAACCTAAACCTTTCATGGATGATTGTTGGGTATGGTTATACCGTGGCGCATGGCATGAGTGGGAATCTTCGCAAATAGAGATGGCTGTTCCTATGAGTCCAGATCAAGTTCTTAAAAAGCGACACGCTATTTTTTATCACCAATCTCAAAAAGATGGTGTTATGTTTCAAGGAGATGATTCTAGAGAGTTTTGGGTACGTGTTGAAGATAGAAATAGAGAAACGGCAAAAAAATATAATGATTTAGGATTAGCAGATTATGCTGCTATTGAGGCATTTAAGCGTTATTATTTTTAAAAAAAACGGTATATACTAATTCTGATTAATAGCATTTAAAATTAGTTTATTTTTTGGTTATTGATGGTTATCTTTTTAATAAATGGTAGCCATCAATTTTTTATGCTATGTATGGTTTGAATTTCCAATAATAGTAATTGACAAATGGTATTGCCATTTTTTAAATAGAAGAATTTAAAATTTTCTGTTTTACTTCTTCCAAATAAGATCGGCCAATTACATATCTAAGTCCTTCAATTTCGACACTATTCCCTTCAACAGCATCAATTTTATCAATGGCAATAGTATAAGATCTATGTATTCTTATAAAATCCCTAGAAGGTAATAAATTTGTAAAATCCGATAGCGTACTGTGTACAATGTATCTACCTGTTAAGGTATTAATTTTTAAATAATCTTTTAAACTTTCAATAACTAAAATTTCATCAAGAAAAATTTTCTTCATTTTCTTTTTGTCAATTTTAACAAAAATGAAAGGACGTTCTTTAGTCTTTTCTAAAGGAGTTTTTACAATATCAAGTCTTTTTTCTATTTTATTTAGAGCTTTCATAAACCTTGGAAACTCAATAGGTTTTACTAAGTAATCTAAAACATCTAATTCATAAGTTTCTATAGCAAATTCATCATAAGCACTGGTAATTATTAATAAGGGCGGTTCATCTAAACTTTTAATAAAATTAATACCATCTAGTACAGGCATATTGATATCTAAAAAAATAACATCAACAGAATTGTTTTTTAAGAAATTTAAACCATCTATAGCATTATTAAATGTGTTTACTATTTCAAAATTTTCAATTTGTTCTAAATAATTTTTAATAATATTTATTGCTAATGGTTCATCATCAATAATTAAACAACTAATGGTCATGTTTTTGTTTTTATATTATAAGTAATTAATAAGAATTACTTTGAGAGTATTGTTAAATATTAACCAACTTTAATTTTGAGTTTTACTACAAATTTATTTTTATGACTTTTTATTTTCAGATCATAATCTTTTTTGTTGTAACCTAATTCCAGTCTTTTTTTAACATTTTCCAATCCAATCCCACTGGATTGCTTCAGGTTGTCTTTATGATCTGTTATTAATGGTAAGGGGTTAATAACGGTAAAATAAAGAAAATTTTCTTTGATTTTAAAGTTAATAACAATTTTAACTTTACCTATATTTTTATTCGCCCCATGTTTAAAGGCATTTTCAATAAATGTTAATAATAATATGGGGGCAATTTCTTTATCTTGAATATCGCCAGATATAGACATATTCACTTCAAGAGAATCATCATATCTAACTCTTTCTAAATCTATATAATTTTGGATACAAAGTATCTCGTTCTCTAGTGTTTGCCGCCTCTCTTTTGTTTCGTAAAGCATATAACGCATTAATTCAGAGAGTTTTAATATTATTTTGGGTGTTTTTTCAGACTTTTCTACAGATAAAGAATAGATATTATTAAGTGTATTAAAAAAGAAATGAGGTGAAATTTGATTCTTTAAAAAAAGTAATTCAGTTTCTAATTGTGCTTTTTCAAGGTCCGTGACTCTTTTATGTTCTTTTAAAAAATCTAGTGTTATTTTTATAGCTGCAACAAATGTGATAACATACAATTCACCAATCATCATATCTATGGTGTAATTGAAAGATAATTTGTTTAGGAACTCTGGTCCTTCGGGCCATACATTCTGACTTATCAATAAATACGTTAAATTAAATTTTACTAAAACCATTATAAAAATGGCAGATAAAACAGAAAGGATATATAAAAAATATTTTTTTCTATAGATCAAAAACGGCATGAGAATAAAAATATTTAGATAACTAAGAGCCATATGAATAGGAAAACCTAACATATTTGATTTCAATGAATACTCATAATCATTAAAATAGCTACCCCAACGGAATGTATTAAATAGAAAGTATACCATCCAAAAGACAACATGATAACGCCATGATATTTGGTGTAATTTATTTTCATTTTTCATTATAATATAATTTAAATAAGTTTTTTTTGGTGTTTAGGGCTTTTTAAGTGTTGTCCGTCTAAATTAATTTCAATAACCAGATAATTCATGAAAATTTAACATTAAATTACTACAGTTTGCTATGAAGAACATTACAAAGTCAATCTTGTTTTTAGTTTTAATAACTAGTTGCAAAAATAACGTAAATAATAGTCTACCTGAAAAAGATTCAAGTGAATTTGTAAATTCCTTTATAGGAACAGGTGGTCATGGTCATACATATCCAGGGGCTACGGTTCCTTTTGGAATGGTTCAAGTAAGTCCAGACAATGGTATTTCAAGTTGGGATTGGTGTTCAGGATATCATTATTCAGATTCTATTATAGCAGGGTTTAGTCATTTGCATTTAAGCGGAACGGGTATTGGTGATTTGGCCGATATCTTATTTATGCCAGTAAATAAAAATGTTGATTTAACAATCAATACCACGTCAAGGGATTCACTTCCATATAAATCATCTTACAGTCATGATAATGAAAAGGCGAGTCCAGGATATTATCAGGTTTTTTTAGAGACTCCTAAAATAAACGTAGAGTTAACATCATCATTACGTACGGCATATCATAAATACACATTTTCAGAAAATGATAAACAATCTGTAGTCGTAGATTTGGGATTCGCTATTAATTGGGATAAAGCATTAAGCACATCTATTACCATTGAAGACGAATATACTATGAGTGGTTACCGATTTAGTACGGGATGGGCAAAAAATCAAAAGGTGTTTTTTGTTGCTAAATTTTCTAAACCAATTTCACAACATGTATTAGTTGTAGATGGAAAACAAAGAGAAAACATGTTTGCTGAAGGAGACAAAGTTAAATCTCAGCTATTTTTTGATAATAAAATTTCTAATGAATTATTTGTGAAAGTCGCAGTTTCATCTGTAAGTGTTAGTAATGCAAAAGAGAATTTAGATATTGATGATTTAACTTTTGAAAAGGTAAAAGCAGAATCTAAAACTATTTGGGATACCGCTTTAAACAAAATAGAAGTTGAAACTCCTGTTGATTCACTAAAAACTATATTTTACACGGCGCTTTATCACTCTCAAATAGCGCCTGTAACTTATAGTGATAAAAATGGCGAATTTAGAAAAGAAAACGATAGCATAGTTACAGCTACCAATTATATCGCCTATTCTACATTATCACTTTGGGATACTTTTAGAGCTGAAAATCCATTACTTACATTTCTAGCTCCAGACAAAGTTTCAGACATGGTTAATTCTATGTTAGCGTATTACGAGACTAAAAAAATATTACCTGTATGGACGCTATATGCTAATGAAACCAATACGATGACAGGCTACCATTCTATTCCTGTAATTGTAGATGCTTACAAAAAAGGCATTAAAGGTTTTGATGCTGAAAAGGCTTATGAAGCGATGAAACAAACCATGATGCAAGATGATCGTGGATTAAATTTTTATAAAAAGTATGGTTATGTACCTTATAATTTATTAGACGAATCCGTTACTATTACTTTAGAATATGCTTTTGATGATTGGTGTGTTGCTCAAATGGCAAAAGACTTAGGTAAAGAAGATGATTACAAATATTTCTTGAATCGTTCTAAAGCTTATCAATATTTGTTTGATCCAGAGACAGGATTTATGAGAGGGAAATCTGAAAATGGAAAATCATGGAATGAACCTTTTGATCCAAAACACTCAAATCATAGAGAGCAAACAGATTATACCGAAGGTAATGCATGGCAACACAGTTGGTTTGTACCTCATAATGTTGAAGATTTTATTTCATTACATGGAAGTGATAACATCTTCACAAATCGTTTAGAGGAATTATTCACTGAGAGTTCAGAAATTACAGGAAATAATATATCTGCTGATATTTCTGGGTTAATAGGCCAATATGCACATGGTAATGAACCAAGCCATCATATTGCATATATGTTTAATAAAGCGAACAAACCGTGGCGCACGCAATACTGGGTGCATCATATTTTAAATACCCAATACAATACAACACCAAATGGATTAAGCGGTAATGAAGACTGTGGACAAATGTCTGCTTGGTACGTTTTTAGTTCTATAGGTTTCTATCCTATGAACCCCGCTTCAGGAGACTATGAAATAGGAAGTCCTCTTTTTGAAAAATCAACCATTAAACTTGCAGAAGAAAAAACATTTGTTATTGAAGCTGAAAATATTTCAAACACAAACTTTTATATACAGTCAGCAACACTTAATGGCGTTGAATTTAATCAAACATCTATTTCGCATCAGCAAATATTAGAAGGCGGTATTTTACATTTTGTTATGGGGTCTGAGCCAAATAAAACATGGGGTGTAACACTTAAAAAGAACAAAAACTAAATGAATATTATTGATTTAAGTATTATTATATTTTACATACTATTAACCGTAGGTGTTGGTATTTGGATTTCTAAAAAAGCATCAAAAGGACTCGATGAATATTTTCTAGGAGGTAAATCTATTAAATGGTATTATTTAGGCTTAAGTAATGGCTCAGGAATGTTTGATATTTCTGGAACATCGTGGATGGTTGGTATTTTATTTTTGTATGGTGTAAAAAGCTTTCTGTTTATGTGGCTTTGGCCTATTTGGAATCAAATATTCATTATGATGTTCTTAGCGGTTTGGATTCGAAGATCTCAAGTAATGACAGGGTCTGAATGGATTCTAACACGCTTTGGAAATGATAGGGCAGGTAAAGCTTCTCATATTATAGTAGCCATTTTTGCTATCATTTCAGCCATAGGATTCATTGCATACTTTTTTGAAGGTATTGGTAAATTTATGACTGTTATTTTACCTTGGGATTTAACGCTTAATTTAGGACAAAGCACTTTACTTAATTCAGAACATTCATATGCGTTGATTATTATCTTATTAACTACTATTTATACGGTTAAAGGCGGTATGTTTTCTGTGGTAGCTACCGAAGTCTTACAATACGGTATCATGGTTATTGCAGGGGTGTTAGTGGCAGGATACACCCTTATTTATTATACAGATATCCAAATTACATCAGTAATTTCAGAAGAATGGAAAAATATATTTTTCGGGTGGGAATTAGATACCCATTGGAGTTCTAAATATCAGGCTTTTAATAATTTAATAGACTCTGAAGGCTACAAAATGTTTGGAGCTTTAGTAGGCATGTCTTTATTTAAAGGTTTTTTTGCGAGTATTGCAGGACCCACACCAAGTTATGATTTGCAACGAATTCTTTCAACAAAATCGGTTAAGGAAGCAGCATATATGAGTGGATTTACAAATCTCATTTTATTTATTCCAAGGTATTTACTAATTGGCGGTATTGTGGTTATTGCATTGGTAACTCTGGCACCTCAAATGAGTGAAAATCCAGCATTAACAGGCAAGGATTTAGAAATATTACTTCCTACGGTTATTAATTTTCATGTACCTGTAGGTATAAAAGGCTTGTTGTTAGCAGGCTTATTGGCTGCATTCATGTCTACATTTTCGGCGTTTGTAAATGCGGGACCAGCTTATATAGTAAATGACATTTATAAAAAATATTTTAAACCAGAAGCGACAAGTGAACATTACATAAAAATAAGTCATATAGCATCTTTTGTTATCGTTGGATTAGGTGTTTTTATGGGTTTTTATGCAGATTCCATTAACTCACTAACACTTTGGATTACGAGTTCCTTATTTGGAGGCTATGTAGCAGCAAATTTTTTAAAGTGGGTTTGGTGGCGTTTTAATGGTTGGGGTTATTTCTGGGGAATGTTTGCAGGACTAGTAGTTGCTTCATTACAATTTGTATTAGATCAAAATAAAGGAAGTTTTGAAGTAGGTACGTGGTTGTATCGCCTATCAGAGTTACAAGCCATATATTTGTTTCCTATAATATTTTCATTTTCTGTTTTAGGTAGTATTTTAGGTACATTTTTAACCAGACCAACAGATATTTTTGTTTTAAAAGATTTTTACAAAAATGTAAGGCCTTGGGGGTTTTGGAAACCTGTTTACAAAGCATTAAAAAGTGAAGATGCTTCTTTTAGTGCAAATAAAGATTTTGGAAAAGATATGTTAAATTGTGCAATAGGCATTGTGTGGCAGTCTAGCATGATTGTTTTGCCTATATTTCTTTTAATTAGAGATTATCCAAAAATGATCATTTCTTTAATTGTCTTTTTAATAACATCGGCTATATTAAAATACACATGGTTAGATGTTGTTAGAAAACTACCAGACTAATAATAAATAAAGTTAAACCTATAAATAATAAATAAAGTGAGTAATATTCCTTGGCAAGATAAACCAGAAAATAGCAAAGACGTCATGTGGCGTTATTCTGAAAATCCTATTATTGATAGATATGCTATCCCATCGTCTAATAGTGTTTTTAATAGTGCTGTAGTACCTTATGGGGATGGTTTTGCAGGTGTTTTTAGATGTGATAATAAAGCAGTGCAGATGAATATTTTTGCAGGCTTTAGTAAAGACGGTATTCATTGGGACATCAATCATGAGCCTATTGAAATGAAAGCTGGTAATACAGAAATGATTGATTCAGATTATAAATACGATCCGCGTGTTGTTTTTATAGAAGATCGTTATTGGATTACTTGGTGTAATGGTTACAATGGACCAACCATTGGCATTGGTTATACGTTTGATTTTAAAGAGTTCTTTCAATGTGAAAATGCTTTTTTACCTTTCAACAGAAACGGTGTGTTGTTTCCTCAGAAAATAAATGGTAAGTATGCGATGTTAAGTCGTCCAAGTGATAATGGGCATACACCTTTTGGTGATATTTACATAAGTTACAGTCCAGACATGAAATATTGGGGAGAACATAGATGTGTTATGAAGGCATCTCATTTTGAAGATAGCGCTTGGCAATGCACTAAAATAGGAGCAGGGCCCATTCCAATTCTAACAGATGAAGGTTGGCTTATGTTATATCATGGGGTAATTAATACCTGTAATGGTTTCCGTTACTCTATGGGAGCAGCTATTTTAGATACTAATGAACCCGATAAAGTAAAATATAGAACACAACCTTATTTATTAGCGCCTGCAGAACTTTACGAACAAGTTGGCGATGTTGGTAATGTGGTATTCCCATGTGCAGCATTGCATGATACTAAAGAGGATAGATTGGCCGTTTATTATGGAGCTGCCGATACGGTGGTGGCTATGGCTTTTGGGAAGTTAAGTGAGGTTATTGAGTTTACTAAAAATAATAGTTTATAATATATGAAAAGTAGGTTTAGATCCTTATTGTTAGTAACAATCAGTTGTTTTTCTATTTTAGGATGTGCGCAATCAAATAAAAAAATCACACCCAAAACATTTGTAGCATATAAAACATTAGAGAAAATTGTTATTGATGGTGATGGATCTGATACTTCTTGGGGTAAGGCAGAATGGTCAGATGTTTTTATGGATATAGAAGGTGTCATTAAGCCTAAATATAAGACACAAGTTAAAATGCTTTGGGATGATAATTACTACTATATTCTCGCTAAGCTTGAAGAACCTCATGTATGGGCAAGCTTAAAACAGCGAGATACCATTATTTTTTATAATAATGATTTTGAGGTTTTTATAGATCCCGATAACGATACCCAGAACTATTATGAATTAGAAATAAATGCTTTAAATACCGTTTGGGATTTATTTATAAACAAACCGTATAGAGAAGAAGGAAATGTGGTTTTAAACGACTGGACGCTTACAGGTTTAAAATCGGCGGTTAAAATCAATGGAACAATAAATAACCCGCTAGATATTGATACAGGCTGGGTTTTAGAAATGGCCATTCCATGGACCGCTTACAAAACCTCTTATTATCATGAGAATGTTCCTAAAGATGATTTTTGGAGAGTGAATTTTTCACGTGTGAATTGGCAACATACGGTTACTAATGGAAAGTATCAACTTAAAAAAGATACCAACGGAAAATTTCTTCCAGAATACAACTGGGTTTGGTCACCTATGGGGGTTGTAAATATGCACGAACCAGAAAAATGGGGCTATGTTTATTTTTCTTCTAATGAAATTGGTGTTAAGGATACGTTTTCAATACCTCAAGAAGAAATTGCAAAATGGGAATTATACAGCTTGTACAGAGCCCAAAAAGACTATTATAAAACCCATAAGTCTTGGGCAACAAGTTTAGATAGTATTTCTAAAGAAGAGATTATTATTAATGATAAAACCCTTAGTCCGATATTAGAAAATCATGCATCTGGGTTTAATCTTTCAGTAAAAAGTCCTTTCTCAAATAAGATTTTGATTATTAAAGAGGATGGAAAAATTATATCAAAATAAACAATAAATACAAACACATGAAATTAACGACATTATTACTTTTTGTATTGGCACTAAACATCTTTTCATGTGCAAATACTGAATCAAAAAAAATAGATGATAATGAGTCTGAAATCGAAAAAACGGAAACACCTTTTGAATTTGGAGTTTGGATTACAGCAGACGCTAAAAGAACAGATGACGATTATGCACAAGAATTTCAAAAATACAAAAATGCAGGTATTGATGAGATTTTAATAAACACAAATACAGATCCAGCACTTTTAAAACGTTTAGTACCGGTAGCTACTAAAAATGGTTTAAAAGTACATGCATGGATTATGGCTATGAACCGACCAGGCGATACCATAGCATTAAAACATCCAGAATGGTACGTTGTTAGTAAGGAAGGAAAATCATCTTTTGATACACGTCCTTATGTAGATTATTACCAATGGCTATGTCCAACAAGAGAAGCTTCCAGAAATCATGTACTAAGCTTGGTTGAAGGGTTGGCAAAGGTGGACGGCATTGAAAGTGTACATTTAGACTACATTCGTTTTAGCGATATCTTCTTACCTATAGGGTTACTTCCCAAATATAATTTAGTTCAGGATACCGAATTACCAGAATACGATTTTTGCTATTGTGATGCATGTATTAGTGCGTTCGAAAAAATACATCATAAAAATCCAAAAGAAAGTCATAATACATCCATTGATATGGAATGGAAAAATTTTAGATTAAATGCAATCAAAGCGGTAGTAGATGATGCTTACAATATAGTACATAAATATAATAAAAATTTAACAGCTGCTGTATTTCCTTATCCAGAAATGGCAGATCATATGGTACGTCAACGTTGGGATAAATGGAATATTGATGAGGTATATCCAATGATTTATCACGGTTTTTATAATGAAGAAGTTGACTGGGTGGGGTATGCTACTAAGCAAGGAGTAACAGACCTAGAAGGAAAAAAAACAAAAATAAATACAGGTGTTTATTTGCCAGCTTTTAAATCGGAAGACGAATTAAAACAAGCTATTTTATTAGCGAAAGAAAACGGAGCCAAAGGGGTTACTTTTTTTGATGGACCAGCTTTAACAGAGGGACACTTAAACGCTATCAAAGAAATGAAAGCTAAACTAAAATAATCTACAGCCTTTAATTTTAAGAACATACCTATGTCAAATAGAAGAAATTTTATAAAAACAACAGCCTTAGGAACTCTAGGAATAAGTACGATTGTAGGTTGTAAAGAAATAGCTGAAAGTGAAACAACGACAGCAGTTACAGATAAAACTCAAAAAAAACCATTGATTATTTCCACATGGAATCATGGTTTGCCTGCTAATGAAGAAACATGGAAACAAATAAAAAATGGAAAACCAACCTTAGATGCTATTGAGTCTGGTATGAACATTCCAGAAGGCGACCCCAATATAAGAAGTGTCGGTTATGGTGGTTATCCAGATCGAGAAGGTAAAGTTACTTTAGACGCCTGTATAATGGATCATAACAGTGATTGCGGATCGGTTAGTTTTTTAGAAGGTATTAAGCACCCTATTTCTGTAGCAAAAAGAGTTTTACAAAATACGCCACATGTTATGTTGTCTGGTGAAGGAGCATTTCAATTTGCTTTAGAAGAAGGTTTTAAAGAAGAAAATTTACTCACACCAGAGTCCGAAAAAGACTGGAAAAAATGGTTAGAAGCATCTAAATATAAACCTGTAATAAATATTGAAAATCACGATACCATCAGTATGTTAGTTCTTGATGAAGCAGGTAATATTTCGGGTGGTTGTACCACCAGTGGTGCCGCTTGGAAAATGCATGGCCGCGTAGGAGATTCTCCAATAATAGGTGCTGGTTTATTTCTAGATAATGAGGTGGGAGCGGCAGCAGCAACAGGCTTAGGAGAAGCAGTTATTAGAACGGCTGGTAGTGCGATGGTGGTTGAATTGATGCGTCAAGGAAAAAGTCCAGATGAAGCTTGTAAAGAAATTGTAGAACGTATTTATGATAAACATAAAAACCATAAAGATATGGAGTATTTGCAAGTTGGTTTTATTGCCATTAACAAAAATGGTGAATATGGCGGATACAGTTTAAGATCAGGGTTTAACTATGCCGTTTACGATGAAGATAAAGGCAATAGAATGGAAGATGCTCAATTCAAAATGACTTGGGATAATTAACGGCATGAAAAACATACTGTACATAATAGGATTTTTAATAGCTTCATTGTCCATCAAGGCTCAAAATAAAGAGCCTTTTTGGTTAAATGAGAAAATTAATGAAGAAAACAGGGAGCCTATGCATGCTTCATATTATGTATATCAAAATGAAACATTAGCTGAAAAAGGCGATTGGAAAGGATCTAATAACTATTTGGATTTAAATGGTGTTTGGAAATTCAAGTATGTTGATAGTCCTTCGGAATTACCTAACGGATTTGAACATATAACTTTTGATGATCATACTTGGGATGATTTTAAAATTCCTGCAAATTGGGATGTAAATGGGTATGGTTATCCGGTGTATACAAATACAACCTACGATTTTAAAAATTTAATAGAAGTAAATCCTCCTTTGGTGCCTACTACATATAACCCAGTTGGTGTATATAGAAGAGTCATTCGTATGGATGAAAATTGGAAAGATAAAGAGGTGTTTCTTCATGTTGGTGCTGCAAAATCGAATTTAACCGTTTGGGTTAACGGGATGTATGTTGGTTATGGTGAAGATGGAAAATTACCCCAAGAATTCAAACTGAATAAGTTTCTGAAAATTGGAGAAAATACAATCGTATTAAAAGTCATGAAATGGAGTGATGGCTCTTACTTAGAGTGTCAGGATTTTTGGAGAATGAGCGGTATTACGAGAGACACCTATTTGTATGCTCGAAATAAATCACATCTAATAGATTTTGAAATCACACCAAATTTAGATGTTACGTATACAAATGGAAGTTTAAAAATTTCAACGGAGTTTTCAGATTTTAGAAAAAAAGACGGATATACTTTAGTCGTTCAGTTAAAAGACAATCGAACGTTAATAACTTCAAAAACCATTCAACTTGAAGAGACAACCAAAAAATCAACTTTTGATTTTGAAGTAAAAAATCCTAAAAAATGGAGTGCAGAAATTCCAAACTTATACAAAGTACTTTTTATTTTAAAAGATAAAAAAGGAAATACAGTTGAGGTTATTTCTCAAAATGTAGGATTTAGAAAAGTGGAAATTAAAGGCGGTCAATTACTGGTTAATGGGCAACCTATCTACATAAAAGGCGTAAATCGTCATGAAACGGACCCTACAACTGGGCAAACAGTTTCCAAAGAACGTATGGAGCAAGATATTAAGGTTTTAAAACAATTTAATATCAATGCGGTTCGAATGTCGCACTACCCTAATGATGAATATTTTTACGAGCTATGTAATATCTATGGAATTTATGTAGTAGATGAAGCCAATTTAGAATCGCATGGCATGGGTTATGACATTACTAAAACATTAGGTAACAAACCTAATTGGGAGTTAGCACATTTACAACGTATGAAACGAATGGTTGAACGGGATAAAAATAATCCTTCCATTATTATTTGGAGTATGGGTAATGAAGCTGGTAACGGTTATAATTTCTATCGTGGTTATCTTTGGATGAAAGAACGCGATCCATCTAGACCTATTCAATATGAAAGAGCAACTGCTGCTGGTTGGGAAGGAAAAACACTAAAATTTGATTGGAATTCAGATATTATAGATCCCATGTATAGTTCACCGACAGGAATGGAAGAATATATAGAAGCAAACCCTAATCCTGATCGTCCTTTTATCCAATGTGAATATGCACATGCCATGGGGAATTCTATGGGGAATTTTAAAGAGTATTGGGATGTAATTAGAGCTCATAAAAATTTTCAAGGTGGTTTTATTTGGGATATGATAGACCAATCGGTTTATAAAATTAGAGAAGATGGTGTCAAAATTTTTGCTTATGGTGGTGATTTCGGACCTCAAGATGTGCCAAGTGATAATAATTTTTTAAATAATGGGGTCTTTAACCCTGAAAGGGAACCAAATCCGCACGCTTATGAAGTTAAAAGTGTGCAGCAGGACATTCATACCTCCTGGGAAAGTAAAGATGCGATACGGATACAGGTTTTTAATGAGTTTTTCTTCAAAAGCTTACGTAATGTGAGTTTGTATTGGACATTGGTTTTAGATGGTGTGGAAGATGAAGCAGGAATAATTACGGATTTAAAAATGGATCCGCAACAAGCAGAAACGTATGCTTTGCCTATTCATTTAGAAGGAAAAATATATACAGAAGCTTATGTTAACATTAGTTACATTTTAAAACAAGAAGAACCATTTTTGCCTAAAGGTTTTGAAATTGCAACAGAACAACTTCACTTAAAAGGTGTTTGGAAAAACAATAGAATGTTGGAGAGTGGGATAGCAATGACGGTTACAAATGAGAAGGAATCGATTGTTTTTAAAAGTGACAAAGCAGAATTGTCTTTTAATAAGAAAACAGGTTTTATGAATAGGTATACATTTAAGGATACTCCTGTTTTAAAAGAGGGATATCATTTAAAACCTAATTTCTGGAGAGCTCCAACGGATAATGATATGGGGGCACAATTTCAGAAAAAATTATTGCCATGGAAACAAGCTGTAGAAAACCCGGTTTTAATAAGTTTTGACTATCAAAAAAATAAGAATAATACAATAACAGCAACAGCTATTTATTATCTACCCAAAGTCTTTTCGGAATTAATTATTAATTATGAATTTAATAGTGCAGGCGTTTTAGAAGTGCAACAAAAATTAAATATAGATAAAAGCAAAGAAACACCATTGTTGCCACGTTTCGGAATGGAAATGATACTTCCTAAATCGTTTAGTGAGATTTCATACTACGGAAAAGGACCTTACGAAAACTATAATGATAGAAATTACAGCGCAAAGGTTGGTGTTTATAAACAAACAGTTTCAGAACAATATTTTCCATATATCCGTCCGCAAGAAACAGGTAATAAAACAGATGTGAGATGGCTTGATGTGTCGAATACAAAGGTGAATTTACGTGTAGAATCTGATAATTTATTTAGTATGACAGCCTTGAATTATCTGACAGAAGATTTAGACGATGGTTTAGAGAAAGACCAAAGAAATTCAGCCGATTTAAAAGAGCGAGATCTAACTAGTTTAAAATTAGACGGTAAACAAATGGGATTGGGAAGTATTGATAGTTGGGGTGCTTGGCCAATGGAAAAATACTTATTAAGAGCGAAGGTTTATGAGTATCAATTTAAAATAAGACCGAGTTTAAAAAATTAGTGGAATACATAGTAGAAATATTTTTTATTACCGAAAACGAAAACATCCAAACAGAAGTATCAAAGGAATTTCCAAAAAAATAATAAATTTTCAAGAAACAAATGAGAGTACAGTACATATTTAAAATATTGAATTTAGTTCCCAAATTGAAAACAATCGTAACAAATTTTTTGTTTGTCCTGTGTATCCTGAATTTTCAATTTTCAAAAGCGCAAACAGGTAGTGAAAACGAACCGATACGCTATGTTGGAGGTACACATATTAATCCGTTTACACATGAGGCAGGATTACGGTATGCTATTGGCGTAGAAAATATTCAAACTTTAAGAGCCAATCGTACACATCCAGAATTAAGTGACGATTATGGATGGACCTATAATCATGCGTCTAACCTAGCGTATTGGAATGGTCAGTTTTACCAACAATATATCAGTGGAGAAAAGGATGAGCATAGAGCTCCTGTACATACGATGTTGATTACTTCTAAGAATGGGAAAGACTGGAGTTTTCCTAAAGTGGTTTTTCCTACGTATAAAGCACCAAAAGATGTTACAATTCCAGAAGGTTCTACGGGTTATATGATGCACCAAAGAATGGGGTTTTATGTTGCACCCAATGGACGCATGCTTACTCTGGCGTTTTATGGACATACGGAAAATCCATTTAGAGAAAATGGGATTGGACGTGTTGTTCGCGAAATTTATAAAAATGGAACTTTGGGACCTATCTATTTTATAAGATATGATAGCCAAACGAATTGGAATGAATCCAATACTTCATATCCATTCTATGAAAAATCAGAAGATAAAGGGTTTCTAGCAGCTTGTAATTCTCTTTTAAATGATAAATTAATAACTTTGCAATGGTTTGAAGAAGACAATGGAGTAGATGGTTTTTATAGCTTCAACAATTCAAAACAAGCTTTTAACTGGTACAAGCGAAAAGATGGAAAGACTGTCGGGCTTTGGAAAAAATCTTTTGCAGCACTTTCTGATGATGGAGGTACTACTTTTTCTGACCCAGTAAAAGCAAATACTTTTGTTATGTCTGGCGGTAAAATGTGGGGACAACAAACGGAAGATGGTAGGTATGCAATTTCATATAATCCAATCGACCAAACTCAATATCGTTTCCCGATGTCTATTGTAACCAGTGATGACGGAATTATATACGATAACCTTCTACTAGCACAAGCAGAAATTCCGGTAAGAAGATTTTCTGGAATATGGAAAGATTTTGGTCCGTGTTATATGCGTGGTATCACTCCTGGAAATGGAAATCCTCCAGGTACGGATATGTGGATGACTTACAGTATGAACAAAGAAGATATGTGGGTGTGCCGAATTCCAACACCGATTAAATACCAAGTAGATAAAGATGTTACCGATGATTTTGAAAATATGAGTGTTGCAGGACACATTATCGACTGGAATATTAATGCTCCCAAGTGGGCAAAAGCTAGTTTGGTAAATGAAAGTAACGGCAATAGATGTTTGCAAATGAACGATATAGATCCGTATGATTATTGCCGTGCAATACGTGTTTTTAAGGAAGGAAAAGTAGTTACAGCAAGTTTTAAAGTAAAAGTCATAGCGAAAGACACAACGCAATTTGATGTGGATATTACAGACCAATTCGGGAATAGTCCTGTGCAAATATCGTTTGACAATGATGCGTATATTAAAGTTACTGAGGGTGCAGTAAAGAAAAATTTAATGCGCTTTGATACAGGAAAATGGTATTCCTTTAAAATTCAATATAGTGCAATTGGTTTAGGAGCCTATTCTGTAATCATTAACGATGAAATAATAGCGGAGAACTTACCTGCTGTAATGGCTGTAAAATCAGTAGAAAGAATTTCCTTCAGAACAGGGGCTTACAATAATTTACCTAGCAGAAATACGCCAAATGAAACAAACAACCCTCCATTGGAAAGGGCTGATGAAAAACAAAATTTATCAAGCTATTTAATAGATGATGTTTTTATTTCTACAAAAAATGAATAGTAATAAAAGTCTTTGTTAAAGGATAAAGAGATAAGTGTCAATTTAAATAACCACCGCTTTTAAAATGAATAGTATAAAGAGATTATATCAGATTTTTGGACTAATATTACTAATGTTTTTTAGTGCTTGTTCAAAACAAAAAATATTTACAGAAAATGATATTAATATAATTCCAAAACCTGCAGAATTAACACTTACTGAAGGTGTGTTTGAATTTTCAAACGCTACTAAATTTGTTATATCAAACGAAGGTATAAAAGAGGTTGCTAAGACTTTAATAAAAAAATTCGAAAAAGCAGCAGGGTTCAAAATTGAAACGGTCTCAACAACACCAAATAAAAATTTTATTCAATTTAAGAAGGACAATACCTTCGAAAAAGAAGCTTACGAATTAGTAGTTAGTTCTGATAATATCACCATTACAGCTAAAGAAGATGCTGGTTTTATATATGGTTTAGAAACTCTACGCCAATTGTTACCTACAGCTATTGAGAATAGCTCAGAAACATCGGCTAATTGGGTTATTCCTGCTTTAACTATTAAAGACAAACCTCGATTTCAACACAGAGGTTTAATGCTAGATATATCGCGTCATTTTTTTGACAAAGCGTATATCAAAAAAACAATAGATCGTTTAGTCATGCATAAAATGAATGTTTTGCACTTGCATTTAGTGGACGATCAAGGTTGGAGAATCGAAATAAAAAAATATCCAAAACTTACTGAGGTTGGCGCTTTTCGAGTAGACCAAGAACATGTTGCCTGGAATAGCAGAAAAACTAATAGTCCAGATGAAAAAGGAACATATGGTGGTTTTTTAACTCAAGAAGAACTAAAAGAAATTGTTGCTTATGCTCAAGCTAAAAACATTGAAGTTATTCCTGAAATAGAAATGCCAGCGCATGTAAGTTCTGCAATTGCAGCTTATCCTGAATTATCTTGTTATGGAAAATCGATAGCTGTGCCCTCAGGTGGGTTATGGCCAATTACCGATATTTACTGTGCAGGAAAAGAAAGTACCTTTGAATTTCTAGAAAATGTATTAGATGAAGTTATGACCATTTTTCCTTCCAAATACATCCATATAGGAGGTGATGAAGCCACCAAAACCAACTGGGAAAAATGCCCGCATTGCCAAAAAAGAATTAAAGAGGAAGACTTAGAAGATGTAGAGGAATTGCAAAGTTATTTTGTAAAAAGAATTGAGAAGTACATCAATTCTAAAGGGAAAAGTCTCATTGGTTGGGACGAAATTTTAGAAGGTGGTTTAGCACCTGAAGCTACCGTGATGAGTTGGAGAGGTACTAAGGGTGGTTTTGAAGCTGCAGAACAAGGGCACGATGTTATCATGACACCAGAATCACATTGCTATTTCAATTTTTATCAAGGGCCACAAAATGAAGAGCCTACAGCCTTTAATGCCTATACACCATTAAGTAAAGTCTATCAGTTTGATCCAGTTGTTGAAGGTATGACTGAAACACAAGCTAATCATGTTTTAGGCGGACAAGCAAATTTATGGTCTGAATACATAACAACAAATGAAGACTCGGAATATATGATTTTTCCAAGGCTTGCTGCTTTATCAGAAACGTTGTGGAGCACCAAAACATCTCGTAATTGGGAAAATTTTTCTAAACGATTGGAAACACAATTTGAACGTTATGATAATTTAGGTATTAATTACGCAAAAAGTGCCTTTTTAGTTACGTCGTCTTCATTTGCAAATTTGGATAAAAAAAACATACTTATTTCTTTAGAAAATGAATTTCCAAATGCTAATATTCGTTATGTGTTGGGTGATCTAAAACTAGATGCGAATGCCAAAAAGTATACGGATACTATTCAAATAAAAGAGACAACGATTCTAAAGGCTTCTTTATTTAAAGAAGGGAAACCAATTGGTAAAATATTTACAGATACTATAAAATTTCATAAAGCATTTGGCAAAAAACTTAAATTCAAGACACCCTTTAACGAAAATTATAAAGGTGATGGTCCTTCAAATATTGTTAATGTCATAAGAGGTTCAAAAAACTTTCATGATGGCCAGTGGCAAGCTTGGTTAGGTGATGATATGGAGGTTGTTATCGATTTAGGTGAACAAGAAACCCTCCAAAAAGTTGTGGTAGGGACTATAGAAAACCAAGGTGCCGGCATCTATTTCCCAACTTCAGTAGTTGTTTTAGTTTCGCAAGATGGGGTTAATTATACCGAAGCGGGAAAAACAGAACGTGCATTTAGTACAAATTCGGATGCTGATTTATTTGATTTTGAAATCGGTTTTAAAGAAACCACGGCACGTTATATAAAGGTAATAGCAAATAATTTAAAAAAGGCTCCAAACGGGGGTGGGACGTGGTTGTTTGTAGATGAAATTTTAGTAGATTAAAAAAGAAAAATAAAAAAAGATGATGAAAAAAAGAATAGCAATTATAGCACTATTGGTTTCGGTAAAACTATTTTCTCAGGCCATTTATGAAGATGAAAGATACGTGCCAGAAACCGACCCATTAGTAATAGAAAACTTAGACGCATGGCAAGGTAAAAAATTCGGATTATTAATGCATTGGGGAACTTACAGCCAATGGGGTATTGTAGAGTCTTGGTCGTTATGCCCTGAAGATTATGGTTGGTGCGAGCGTACAAAAGGTAGCGATCCTCAAAATTATAATCAGTATGTAAAAGATTATGAAGCGTTACAAACAACCTTTAATCCAACTAATTTTAATCCTGAAAAATGGGCGAAAGCAGCTAAAGATGCCGGTATGAAATACATGGTTTTCACAACCAAACATCACGATGGTTTTAATATGTTTGATACCAAGTATTCCGATTATAAAGTTACAGACCCCAAAACGCCATTTAGCACAAACCCAAGAGCTAATATTGCCAAAGAAGTTTTTAACGCCTTTAGAGCAGAAGATATGTGGATTGGTGCATATTTTTCTAAACCAGATTGGCACCATAAGAATTATTGGGATCCGTACTTTCCTCCTTTTGATAGAAATGTAAATTACGATCCGTCTACATATCCTGAAAAATGGCAAAAATATACCGATTTTACACACAATCAGATTTTAGAATTACTAACCGATTACGGTAAAGTAGATATTTTATGGCTCGATGGTGGCTGGGTTGCTAAAACACCAGAAAATGAAATTAAAGCTGGATATAGTTCTAAATTTTTAGAAAATGAATCTAATAATGGTTTTATTAAGCATAGAGTTGTAAACCAAGATATTAAAATGGACGAATTGGTGGTAAAAGCCCGCGAAAAACAACCAGGTTTAATTGTGGTTGATAGAGCTGTACATGGTAAAAACCAAAACTATTTAACACCAGAAAATAGAGTGCCAGAAAAAACATTGCCTTACCCTTGGGAGTCTTGTATTACTTCTGGTGGTGGCTGGTCGTACACACCAGACGCTAAATACTTATCGGGTAGAGCAGGTATTCATATGTTAATTGATGTGGTTGCAAAAGGTGGTAATTTATTACTAAATGTGGCACCTGGGCCAGATGGAACTTGGCAACAAGGCGCTTACGATTTACTAGCTGCTTATGGCGATTGGTTAAAAGTAAACGGTGCTGCTATTTACAACACAAAACCTATCGCCCCTTTTAAAGAAAATAACATTGCCATGACTCAAAATAAAGAGGGTAATGTGTTTTTAATGTACATGGCTAAAGAAGGTGAAACTAAAATTCCATCGGAAATTACGGTAACCTCTATCGCTCCTAAAAAAGGCGCTAAAATTACAATGCTAGGGTCTAAAACAAAGTTAAAATGGGAAAAACTAGATAAAGGTTTTAAAGTAATAATTCCTGAAACTTTAAGAAATAATTTACCTTGTAAAGAAGCTTGGACTTTAAAAATTAATAAAATAAACAGATAAAAACAACCTATGTTTTTAAACACTAAATACAAACTCATAAAAGCCTGTTTTACATTGGCTTTTATGAGTTATTCCCTTACTCAAGCGCAGGACGTTACTAGTTATGTAAATCCATTTATTGGCTCTTCAAACTTTGGCACTACAAATCCAGGGCCTATTGCGGTTAGAGGTATGGCCAATGTATCGCCTTTTAATGTTGCTGGCCCACAAAATTTACCTTTCGAAAAAGATAGTCGTTGGTGGTCTACACCTTATGTAAACGAAAATACCTTATTAACAGGTTTTAGCCATGTCAATATTAGTGGTGTGGGTTGCCCAGAGTTGGGTGTTATTTTAGCAATGCCTACTACAGGTGCTTTGGAAACGGATTACAAAAAATACGGTTCTACCTATACCAACGAGGAAGCTTCGGTTGGGTACTACACCAATCACATTGAAAAATATAATATTAAAGTTGAAGCCACAGCAACAACACGCGTTGGGGTTAGCAAATACCATTTTCCAGCAGGAGAATCTAACATTTTATTAAATTTAGGCTTAGGCTTAACCAACGAGGAAGGCGCCATGATAAAAGTCGTTTCTCCTACCGAAATAGAAGGTATTCGCTCTGTAGGTTCGTTTTGTTATTATAAGGCAGAGGAAGCGTATCCTGTTTATTTTGTAGCTCGTTTTTCGGAAGCTGCTCCAGAATTTGGCGTATGGAAAAAGCCAAAAACACATACCGGTCTAGAAAGCCAATGGATGGGTTACAACGGTAAAACCAGATTAAAAAAAGGCTATACAAAAGAAGTTGTAGGCGACAGTATTGGTGCCTATATGCGTTACAATTTCGATAAGCCAACTACGGTTGAAATGAAAATTGGTGTTTCGTACGTAAGTATTGAAAATGCACGAGAAAATTTGGAGAAAGAAACGCAGCATAAATCTTTCAATCAAATACTAGCCGATTCTAAAAAAGAATGGAATTCATATTTATCAAGAATTAAAGTAGAAGGGGGCACCGAGGATGATAAAACGGTTTTTTACACGGCATTATATCATACCTTAATTCACCCAAATACTTTAAATGATTTTAATGGTGAATACCCAAAAATAAAAACAAGGGAAACCCTTAAAACAGATGGTACGCGCTATACCACCTTTTCTTTATGGGATACGTACAGAAATTTACATCAGCTAATGAGTTTGGTGTACCCAAAGCAACAATCGAATATGGTTAAAAGTATGTTGCAAATTTATGACGAGTCTGGATGGTTACCAAAATGGGAATTAAATGCCACTGAAACAACCACTATGGTTGGCGATCCTGCAGGTATTATTATTGCCGACACCTATTTAAAAGGCATACAAGATTTTGATGTAGAAAAAGCATACACAGCCATGTTAAAAAGTGCAACGCAAATAGAAAATAACCCGTTACGACCAGGATTAAAAGACTATATTGAAAAAGGATATTTAACCACAAAAACTATCGAAAGTGGTTCGGTTTCTACAACGCAAGAGTACAACACATCCGATTTTGCTATAGCGCAATTAGCAAAAGCCTTAGGTAAAAAACAGGACTACAAATTATTTTCAAAACGCGCACTTAGCTACCGTAAATTATTCGATAAAGAATTCAACCTTTTACGTCCTAAAAATGATGATGGCTCTTGGCTTACACCATATAATCCAGAATATGGGGCTAATTTTCAAAAGAATTTAGGCTTTATAGAAGGTAACGCTTGGCAGTACACCTTTATGGTTGGCCACGACACAAAGGGCTTAATTAAACTTATGGGCGGTTCTGCAAATTTCAGTAAAAAACTACAGGAAGTTTTTGATAAAAATCAGTTTGATATGGCCAACGAGCCAGATATTGCTTATCCATATTTATTCAACTATATAAAAGGCGAAGAATACAAAACGCAAAATTTAGTTCAAAAATTAATAAAAGAATATTATCAAAATAAACCTGCAGGTTTACCTGGAAATGATGATACAGGCACTATGTCGGCGTGGTTAGTATATTCCATGATGGGTATTTACCCAATAACTCCAGCGCAGCCAATTTATACAATTTCAACACCTGTTTTCGATAAAATAACAATTCAGTTAGATACAGAATATTATAAAAACGAAACCATCACTATTGAAAAAGAAACGCTTACAAATGGTGCTATAAAAAGTATCGAGCTAAATGGAAAACCTTTAAATAGCTATTTTATGAGTCACGACGATTTTGTAAATGGAACAACGCTAAAAGTGATTCAAAATTAAAATTACATTGAAAAAAATGAAAAAGATAACGCTTAATATCATCGCTATTCTAGGGCTTATCACCTTAGGATTCTCGCAAGAAAAATATCCATATCAAAACGAAAAATCACCTACTGAAGATCGTGTTTCCGATTTATTAAGTAGAATGAGTTTAGAAGAAAAAGTACGCCAAATGGATATGTACAAAGGCGAATATTTTAAAAATGACGAAGATTTTTCGAAAGCTAAAACTGCTAAACGATTAGGAGATTTAGGAATTGGAGCGATTCACGATATTTATCCGCGTTCTGCAAAAATGATTAACGAACTTCAAAAAAATGTTATTAAAAGTAACCGTTGGGAAATTCCTGCTCTTATTATGTGCGAGATGTTACATGGTTATTTAGATGAAGGAAGCACAGCATTCCCTATGAATATTGGATTAGGTGCCACATGGGATACCAAATTATTAAAAAAAGTAGGTAGCGTTATTGGTACCGAAGCTAGAGCACATGGTGTTCATTTTGGCTTAGGACCAAATTTAGATTTAGGAAGAGAACCACGTTGGGGAAGAGTTGCCGAAACCTTTGGTGAAGATATTTATTTAGTGGGTGAGTTAGGTGTTGCTATGATACAAGGTATGCAAGGCGACGATTTAACTTCAGATAGATCTATAATTGCCGAACCAAAACATTTTGCAGTGCATGGTGTGCCAGAAGCCGGAGGAAATTCTTCACCTGTTTTAATTGGCGAACGTGCTGCAAGAGAAGACTTTTTGCCATCTTTCGAAAAAGCATTTAAAAAAGGAGGCGCATTAGGTACTATGTGTGCGTATTCTGAGTTAGATGGTATTCCTTGTGCGGCTAACCATTGGTTATTAACCGATGTTTTAAGAGACGAATGGGGATTTAAAGGTATTGTGGTTTCAGATTTAGGAGCTGTAAAATACATACAAACCACACACCACGTGGCGGGCTCTCCAAAAGAAAGTATTGAGCAAGCGGTGTCTGCTGGTGTAGATATGCAGTTCTACGATTTTTCAAATGAGTTCTGGCAAAAGTCTATTATCGAATTGGTGAACGAAGGCAAACTATCTATGGAAGATATCGATAGAGCTGCTGGAGGTGTGTTACGATTAAAGTTTTTATTAGGCTTATTCGAAAATCCATATACCGATAAAAATCTTATTAAAGAACGTTTTCATTCTTTAGAAAACCAAGCGGTAGCACTAGAGGCTGGTCGTAAATCTATAGTGCTATTAAAAAACCAAAACAACACTTTACCACTAGATAAAAACTTAAAAACGATTGCTGTTATTGGTCCGAACGCCAACGCATCTAGATTAGGTGGTTATTCAGTAAAGAACAAAGTGGCAACTACGGTTTTTGAAGGTATAAAACAAGTTGTTGGCGATAAGGCAAATGTAGTTTACGAAGAAGGGGTTTCATTAATTGTAAAAGGACAAATTATTCCTTCTGAATTTTTATTCACACCAGATGAATCTTCAAACGGGTTAAAAGGTGAATATTTTAATGATAGAAACGTAGAAGGCGAGCCTGTTTTAACCAGAATTGATAATGAATTAGAATTCGATTGGCCATGGTCTCCAGGAAATGGAGTTAACGATGACGATTTTTCTATTCGTTGGACCGGTTTTATTAAATCTGAAAAATCGTTTGATGGTTGGTTAGGTTTAAGTTCTGATGATGGTATTAGAATGTGGGTCGATGACCAATTAGTTATCGATAACTGGACAAAAGGAAGTACCAACATGGTAACGACGCCTAAGAAAATAGAAGCTGGTAAAAAATATAAAGTCCGCATAGAAATGTGGGAAGGCGGTTGGGGCGCAAGAGCGCACTTACGTTGGAATTTAGAAAAAGTAAACTTTCAACCGGCTATCGATTTAGCTAAAAAAGCCGATGTTGCTGTTGTAGTTTTAGGAGAATCGAGAGAGTTAGTAGAAGAAAACAGAGATGTGGCAACTTTAGACTTACATGGTATGCAGCAGGAATTAATTGAAGCTATACAACAAACAGGTACGCCTGTAGTTTGTGTGCTATTAAATGGTAGACCGCTTTCTGTAAATTGGATTAACGAAAATATCCCTGCAGTTTTAGAAGCTTGGTTTCCTGGAGAAGCAGGAGGGAAAGCTGTGGCCGATGTGCTATTTGGAGATTATAACCCAGGCGGAAGGTTACCAATTTCTTTCCCAAAATCTGTGGGGCAATTACCAATTTATTACAACCAGAAACCCTCTGCAATTCACCGTTATGTTAGTGAAAGCGAAAACCCATTATATACCTTTGGTGATGGTTTAAGTTATACAACTTTTAAATATTCTAACTTAGCATTAAGTACTACAGAAATTAGTATTGATGGTAGCGTGAAAGTATCTGTCGATGTAAAAAATACTGGAAATTATGATGGTGATGAAGTTGTACAGTTGTATATAAATGATGTGACAAGTAGTGTTACAACACCAAGAAAAACATTAAAAGGTTTTGAAAGAGTCTTTATTAAAAAAGGAGAAACCAAACATATAGAATTTGTATTAACCCCTGAAGAATTAGCGCTTTGGAATCGTGACATGAAACGTGTTGTAGAACCCGGAGAATTCTACGTTATGGTAGGGGGAAATAGTAGAGATGTATTAAACGCAAAATTTGTTGTGGTAAAATAATATGCCATAATTTATTATCTTAAAGAAGATGGGTTTAAATTATTAGATCTATCTTCTTTTTTTTATGGTATCTAGGTATAAATTATGATTTATTTAAAAAAACGTGTTTTGTATTATATATATAAAGTATTAAAATTAAACCAACACCTTTTCAAATTTGTCATTGGTCGAAATAATATATTAGTAACATAATAGATTTATAGATTTAACATGTTATTAACTTTTTAAAAATGAAAAACTATTATTAACTCAAAAACTAATTTTATGATTCAAAATGTATTAAAACTACTGTTTGTATTTTGTTTATTTAGCTTTCAGACAGCTAAAGCACAAACTACAGTGACAGGAATAATTACTGATGCTTCGACAGGTATTGCACTACCAGGAGCAAGTGTTGTTGTTAAGGGAACAACTAATGGGGTTTCATCTGATTTCGATGGACATTATAGTATCAATGTTTCAAGGGAAGCAGCAACATTAATAGTGTCTTATGTTGGTTATTCAACAAAGGAGGTTGGAATTATCGGATCATCTAATATGGATATCTCTTTATCTGAAGATGCTGAACAATTAAATGAAGTGATTGTAACTGCATTAGGTATTAAAAGAGAGAAAAAAGCTTTAACTTATTCTGCTCAAACAGTTTCTGGAAAGGGACTTTCAGAAGCTAGATCGCTTAACGTAGCAAATTCACTTTCAGGTAAGGTTGCGGGTCTTAACTTTTCCACAACAGGATCAGGAGTTGGAAGTTCTTCTAGAATTACCCTTCGTGGTAACAGGTCGTTAACTGGAAATAATCAGCCACTATATGTAATTGATGGTGTGCCTATGGATAATACTGTTTCTTCACCTTTAACAGATATTGGAGGTACTACTAGTTTTGATGGTATTTCTAATATTAATCCTGAAGATATAGAATCTATATCTGTATTAAAGGGACCCTCTGCTGCTGCCTTATATGGATCGCGTTCTAGTAATGGTGTTATAATAATTACTACAAAAACAGGGTCAACTGGTGAAAAAGCAAATATTTCGGTATCTTCTAACCTTACATTTTCAAATGCATATGATTTGTTAAACCAACAAAACATATATGGGCAAGGAAGTGACGGGATATATGATCCTTTAAGTGTGACTAGTTGGGGACCACAAATGAATGGACAATCTGTTTCTGCATGGCAATTAGAGCATAACCCAGATTATGACGGGCCTGCAACTTATGCATTTAGCCCACAACCAAATAATGGTATGGATTTTTTTAAATCTGGATATAACTGGTCTAAAAGCATAACAGCTTCAATGGGTAGTGATAAGGTTCAAGGCTATTTTTCATATACAAATACAGAAGCAGAAGGTATTGTAATAGGAAATGAGCTTGAAAGGCATAATGTTAATTTACGTTTAACCAGTAATTTAACTGATAAATTAAAATTAGATGTTAAAACTAATTTGATTTCGCAAAAAATCGATAATGCAGTAGGAGCTGGTGAAGGTGGAATTGGTGAAGCTGTTTATACTATGCCAAGAAACATGCCTTACAGTCAATACAAAGATTCTGAATATATTGATGATGCGGGACAGTTAAGGTATAATTATATGAACCCAAATACTTTAGGGACACTTGGCGCAAACCCTTTTTGGTTAGCAAAAAGAAATTTAAGAGAAGATGAAAGAAATAGAATTATAACTTTTGCTTCTTTGACATATGATTTTACGAATGAATTAAGCTTAATGGTAAGAACAGGTTTAGATCAAGCCACAAATAAAGCTAAAGTTTCTCGTTATGCAGCAACGGCTATACTTAATCAGGATTTTGGTTCATATTCAGAATCAATTGGAGAAATAACAGAATTAAACTCTGATTTCCTTTTGTCTTACAATAAAGGAATAGGAGAAGATGTGAAAGTAAATGTAAATCTTGGTGGAAATGCTTTAGTTCAAAAAAGTAATTCTTTAAGTAGTGGTGGTACATTAAGTAGAAGAAACTATTTTGCCTTAACTAACCTTCAAAGTACTACTGTGACTCCTGATTATAGACATAAAAAAGTTAATTCATTATATGGATCAGCTCAAGTTTCTTTTAAAGATTATTTGTTTTTAGATATAACAGGACGTAATGACTGGTCTTCAACTTTACCTAAAGAAAATGGATCTTACTTTTATCCATCTGTTGGTTTATCTGCTATTGTTAGTGATATGTTTGATATAAGGTCCAATGTACTTTCATTCTTGAAATTAAGAGGTTCTTATGCACAGGTTGGTAATGATACTGATCCCTATCTTTTAGAAAGTCAACTTACTTATTATGGTTTTAATGGAGGTGTTGTACAATCTTCTACGTTATTAAATAACCCGAATCTTAAACCTGAAATTTCTAGTTCTACAGAGTTTGGTTTAGATACACGTTTATTTAAAAACAAAATAGGAGTAGATTTCACTTGGTTTAAAACAAATACTTCAGATCAAATATTTACAATTAATGTACCTGAATCTTCAGGATATTCTAAACAAGTTGTAAATGGAGGAGAAATTGAAAATACAGGTGTAGAATTAGTTTTAAATGCCAATGTTTTTAAAACTGATGTTTTTTCTTGGGACGTAACAGCAAATTTTGCTACTTACAAAACTAAGATATTAAGCATTTTAGATGATCGTGATGAATTGAATCTAGCAACAGGTTATGAAAGATTGGCTCAAACTATTGTAAAAGAAGGAGGAGATTATGGCGATTTATACATCCGTGGTTTTAAACGTAATGATGATGGACAAATCATCGTTAATGAAACCAGTGGTTTACCTGAGTTTACTCCCGGCTTTGATGTGCTAGCAGGTAATTTTAATCCAGACTGGACAGCTGGTTTGCAAAACGAATTTAGTTATAAAAATTTCACACTTAGTTTTCTTATTGATTTCCGTATTGGTGGAGAAACAATTTCATATTCTCAAGCAAGAATGGCCGGCGCTGGGGTAAGTGATATTACTTTAGCTGGTAGAGATGGTTTTGTAGTTGATGGTGTTATTGATAATGAAGATGGTACTTTTTCTGAAAACACAACATCTGTTACATCTGAAGACTATTGGTCTCAAGTAGCTGGTAGAGATCCTAAATCTGCCGAAGATTTTGTTTTTGATGCTACAAATATTAGATTAAGAGAATTAATTTTAGGATATTCACTACCAAACAAGTTATTAGATAAGACACCTTTTAGTAGTGTTAATTTCTCAGTTGTAGGACGTAATTTATTCTTCTTTACTAATAAGGCTGAATACTTTGACCCTGAACAAGGAGTTAGTGTAGGAAACCTTCAAGGAATAGAATCTTTTAATATTCCAACTACTAGAGATTTTGGATTTAATGTGAAATTCAACTTTTAAAAAAAAAATCATGAAAAAAAATATAATTAAATTTTTAGCAATAGCTTTCCTGTTTAGTATAACAGGATGTACATCAGATTTCGATGAAGTTAATACGAACCCTAATTCGCTTACCACCGATCAGTTAGATGCAACTATGGCAGGACCAGCATTTGCAAATGCATTATATAAAGGCACAGGTAATGCTTCTTGGAGTCTTCCAGGAGATGATTACGGTACTTACGGTTTAGCTACGGCTTTACACTCTATGGTATTTGTACATTATATGACGTATCCAAATGCTCCTACAGAGGCTAATGGAATTAATGATGGATGGAGAAGTAGAGGTTGGTTAAGATTTTATACATTAGCCGTACCATCTTTATTAAATACTTATAAAGCTACAGAAGGAAATGCAGAAGCTACAGCTATTTTAGATATCTGGAAAGTCTACATGTTTCATAGGTTTACCGATCACTGGGGACCTGTACCTTATAAACAAGCGGGTATTGGAGGCGCATCAGTAGCTTATGATTCTCAAGAATCAATGTATGAGGATTTTTTCAATCTTTTAGAAGCAGCGAACACGACTTTATCTTCTGCTTCAGAATCTACTGTAGGGGTATTTAAAGATTATGATGCTGTATATAGTGGAGATGTTGAAAAATGGAGAAAATTTGGAAATTCGCTAAGGTTACGTTTAGCTTTAAGAATATCTGATGTGAATCCTTCTGAAGCACAATCTCAAGCTGAGGATGCTGTTACCGCAGGAGTAATAACTTCAAATGCAGATAATGCCTATTTTCATACCACACCTGATACATATAACAATTTTGTTGATATTGCTAAGTACTGGGGGCTTAAAATGCCTGCTGATATGGAAAGTATTTTAAAAGGATACGATGATCCTAGAATGAGTATATGGTTTGATCCTGTATCAGATGCTACGTCTGCGTATGTTGGTGAATATATTGGATGGCCAGCTGGGTATGGTTCAATAACAAGTGAGATTAGTAAAAATCTAAGCACAACGAATCAAACAACAACTTTTGCTGATGCAGAAACAAAGGATATAGAGTTAATGATGGCTGCTGAATCTAATTTTAACCGTGCAGAAGGTGCCTTGAAAACGTGGAACATGTCTGGAACTGCTAAAAGCCTTTATGAAGAGGGAATAAGTTTGTCTATGGAGCAGTGGGGAGTTACAGATGTCGCTAAAATAAGTACTTACATCTCTGGAAATACAACAGGTATTGTACCAGCTTATGGAGGCTCTTTATACGTAGATAATACGCCTCCTGTTGATGTGCCTGTTTCATGGGCTAGTACAGAAAGTGAGCAACTAAAACAAATAGCTGTACAAAAGTATTTAGGCCTTTTTCCTGAATCTTGGGAAGCTTGGGCTGACTTAAGAAGAACAGATGCTGATATTCTTTACCCAATATTAAATACAGAAGATGTAACTATTGGATATGGAGTAATGAAACGTGTAACTTATTTACCTAATGAGTACAGTACTAATGAAGCTGCGGTTTTAGACGGAGTAACTGCGTTAAAAGGACCTGATAAAGGAAACACGCCACTTTGGTGGGATGTGAATTAAGTATAGATGAACTCTTTATTTAAAGAGTAAAAGTATACTAAAAAGATTATTTTAATTTTTAAGAAAAGAGGGGTTTTATTTAAAGCCTCTCTTTTTGTTTTTTTAGTAATGTAAATTTATTTCATAATGCATCGTTGGTCTTCATTCAAATGCTATCTGTCGAAATAATTTACGATCTCTTCATGTTTTCTTTTCTTTTATTGTAAATAAAGATTGGAAAGAAGTTTAGTTGTTTTCAATAATGTTTAGTTAGTTATGTTTGAAGAAGAACTGAGTTTCAGTTCTTCTTTTTTTAATTTAACTACAGAAAGTAAAGAACGAGTAATCATAAGTATGGATTGTAAAAATGAAATAACATATGCAAAACCCTATTATAAATTGGTTAGGATAGTATGGATAGAAACTATCGATACATATTTTAAGTTTATTAATTGGGTTGCAGGAGAATTTGATTTATTCCTTCAAGATGATTCTGATGGATTAAAAATATACTATCCTAGTGGGCGGCTTAATATTAAAAGCATTGATAACAAACTTCAAATTACTATAATGAGTAAATCTAAATTAGTATGTGAGAAGATAAATATTCAATTACATTCAATTTATAATCAAATAGACCAAAATTTATAGAATACACTCAAACAATTAATTGATTTAATATGACTACTGCTGACCAATCATTATCACCAACAAAAAACAACACATTAATTCCTATTTTAATCATAGCAGGGCTATTTTTTATTTTCGGATTTGTAACTTGGATCAATGGTGCCTTAATTCCATTTATGAAAACTATAAGTGAATTAACATCCGCACAATCACTTTTAGTGGCCTCAGCATCCTATATTTCATTTGTAGTAATGGCATTACCAGCATCTTATATTTTAGAAAAAATTGGGTATAGAAAAGGCATGTCCTTAGGCTTATTTATCATGGGCTTAGGTGCTTTAGTTTTTATACCTGCTGCAGAAGCAAGAACCTATTGGATGTTTCTAGGTGGTATTTTTATTCAAGGTGCAGGAATGACATTGCTTCAAACAGCATCAAATCCTTATATAACTATTTTAGGTCCTATTGAAAGTGCTGCTAAACGTATCTCTATTATGGGTATTGCAAATAAGGTAGCAGGAGCCTTAGGTTCTCTTATTTTTGGAGCCCTTTTGTTATCAGGAATTGATGAAATTAATGAGAAATTAAAAACTGTTTCAGCTGCTGAGAAAGCTCAATTGTTGGATACAATGGCAGACAGCGTTGTTACACCTTATATTGTTATGGCAATTGTTCTATTTGTATTAGGTGTTTTAATTAGAAAAGCACCGTTACCACATGTTGAAGCTGAACCTATTGAAGAATTGAAAGATGGAACTACAAATAAAACTAGTATTTTTCAATTTCCGCATTTATGGCTAGGCGTACTAACATTATTCATGTATGTTGGTGTTGAAGTAATAGCCGGAGATACAATTATAGCTTATGGAATTTCATTGGGAATTCCTGCAACTGATGCCAAGTTTTTTACAACCTTTACATTAATGGCCATGGTTGCCACCTATGCATTGGGAGCTGTTTTAATACCAAAATATATTAGCCAAACGACGGCTTTAAAAGCAAGTGCTATTATCGGTATTGTATTATCTTTTTGTATTGTGTTTACAACAGGGTTTACGTCTGTTTTATTTGTAGCCGCCTTAGGGATAGCGAATGCTTTGGTTTGGCCAGCTGTATGGCCATTAACATTAAAAGGCTTAGGTAAGTTTACTAAAACAGCTTCAGCATTGTTAATTATGGCTATTTCAGGAGGAGCAATAATACCGCCCTTATATGGCAAGCTAGTTGATGGAAATAAAGTAGCTTATTTAGCGGATGGAATGAGCGAGGCCATGGCAACTGCTACTGCTTCAACTAAAGGTTATTGGGTTTTGTTGCCCTGTTACTTGATTATCTTATATTACGCTATTTCTGGACATAAGTTGGGGTTGAAAAAAGATATATGAAAATCAATTAGGTCTTAAGTAACAGAAAGAAATCGCCGTTTCTAATTTTCAATCTGCATTTCTACAGGTCGTTCTTCGTATTTTAATAATGCTATAACTTCTTCTTTTTCGTTGATTAGTAATTTTTTTTCACCTATTTCAACAATAAAATTTCTATTGTAACCTGGTGAAGCACTATAGTATTTGTTTTGTATAACTACATTTCCTTTTTTATCAATTAATCCCCATAAATCAGATGTATAATGGCCCCCTGATGAGAAGTTTCTTTTCCCATAGGGCGCATATCCTTTATGAAAAGGCATCATCACACCTACAAAATTAAAATCAATAACTGTTTCGCCTTTTGTGTTAATGAATCCCCATTTTCCATTTTTTAAAACAGGAGCTAATCCTTCACTAAATTCATCAGCTTCATCATAAATAAGAGGTATTACGATTTTCCCTTTATCATTAACAAAACCAAATTTTTTATCTTTTTGTATAATCATTAAACCTTCATGAAAATTTTGGTAATCTCTTCTGTATTCCGTAGGCAATAAGATGTTTCCGTATTTGTCAGTAAGTCCTTTTTTATCGTCTTTTGTTAGATAAACCAAATTGTCTTCTGATGTATAAATATAGTCATATTCTGGATTCAAAAGGATCTTACATCTTATATCCATAAGTCCCATCTTAGAATTTTTATTTTCTGTAAAAGATAATGAAATGCCATTTTTAAAATTGCCAAGATACTCATAACGGAACGGAATTATTGTATTACCTTCAGTATCTATAAGGCCATGTTTACCATCGCTTATTGCTACAGCATAACCATTTTCAATCTTTTCAATTCTTTCAAATTTATTGGGAATTAATACTTTACCATTTTTATCCATTAATCCTACTAATCCGTCTTTTTTAAATGTTATTATATTAATTTTTAAATTATCAGAATAAATATATTCTAACTGTGGAGTAATTTTATAATTACCCTTTTTATCTATAAGTCCATATTTCCCATCTATTTCAATTATAGCTACTCCGTTAAACATTTTATCTGCATAATCAAATTTGTAAGGAATGATTACTTTGCCTTTGTTATTTATAAATCCAAATTTTCCATGTTTTTTTACAGGAAATAATCCTTCAGAAAAATTGCCAATATAATTAAAAGTCTCATTCGTAATTGGTTTTCCTGCTTGATTTAAAATTTGAAGTTTTTCGTCACTGCCAGAGATATAATATTTAAATTTATTTTTTTGAGAAAATAATGAATTGCATAATAAAGATATTGTAAGAAATATAATTGGGGTAATATTTTTTTTCATTTTCATGAGAATTTTTACTATGTCTGCTAATGTGGTTGTGTATGATTCGTTGCGAGGTTAAGCACGAAAGTTAGCAATTAAAAACTGAATAGTCCGCTAGGACTTTTTTAAATAGGATAAAAGCAAGTAATTAATTTTAAGGCATGGTATTTATAACCGTTTTTAATTGTATTTTTTTAATAATTTATCGTTCAATTTTCCGTCGGGATATAAATCAATAAGTGTAGTTACAAGCTCCTTTGTTTGTTCATTGTAGTTTAAATGCAAAAGATTATTTGCTAAATAATAATATTTTGATGTTTGTGGAAGTTCTTTTAAAGCAAAGTCAAATTTTTCTTTATCAAACTCTTTATAAGTAATCAATTTGTTCTTTAGTTTACTAAGCTTAAAATTTAAGTATAATTCAAGATACTCGTTATATTCTTGACTTATAAGAGTAGCATAATCAATGTTTTCTTTTTTAAATTCAATAACATTATTTATTTTTTCAGGGATTTTATTTCTAAATATTTTAGAAGTTTCCTCTTTATGGTCTAATAGTAAATATCTAAGAAATTCCTTTTTACCTCCAAATTCGATTTCTGATTTTGTATAGTTATACAAAAAGGGGCTTATATATTGCTGCTCTTTATCTAATTTGGTTAATAATTCATTCAATTTATTATTTAAATTTCTAATTGCATTATCTATGTTTTTTATATCCTTTAATGTTGCATCAAATCTAGGGTCTAATACTTCATCAAATCCATTATCTAATTCAAATGTAGTTTGATAATATTCTGAGTTATATTTATTCGGATTTAAGAATTTAACAAGTGTTTTGCCATAGCGTGTCGTTTTAGTCAATTCAACTTCTGTTTCCGTTCCTGGTTCTATTAGGTATGTAGTTATGGGGTAATCATAGAATCTTTGACAATAGCCCCTGAAGTACTTATCAGTTAAGTTTTCAAATAATACATCTTTTCTTAAATCAAGAAACTTTCGTTCTGGTGTTAGAAAAAGAACGAAGGGTTTATCAACGTTTTCTTTATTTAATTCAAAGTTCTTATCCGGTGTTAGTATTTGAAAACCTTCTACAGTAGAATATGGAGAATGGAATGTGAAGGTAGCAAAGTATACGGTGTCTGTAGGCCAATTATGAACCCTATCTTTAATGGTAGTCTTCTTTGTATTCAATTCTTTCTTAAAAGATGTCTTTGTAGTTTGTTGATCACAGCCTAGGGTAAAAAACAACAATATTGAAATGCTTTCAAAAGAGATTTTTTTTAATTGAAAGAAATTTGATAGGATGAATTTTGTCATAATGAGAAATAATTAATAAGCGAGCATAATAGAAATTTTTTAGTTAAAGGACTCTAAATTTTTATTTTTTGAAAGGTATAGAATCGCCATAGAAAAGAATGGAGAGACCTATTAGTGAGAATGGAATGGCTCCACTAAATATCCCTGTCGCTATCTTTACTTGGAAAAGCAAAAAAACGATTAGAAGAATAAAACCTGTTCCAAATTTAATAAGCCTCATAAGGCTTGTAGAATTACGTGTTAATGATACAATAAAATATGGGAGTAAAATGCACAGAAAAAAAGCACCTATTCTACTATAAGTATTTGCATTGTTATAGACTGTCAAGTATATGATAAAAGATGCTATTGTTACATTTAAAAAAATTAAAAATATAACATTTATCAATTTTTGAATTAGGTTACCAGAATCATCTTCTTCTACTTCTGATTTTAAGTCATTTTGATCTATTTGTAAAGCTTCACAAATTAAATTTATAGTAGTATCTCTTGGTTCATTTATTTCGTTTTCAAGTCTTTGTATCGTTCTTAAATTGACTTTGGCCAATATCGCCAATTCCTCTTGGGAAATACCTTTTTGCTTACGAACCTCATAAACCATCTTTCCGGTTAATTTCATAATTTTTAATTATATACAGTGTAAAAATATGAAAAATCAATACGTGGCTCTATGACATTCCCTTGACTTTTTGAAACATTACTACGACATTAGTATGCGTATGTTTGTCATAAAGGTTGCCAACAACTGAATATAGATAATTGTGTATACATTATGTATGCGTTTTATTTTATAGCTATTACGGCACTTGATGGTCCAGTCAGTGGCATTACAGATGTTTGTGTAAAACCACATTCCTTTGCCCAACCATTAAAGTCTGCAGCTGAAAAGTCGAACCCTTCAGGGGTTTCTATATTCATATTTAATGACATCATGAGACCGAAAGCATTTTCATTTCTATTATCATCAATAATATTTTCAATAACAACCAATGCTCCACCTTGGGGTAAGGCATCATATGCTTTTTTGATGAGGATTTTCTTTTCTTTTGTTCCCCAATCATGTAGCACATTTCCCATGGTAATAACATCAGCTTTAGGAAGGTCTTCGGTTAAAAAATCACCTGATTGGGCAAATACCCGATCACTTAACCCCATCATATTAATATTTTCTCTGACAATAGATTCCACTGGTGGTAGGTCAAATGTAATACAGCGCATGTGTTGATTATTTATGGCTACTTGTGCGGCAAGATGTCCGCCTGCACCGCCTGCATCACAAAGTGTATGGTAATTGGTAAAGTCAAACACTTTGGAAAACATCATGAAATTGCCCATTTGGATACCGCCCATGGCAGTTAAAAATTCTTTTAATCTTAACGGATCCGCATATATCGCTTCAAAAATGGAAGCGTCTCCCATCTTGGTTTCATTTTGAGTTTTTCCTGTTTTTAAACATTCTTCTAGGTTATTCCAAAAAGGATATAAACGATTATTTGCCATTTCAAGCATTCCTCCAATGTAGCTTGGTTTGTTCTTGTCGAGAAATAGATTTGCATCCTCGGCATTACTATAAACAGCGGTTTCTTTTATCCCCGTTCTTTTCAAAAAGCCTAAAGCGACCAAGGTATCTAAAAAATCATAAAGACCGCGGTTGTGTAGTCCTAATTTTTCTTTAATAGATTGCCCTGTTAAATCTGCTTTTGCCAGATGTGTAAACAACCCCATGTTTACTGCCGTCAGCATTGTTTTAGATGCGAAAAACCCCATGCCAATTTGCATTATTTTGGAAGGGTTTACTTGTACTTTTGTTATTGTTTCCATGATCGTATTGTTTTAAATGAATATCAAAGAACCTTCATTTAAAACATAAAATCATTGACCTACATCAAGATTTTTATAAAGTTTCGGACTTTCTTAAACGGCTGAGTGCTTCTGGGGTGATTTGGAGAAATGAAGCAATTTGTTTTTGTGAAACCCTTTGTTGGATTTTTGGATATTTTTCAAGCAATACTTTATAGCGGGTTCGGGCAGATTCAGATAATTCGGAAAGTTTTAACACTGAAGCCATCGTAGCTTTTGAACGTAATTTATACGTATATTCTCTAAAGCATTGAGATTTGTTTAATAAATCTAAATGGTTCTTCGCTGTAATTGTTAGTAGCGTAGTGTTTTCTAGAAATTGTGTATTAATGAGCGAAGGCGTTTGGTTTACAAAACTACAGACATCACCGATCCACCAATTTTCAAAATTAAACCCGGTATTCACTTCTTTTCCTTCGGTAGAAAGCATGTAATTTCTAGAGCAACCTTCAATGACAAAACCAGCAAGTTTACAAATGTATCCTTGCTTTAAGAAATGTTCTTTTTTCTCAAAAAGCTTTGGTGTAAAATAGGCTCAAGAATAAAACTTGGGGACAATTATATATATTTTTTTAAATTTACAATCAAAAGAGCTTTTGCATTTAAATTTAGCCCAATATTTACTACCCGAAGGAATCTTAGAATATTTTGATGTAGTTTCCAGTAAATCTGAATCTGATAAAATTCACTTTTACTTAGAAGAAAAAAATATCCTACCTGTCGAATACGAACAGCTCCCTGCTAAATCTAAGGGATTCATACCTGAAATTACTGTAGAAGATTTCCCTTTGCGAGGGAAAACGGTTTTACTTCATATCAAACGGCGTCGTTGGACACTTTTAGAGAGTCATCAGATCATAAAAAGGGATTGGAATTTAGTAGCGCAGGGAACTCGAATGACCTCAGAGTTTGCTGCTTTTTTAAAAGATATCTCTAGATACTAACGCGGTAAGTGCCAGTAGATTTGGGGAGTATTACAAAACCAATGGTAAGCGTCTTCAGTTTATTTACAAAAACCATCTTAGCGATTTTAATGAGTGGAAACAGAAAACCCATGCAAGCGAATGGTTGTTTTTTGGAAAAAACTTAGGCAAATATTTAAGTTTAGATGAAACCTCTCTTTCAAACGGAGAACTCTATACCATCTTAACCAATAAAGATGCTCATGGTAAAAAAGGAGCTATTGTAGCCTTAGTTAAAGGAACCAAGGCAGAAGATGTGATAAAAGTAATCAAAATGATAGACGGCTCAAGACGTAATATGGTTAAAGAGGTTACAGTGGACATGGCTGCAAACATGAACTTAATCATCAAAAAGTGTTTCCCTAAAGCAGAAATTGTAACCGATAGGTTCCATGTGCAAAAGTTAGCCACGGAAGCTGTTCAAGAAGAACGTATTCGATTGCGTTGGGAGGTTCTTGAACAAGAAAACAGGCTTATCGGGAAGTCAAAAAAGAAAGACATGGTTTACTCGCCAGAAATACTTAGCAATGGGGATACCAAAAGACAGCTTTTGGCTAGGAGTAGATATTTATTGTTTAAACACAAAACCAAATGGACTCCATCACAAATTACAAGGGCTGAACTATTATTCAAACGGTATCCATCAATAGAAAAATGCTATAACTTAGCACAACAACTTAGCAACATTTACCAAACCAATACCAATAAAGATGTTGCAAGATTAAAACTGGCACATTGGTATGAAAATGTTCAGAAATCTGGATTTAAATCATTTAATACAATATCTAAATCATTACAAATACACCATAATTCTATCTTGAACTATTTTAATAATAGAAGCACTAATGCTTCGGCGGAATCATTCAACGCCAAAATAAAAGAGTTTAGATCGCAATTCAGAGGCGTAAGAGATGTGAAATTTTTCCTGTTCAGACTAACTAAGGATCATGCGCAAAAGTTGTGTGTGAATTGAAAGTAGAATGATATTTTTGCATAAAAAAGAACCTTGGATCCCTACTTAGATTTACTAAAGTTAATATTACCAGAATTATTAGTCAACCATTTTGATATTGCTAAACATGAAATAAAAGATGGAGTCGTCCATCTTTATTTTGAAGAGAAGATAGCTACTCCTAAAGAAGAAAAACATCGAGTTTTAATAGCTCATGGCTTTCATAAAGCGATCACTATTCAGGATTTTCCTTTAAGAGGCAAAACAGTTTACCTTCATATTAAACGCCGTCGTTGGTTAGACAAGAAGACCAAAGAAATTGTTCAAAGAGATTGGGATTTAGTAGCACAGGGAACTCGTATGACCGTAGAGTTCGCTGCTTTTTTAAAACTACTTAATAACTACCAAGGCTAACGACTGTCATACTATTGGTGGTTTCTATGGTGTTAATGGTAAAAAACTACAAAGACAGTACCGAGATTATCTAAGTGAGTTTAAAGACTGGAAAGATAAGCCTCATGCTAAAGAGTGGTTAATTTTTCCTGAGAATATAGGCAGGTGTTTATCGATTGATGAAACAGCGCTTTCTAAAGGAGAGCTCTACACCATCATTACTAACAAAAGTGCTAAAGGAAAGAAAGGGGCTATTGTTGCCATACTAGCAGGTACTAAGGTGGAACCAATTATCAAGCAGCTCCTTAAAATCCCCAAGTCTCTTAGGGATAAAGTAAAAGAGATTACTTTGGATATGGCACATTCCATGAAAATCATTGCAAAGAAATGTTTTCCTAAAGCCATACAGGTCACGGATCGTTTCCATGTAACCTAACTAAATTATACGCATAAATAACTTAGTCCCCAAAAAATGAGCTTGATCCGTAAAATATTCTCCTATAAGTTGCTTCTCAATGCTGGTGCCTGGTACATTTTGTCGGATATGATCAATTAGCTTATCGTACATTAGTTGTTACTCTACGGTATTTTATATTTCGACTAACGTCAAATTTAGTTTTTGAAAATCAGGATGTTAAAAAATCGAGATCTTCTGGTTTAATGTCAAATTTATTGATTTGTTTTTTAATTCCCTTATTATTTGAGACCAATTGAAGGGAGTAAAAATTAAAAAGCCTGAAAATAGTGAGTTTTCAGGCTTTTTAAATAATTTCAGAAGTGTTCTAGTGACCTGGCTGGGATTCGAACCCAGGACCCTTTCATTAAAAGTGAAATGCTCTACCAGCTGAGCTACCAAGTCTTGTATTTTGTTTCTCTGTAACGAGGGTGCAAATATAAAATCTATTTTCAATAAAACAAGACTTTTTTAAAAGAATTTTTCGTTTTTTTGCAGTAGTAAAACGTATGTTTTTAATAATCAATTTATAGCGTAAAAATGATTGTGATTTTAATTGGATATATGGCTTCTGGAAAGTCGACTTTAGGTAGGATTTTGGCAAAAAAATTAAATTATGAGTTTTTAGATTTGGATGATTTTATTGAAAAAAAGGAAAATTCGGCAATAAAAGATATTTTTAAATCAAAAGGAGAAATTCATTTTAGAAAGTTAGAAACGCATTATTTAAAAGAATTACTGGATTCTAAAAATAATTTGGTGCTGTCTTTAGGAGGTGGTACACCGTGTTATAGTAATAATATGAATACCATTTTAAATGCGAAGAATGCAAAAAGTATTTATTTAAAAGCATCTATACCTACTTTAATTGCTAGATTGAAAAATGAAAAAAGCAAACGGCCATTAATTGCACATATTGAAACAGACGATTTGTTAACAGAGTTTATAGGAAAACATCTTTTTGAACGTTCTCAATTTTATAGTTTGGCAAATGTAACAATAACAACCAATAACAAAGTAGAAAGTGATATAGTAGAAGAATTAGTGTTGGAGCTATTCTAAAGAAACTTCAAATTTTTTACCATCTAACACAACATTAACGTGCTCGTGTAAAGAGGTTGAAAGTGAAATGCCTTTAAAATCGGCTTTAACAGGATACTTTTTATGGTTTCTGTTTACTAAAACGGCCGTTTTAAATTGTTTTAACGGCACATTTAAAAAATGTTTTACACCATATATTAATGTGGTGCCAGAATTTAAAACATCATCAACCAATATTAACGATTTGTTTTCATAATCTTCTGGTTGGATAGACGTTTTTATGGGCAAATGAGGATTTTTTTTATCAATACTCACTTTGCATAGAATAGGGTTGATGTCTGATATTTTTTGAAGGACGGTTTTTAATTTTTTCGCAAAAATGTAGCCGTTACTATCTATACCAGCTAAAATGACCTCTTTTTCATTGACATTACTTTCATAAATTTGAAACGCAATACGTCTTATTTTATGGTTAATCTCATCGTGGTTTAATATCACATTGTTTGTAACGTTCATAGCGGTTGCATTATTTTAAAATATAAAATTACTCATTTTACCTGTTTCAATTCGATTTTTTCAAAGGAAGTTTAACCAATAATTATTCTTCTGAATCCTCATCCTTTAAAGGTGATTCATCTGTAAAACCATCAATGTCTCTTCTGTCTTTTTTAGTAGGTCTACCAACACCTTTTTTTCTATAATAATCTTTCGAGTATTTTAAAAGTTCTTGCGCATCAAACTGTTCTTTAGGCGTGGTATCTGTTCTATATAGATCAACTAGTTTGGCGCCAACTCTACTTTCAGGAATATCATTAACCGTAAGGCGATAATTTATTTGGTCTTTTCTCAATTCAATAATATCCAAAGGATATACTTCTCTGCTGGGTTTTACAATCTCTTTGTTTACACGAACATGCCCTTTTTTACAAGCCGTTGTTGCAATTGTTCTTGTTTTGTAATATCTAACACACCATAAATACTTATCTATACGCATATAATTATTGTGAAAACTACGTTAATGTTGTTATGCAAAATTATATTTAAATTGTATCTTGCGGCTCAAAAATAAGGATTATTGAAACATTCTTAAAGCTATATTAAATCTTTAATGTAGAGGTTTATAAAGATTGTTTTAGTTTATCTGTAAAAAACAAAATAAACGCATGAATTTAAGAAAAGTTACCTTATATCTAGTATGTTTAATCATTGGAGTGGTATCTTGTAAAAAAGATGATAACCCAGATCCGGTTGTTGTTGAAATAAGAGATAGGGCAGAGCAACAGCTTTCAGATATGGATTCTATACATAAGTATTTAGATTCTCATTACTATAATTCTGAAGAAATAGCTAATTTAGGTACAGCTGCTAGTCTTTCAGATATAGTTATAACAAAATTAGTAGCAGGTGAAACAGAAGCGCCTGTTGGTCATACAAAGTTAAGAGTTGCTGTTGGAGAACCAAAAACCACTAATTATGCAGGTATTATTTATGAATATTATGTGCTTAAATTAAATCAAGGTGGGGGCAGTGAAACACCTAAGTTTTGTGATAGAATTCTTTATCATTATGAAGGTTTTACTTTAGATGATGTTGTTTTTGATTATTCTGTAAATCCAGCTGATAGTAATTTAATAGGAAATGGTGTAAATGATGCTGGGTTAATTGCTGGCTGGAGAAAAGTGATACCTGCATTCAATACAGCTGAAAGTTTTGTTGAAAATGGAGATGGTACAGTTACTTATTTAAATAAAGGCTTAGGAGTGATGTTTTTACCTTCAGGTTTAGCTTATTTTTCTAGTGCCACAGGTTCTATTTCGGCATATTCACCTATAATTTTTAAATTTGAATTGTTACAGACATCAGAAAACGATCATGATGGTGACGGAGTCCCATCTTATCTTGAAGATTTAAACAATGATGGTGAATTTTATGTGAATTATGAAGATTTAACAGATACAACAGATGACGATACCAATGGGAACGGTTATGCTAATTATATAGATGCAGATGATGATGGAGACGGTATTTCAACCATTAATGAAGATATTAATAATGATGGAGATCCAACTAATGATGATTCCAATGGAAATGGGATTCCTAATTATTTAGATAAAACCGATAAAATTAAAAAGGCACTTATTAAGTAAGAAATGTTATTTAAACAAAAAAAACTCGCTAAATGCGAGTTTTTTTTTAAAATCTAGGTTATATTTTATAGTAATAAAGATAAACTTAAAATTAACTGGTCGGGTCTCGTATCTATTCTACTCGTTCCAATGCCGTTATTATTTAAAAAAGTAGCTTCATTTTCACTAAAACCACGTTCGTACCTTAAATCTATTCCCAATTTATTAAAATTAAGACCAATTCCAAAATTCAACCCAACCGAGAATTCATCCTCAACGTCATTTACAGAAATACCGTCAAATTCAGTATCTAAAATATATTGCAGTGATGGACCTCCAAAAACACTAAGTGGTCCTAATACTTTTACACCCACTAATAAAGGAGCATCTAATTTCTGCATTTTAAAACTATCATCATCATAATCACTTTTCGTACTGGTGTAAACAAGTTCGGGTTTAAAATAAATTTGGTTGCCTATTTTTCCAAATAGTCCAATATGGTAGCCCACATTTCTATCTGGGTTTTGTGCATTATCACCAATAGATTCAAAATATTTACCATTACCATTATAATTTAATCCTCCTTTTAAACCAAACCCAGTACCAGATTGTGCGTAAGTGTATGATACTGTCGATATTAAAAATAATGCCAGTAAAACTGTTTTTTTACTAGCTCTCAATTTGTTTTTTAAATGTCTCATAATTTTCGTTTTTTAATTTGACTTGAGTTTTTTCTTATTATTTTTTCCAAAATTATACAATACCAAAACTTTATATGTTATAGAATTCTTCTAGTTTTTTATATAATACAAATGAATTTAGTATGTATTATTAGATAGAAATTATATAATAATTGAAATTTAGATATTCACATGTAATCAAAAACGCTGCCAAATGGAAATTATTTTCTTTTCATTACAATCAATTTCATTTTTCAGTTAATTATCTTTGCCAACCAAAATGCTATTTATATTATTTATAGCCCCATTATAAAAGCGATAAAATCACTAGATGAAGTTTGAATTAAAAGCGAAAGACACCCAAAGTAAAGCAAGAGCAGGCACAATAACGACCGATCATGGAGTCATTGAAACACCTATTTTTATGCCAGTTGGTACTGTAGGAACCGTAAAAGGGGTACATCAACGTGAGTTAAAAGACGATATTAATCCAGATATTATTCTAGGCAATACCTATCATTTATATTTACGCCCACAAACACATATTATTGAAAAAGCGGGCGGACTTCATAAATTCATGAATTGGGATCGAAATATTTTAACCGATTCTGGTGGCTACCAAGTGTATTCGCTTTCTGCTAATAGAAAAATTAAAGAAGAAGGCGTTAAGTTTAAATCGCATATAGATGGTAGCTACCATACATTTACACCCGAGAATGTGATGGAAATTCAGCGTTCTATAGGTGCCGATATCATTATGGCGTTCGATGAATGTACGCCATACCCATGCGATTATAACTATGCAAAACGCTCTATGCACATGACGCATCGTTGGTTAGATAGATGCATCAATCATTTAGAAAAAACACCTTTAAAATACGATTACAACCAAGCATTTTTTCCTATTGTTCAGGGAAGTACCTATAAAGATTTAAGGAAACAATCTGCCGAATATATTGCCAATGCAGGTGCTGTTGGTAATGCTATTGGCGGACTTTCTGTAGGCGAACCTGCAGAAGAAATGTATGCTATGACTGAAGTAGTTACCGCAATTTTACCTGAAGATAAACCTCGTTACTTAATGGGGGTTGGTACGCCTATCAATATTTTGGAAAATATAGCGTTAGGTATTGATATGTTCGATTGTGTGATGCCCACAAGAAATGCTAGAAATGGTATGTTATTTACAGCTTATGGCAGCATAAATATTAAAAATAAAAAATGGGAAGCCGATTTTTCACCAGTTGATGAAATGGGAATCACCTTTGTAGATACCGAGTATACGAAAGCATATTTAAGGCATTTGTTTACGGTAAATGAATTGTTAGGAAAACAAATTGCGACCATTCATAATCTGGGATTTTATTTGTGGTTGGTTCGAGAAGCAAGAAAACATATATTAGCAGGAGATTTTAGAATTTGGAAAGACCAAATGGTAAAACAAATGGATAATAGATTATAAAAAGTTTAAAGTTATTTCAAACTAATAACGAACACTAAACACCAATCAAACAATATAAAAGACTCCTCTCCTTTGGAGAGGCTGGGAGAGGATGAAAATACTAGACTGGTACATATTAAAACGCTATTTATTCACATTTTTAATGATGTTGTTACTGTTTATACCTATTGGTATAACAGTACATCTCGCCGAAAAAATTGGGAAAATTTTGGAAAATGAAGTGCCAATGGGTGAGGTGCTAATTTATTTATACAATTTCACTATCTATTTTGCGCATTTATTATTCCCATTATTTTTATTTCTGTCAGTTATTTGGTTTACATCAAAACTAGCTAATAATACAGAAATTATAGCTTTTTTAAGTTCAGGTGTGTCTTTTTCAAGATTTTTAAGACCTTATATGTTTGGAGCAACAATAGTGGCCATACTATCAATTGTTCTAGGCCTTTACTTAGCACCCAAGGCCAGTGAAGGCTTTAACGATTTTTCATATAAGTATTTGAAAAAAGGTAAAACAGCTTTTGAAGATACAGACCAGAACGTTTTTAGGCAAATTAATGATAATGATATTATTTATGTAAGTAGTTTTGACGTGGCAAATAAAAACGGAAGCAATTTTACTTTAGAACATTTTGAAAAAAATAAATTAGAGTATAAAATTACAGCAAATAATATTAGATATATTGAAGAAGACACCATATATAGATTATCCAATTATACTAAACGTTATATAGGAGCAAATGAAGATGAATTAGAAATTGTTGCCTCTAAAGACACTCTTTTTGCTTTTGATGTTGACGATTTAATACCCGTAATTTATGCTGCGGAAACTAAAATGTATGGCGATTTAAAACAGTTTATAGAGAAGGAAGAAGCTCGAGGATCTTCAAATGTGGGACGTTTTAAATTAGTATTATATCGAAAATGGAGTTTACCAGTTTCTGTGTTTATTTTAACTATTATAGCAGTAGCAGTGTCATCAATAAAACGGCGTGGCGGTATGGGCGTTAATTTAGCTGTAGGTATTTGTATTGCGATGATTTTCGTGTTTTTCGATAAAATCTTTGGTGTTATGGCAGAACAATCCGATTTTTCCCCACTCATAGCGGTTTGGTTTCCTAATGTCATTTTTGGTATTCTAGCCATTTTCCTTTTACGCAATGCTAAACGTTAAGCTAAAAAATCACTTACACCTTCACTTTTTAGTTTTTATTGCTGGCTTTACGGCAATTTTGGGTGAATTAATAACTATTGCAGCCATTCCCTTAGTTTGGTTTAGAATGGTAATGGCATCTATTTTAATTTTTGCATACATAAAAATAGCCAAAGTAGATGTGAAAATCAGTTTTAAAGCCATTATTAAATTATCTTTTGCTGGTATTATTATTGCTTTGCATTGGATTACTTTTTTTGGTGCTATCGATGCATCAAACATATCCATAACACTTGCTATGTTTTCTTGTGGTGCTTTTTTTGCATCCTTAATAGAGCCCATAATTTATAAACGGCGTATTATTTGGTACGAAATTTTATTTGGAATTATTGTAATAATAGGTGTTTTTATAATTACCAAAAGCGAAATAAAGTACTTAAATGGTATTGTTTTAGGAATTTCATCAGCATTTTTGTCATCGTTTTTTGCAGTTCTTAATGGCCGCTTTTTAAAGCATCATACAGCTACAGTCATTTCATTTTACGAATTTCTAAGTGGTGTTTTATTCGTATCGATTTATATTTTGATTTTTGGAGGCGGGTTCTCAACAGAGTTTTTTAATCTAAATAATTCAGATTATGGTTACTTATTTATATTAGCCTCTATTTGTACCGCTTATGCTTTTATTGCTGTAGTACATGTAATGAAAGTTGTGAGTCCATATACCGTGGTTCTTAGTTATAATATGGAACCTATTTATGGTGTTTTTATGGCAGTTATTTTATTTCCTGAAAAAGAACATATGAGTACATCTTTTTATTATGGAGCTATAGTAATAATTACAACGGTTTTATTAAATGCTATTTTAAAAAATATCAGATTGTTGAAAAAGAAATTATTTTTAACTTCATAACAAAATTAAAGTTTTTATAGTTTCTTTGAGAATGCTTACTTTTGTAAAGAAGTTAAAATGAACCAACATTTTTAGATTTTTCTTAATTTAAAATGAAAAAATATGTAGGTTTGTACACTAACTTAAGATTAATAGCCTAAACAAAATTCTTATGGAATATTTAGAATTTGAACTCCCTATAAAAGAACTTGAAGACCAATTACAAAAGTGTAGAGTCATTGGTGAAGAGAGTGAAGTAGATGTTACAGAAACATGTTCAAACATTGAAAAAAAATTAGCAATTACCCAAAAAGATATTTATAAAAACCTTTCACCTTGGCAGCGAGTACAACTATCTCGTCACCCTGACAGGCCTTACGTTTTAGATTACATTCGCGCCATTTGTGGCGAATCTTTCTTAGAAATGCATGGAGACAGAAGTTTTAAAGATGATAAAGCGATGATTGGTGGTTTAGGTAAAATTGGCAACCAAAGCTTTATGTTTATAGGCCAGCAAAAAGGTTATAATACTAAAACTCGTCAATATAGAAACTTTGGTATGGCAAACCCAGAAGGGTATAGAAAAGCCTTACGTCTAATGAAGTCTGCCGAAAAATTTGGAATTCCTGTAGTCACACTTATAGATACACCAGGTGCATTCCCAGGATTGGAAGCCGAGGAACGCGGACAAGGAGAAGCCATTGCTAGAAATATTTTAGAGATGACCCGTTTGAAAGTGCCAATTATTACTATTATTGTTGGAGAAGGTGCTTCAGGGGGCGCTTTAGGTATTGGTGTTGGCGATGTGGTTTTGATGCTTGAAAATACATGGTATTCTGTTATTTCTCCAGAATCATGTTCGTCTATTTTATGGCGTAGTTGGGAATTTAAAGAACAAGCTGCCGAAGCTTTAAAACTAACTGCTATTGATATGAAAAAGCAAAAGCTGGTGGACGAAATTATAAAAGAACCCTTAGGTGGTGCACATAGAGACAGAAACAAAACATTTTCTGCCGTTAGTACTGCCATTGTAAAATCGTATAAAGAACTTAAAAACTTATCACCAAAAGATTTAGTGGCAAATCGTATGGATAAATATTTACAAATGGGTGTCTTTAAGGATTAACTCATTTAAAACCATTATAAAGTGAAATCTGAAGATAAACGCTTCAGATTTTTTTTGTCTTATTGACAATATTTTTAAGTTATTAACAGTTAAATTGTTAACGACTAGTGAACAATCAGAACACGTTTTTTTATTAAAAACACGTTCTTTTTAGTTACTTTCGCAGTTATGAAACAGCCCGACCAAATAAGAGGATTTAAAGTTGATAAAAGTACATTGATTAGCCTTGAGAAAGGTAAAATACCACCTCAAGCACTTGATTTAGAAGAGGTTGTTCTTGGGGCTATGATGATTGACAAAAAGGGGGTTGATGAAGTTATTGATATTTTAAGTTCAGATGCTTTTTATAAAGAAGCACATCAACACATATTTGACGCCATATTCCAGTTGTTTGAAAATAGCGAACCAATTGACTTATTAACAGTTTCTACCCAATTAAAGAAAAATTCCAAGTTAGAACTTGCAGGAGGCGATTTTTATCTCATATCTTTAACACAAAAGGTATCATCTTCGGCACATATTGAGTTTCATGCCCGTATCATTCTACAAAAATTTATTCAACGTAGTTTAATTAAAATTTCAAATGAAATTATTGAAGATTCTTATGATGAAACCAAAGATGTTTTCGACTTATTAGACACCGCCGAATCAAAATTATACGAAGTTACCCAAGGAAACATTAAAAAATCGAGTGAAACAGCTCAAGATTTAGTAATTCAAGCGAAAAAGAAAATTGAAGAAATTTCTAACAAAGAAGGATTAAGTGGTATTCCAACAGGATTTAATAAATTAGATAAATTAACTTCGGGTTGGCAACCCTCCGATTTAATTATTATTGCTGCACGTCCTGGTATGGGGAAAACAGCTTTAACACTATCTATGGCAAGAAATATTGCGGTAGATCAAAATATTCCTGTAGCATTTTTTTCGCTAGAGATGGCTTCTGTACAATTAATAACCCGTTTAATTTCAAGTGAAACAGGGCTGTCTTCTGAAAAATTAAGAACAGGAAAATTAGAAAAACACGAGTGGGAGCAATTGAACGTCAAGGTAAAAGGTCTCGAAAAAGCACCTCTGTTTATTGACGATACACCATCGCTTTCTATTTTTGATTTAAGAGCCAAAGCGCGCCGATTATCTTCCCAACATGGAGTTAAACTAATCATGATTGATTATTTGCAATTAATGACGGGAGGTAACAACCATGGTGGAAATCGTGAACAAGAAATTTCGATGATTTCCAGAAATCTAAAAGCATTGGCCAAAGAATTAAATGTACCCGTTATTGCCCTGTCGCAATTATCACGTGCCGTTGAAACACGTGGAGGTAGTAAACGTCCATTACTTTCAGATTTACGTGAATCTGGTGCCATTGAGCAAGATGCCGATATTGTAAGTTTTATTTATAGACCCGAATATTATAAAATTGATGAATGGGATGATGAAGAGCGCTCACCAACGGAAGGTCAAGGAGAGTTTATTGTAGCAAAGCACCGTAATGGCGGTTTAGAAAACATACGTTTGAAATTTATTGGGCATTTAGGTAAGTTCGATAATTTAGACGATTTCGATTCCCCTTTTGAATTTCATTCTAAAATGAATGCTACTGCAAATGATGATACTTTTAAATCGGATAACTTTAAAGCGAGCCCAGACCAAGCTTTTGGAAGTTCGTTTAACGATGATGATGATAACGATGTTCCGTTTTAAAACGAATCTTCTGTTAAACTCATTTAAGAAAGAATAAAATTTAAGTATCTTTCAACGTAGATAGGCGAGTTCTGTCATTTCGATGAAGTAACGCTTGAGAATTAACATTAAGTTTAGCCCCAATTTTGAAAAAAATATTTATCACATTATTTTTTATAGGTATTGGTTTAAAAACCTATGCATCTTACATTCTCATTCCCATGGACGTGGAAAGCCAAAAAAATCACTTAAAAGCATACGGTTTAACTTATTGGATACTTAATAAAGAACAAAAAGTAAAATGGTTACTTAATTTTCGTGGCGGGTCTTTTCTATTACCCGACACACAAGAAATTCAGCGTGAATGTCAAATAAGAGGCATATCATATGAAGTCCTTTCAGATTCAAAAACAGAAAGCATTTTAGAAGAAATAAATAGCCCAAGCCAAAATATGGAAGCGGTTATTTTAGAAAAAGCACCTAAAATTGCGGTTTATACTCCAAAGGGAAAATTGCCTTGGGATGATGCCGTAACCATGGTTTTACAATATGCTGAAATACCTTATGAAACCGTATATGATGAAGAAGTACTTAACGATGGACTTTTAGCATTCGATTGGTTGCACTTACATCATGAAGATTTTACTGGTCAATATGGGAAATTTTATGGTGCTTACAAAGCAGCATCGTGGTATATTGAAGAAAAAAAGGATGCAGAAGCTTTAGCTACAAAATTAGGCTACACTAAAGTATCACAAGAGAAGCTTGATGTTGCTTTAAAAATTAGAGATTATGTTATTGGTGGTGGTTTTATATTTGCTATGTGCAGTGCTACTGATAGTTTTGATATTGCTTTATCAGCGGAAAGTATCGATATTTGTGAACCCATGTTTGATGGGGATGGAAGTGATTCTGGGTATCAAAATAAAATTGATTATAACAAAACATTTGCTTTTACAAACTTTACTTTAGAACGAAATCCAAATGTTTACGAGTTTTCTTCTATTGATATGACACAAAAAAGGATGATATCTAAGACCTCAGACTATTTCTCTTTAATGGAATTTTCAGCAAAATGGGATCCCATTCCAACCATGTTATGTCAAAACCATACCGCATTGGTGAAAGGTTTTATGGGGCAAACAACAGCCTTTAATAGAGATGAAATAAAATCGAGTGTGTTGGTGATGGGAGAAACAAAATCTAATGGGGAGGCAAAATACATTCATGGTATTAAAGGAAAAGGTTTTTTTACTTTTTATGGGGGTCACGATCCCGAAGATTATCAACATAGGGTAGGAGATCCAAAAACTGAATTGGATTTACACCCTAATTCTCCTGGATATAGATTGATTTTAAATAACGTATTGTTTCCAGCAGCAAGAAAAAAGAAGCAAAAAACTTAAAAGGAAATTTTATATTTTTACTAGATTCTTTGTGAAATTATATATAAATCCGTCTGCACCAGTACCTTCCGAAGTACAGTTTTTATCAATAATAAATTGATTTTCAGTTGGGAATGTAATTTCTCCAAATTCATTAGTATCTATTATTATAAATGTTTTGTCTGCTATTTTAGTAGTTGAAAATTCATAGTTTCCATGATCTAAGCCATCCTCTTTGTTGACATCCTCATTCTTGTTATCAACACTTATCATTCCTGTCGTGTTATAAAAAGTCCAAATGATAGTTCCCATGCTGAAAGTTTGATTGATACCAGAAATGCCACCACTAACATTTGTTAAATGCCATTCTACTTTATAAGCAGTACTATCTTCGCTGTTCTTGTCTATAGAACAACTAACAATCATTAAGTAAAATACAGCTATTAAAACATTTCTTTTCATAATACGAAATTGTTGGATTTTATTTGTAGATGAAAAATAATAAAAAAGGTTGCTAAAAATATAAAGAAATAATTCAGTTTATTTATTAATAAGCTTTAATTTTAATATCAAATTATAATTGATAAGCATATATGACGTTTTTTCAAAAGGAAATAAAACTGAAATCATACTCAAGAGGTTTTCATCTAATAACAGATACCATAGTAGATGCACTTCCTGAAATGAGGCAAATAAAGTCAGGGCAATTGCAGGTTTTTATTAAGCATACATCGGCAAGTTTAACCATAAATGAAAATGCCGATTTTACTGTAAGAACAGATTTTGAAAGTCATTTTAATAAAATGGTTCCTGAGAATGCGCCGTATTATAAACATACCTACGAAGGTTCTGATGATATGCCTGCCCATATTAAAGCTTCATTATTGGGTACCTCCATACAAATACCCATAACCAATGGAAAACTGAATTTAGGAATATGGCAAGGTATTTACCTTTGTGAGCATAGAAACCAAGCTGGGGCTCGAGCTATTGTTATAACAGCCTTTGGGGTATAAAAATAAAAAAATCCGATTCAATTAAGAATCGGATTTTTATATATTAAGCGAATATAATATGTTTAATAATAGGCGAAAACGCCTTATTTTACTTTCTCTATTACAGCTTTAAAAGCCTCAGGGTTATTCATAGCTAAATCTGCTAAAACCTTACGGTTTAATTCAATATCGTTAGCTTTTAATTTCCCCATAAATTGAGAATAAGATAAACCATATTCTCTGGCTCCTGCGTTAATACGCGTAATCCATAAGGCACGGAATGTTCTCTTTTTGTTTCTACGGTCTCTATACGAGTATTGCATCGCTTTATCAACCGCATTTTTTGCTACTGTCCAAACGTTTTTACGACGTCCGAAGTAACCTTTAGCTTGTTTTAGAACCTTTTTTCTTCGGGCTCTTTTTGCTACAGAATTTACTGATCTTGGCATAATTTTTAATTGTTTTTTTGTAGTAGGCGATTAATTTTGAAATGAACTCATAATTTTGAATTCATAACTCATAACTCTTTTTCTTTTAGCCTAACTCCAGGGTTTATAATTTATTTTAACCAGTTAAAAAGTTGTTACTTTAAACGTAACATCAATTTAACATTACTCTCATCCGCTTTATGTACTAATGTATCATGCGTTAGAGCAAGCTTACGCTTTTTAGTCTTCTTTGTTAAGATGTGACTTTTAAAAGCGTGCTTTCTTTTAATCTTACCAGTACCAGTTAGCTTAAAGCGTTTTTTGGCACTCGATTTTGTTTTCATTTTAGGCATTTTCTTTTCCTAGGTTTTAATTAATTCGCTTAATTATCTTTAAACTGAGTTTCAGTTTCTTCTTATTTTTTTGGAGCAATAAACATCGTCATACGTTTACCTTCCAATTGTGGCATCTGTTCTACTTTTCCATATTCTTCAAGATCTTGTGCTAAACGTAATAGCAGAATTTGACCTTGCTCTTTAAAAATAATAGAACGCCCTTTAAAAAACACAAAAGCTTTAAGTTTAGCACCTTCTTTTAAGAACTTTTCTGCATGTTTCTTTTTAAAGTCATAATCATGATCATCAGTTTGAGGACCAAAACGTATTTCTTTAATAATCACCTTAGTTGCTTTGGCTTTTATAACTTTATCTCGCTTCTTTTGTTCATAAAGAAACTTTTTATAGTCCATAACCTTACAAACAGGAGGGTCAGCATTAGGAGAAATCTCAACGAGATCGAATCCTTGCTCTTCAGCTATTTTTAAAGCATCTCTAGTAGAATAAACACCAATTTCAACATTTTCGCCTACAAGACGAACGTTTGGTGCGCTAATTTTAGAGTTTATTCTATGTTTATCCTCTTGTGAAACCCTTTTGGCGGGTTGCGATTTTCTTCTAATTGCTATGGCTTTATGTTTTTAAGTTAAACTTATTTTAAAACGGTTTTAAGGTTTTGCTTATTTCTGCTTTTATAATCTTAGAGAAGTCTTCAATAGAAATCATTCCTAAATCTTCTCCACCGTGCATACGCACAGTTATTTTGTTTTCTTTTTCTTCTTGCTCACCAATGATAATCATAAAAGGGTGTTTTTGCATTTCAGCTTCCCTTATTTTTTTACCTATGGTTTCGTTTCGATGGTCTACAAGGGCGCGAATTTCGTCATTTTCTAGCAAATTTAAAACTTTTTCGGCGTATTTTTCATATTTCTCGCTAATTGATAATATAATAGCCTGTGTTGGCATGAGCCAAAGAGGGAAATTACCCGCTGTATGTTCTAATAAGATAGCGATAAAACGTTCCATACTTCCAAAAGGTGCACGGTGTATCATTACAGGTCTGTGTAATTCATTATCACTGCCTTTATAAGTTAAATCGAAACGTTCGGGTAAATTATAATCCACTTGTATCGTTCCTAGTTGCCATTGACGACCTAGTGCATCTTTTACCATAAAATCTAGTTTAGGACCGTAAAAAGCTGCTTCACCAGTTTTTACAGTATAATTTAAGCCTTTATCTATGGTTGCACTCATAATAGCACTTTCAGCTTTCTCCCAGTTTTCTAAACTACCAATATATTTATCAGGATTTTCAGGATCTCTCAACGATACTTGAGCGGTAAAGTTTTCAAACCCTAACGATCCAAATACATAAAGCACCAAATCAATCACATTTTTAAACTCAGTATCTAATTGGTCTGGTGTGCAAAACAAATGAGCATCATCTTGCGTAAACCCTCTTACTCGGGTTAAACCATGTAATTCGCCACTTTGTTCATATCTATATACGGTGCCAAATTCAGCATAACGTTTAGGTAAATCTTTATAACTCCATTGGCTGTGGTTGTAAATTTCACAATGATGTGGGCAGTTCATGGGTTTTAGTAAAAATTCTTCACCTTCTTTTGGTGTGTGGATAGGCTGAAAACTATCTGCACCATATTTAGCATAATGTCCAGAAGTAACATATAGTTCTTTTTGTCCAATATGAGGTGTAATTACCATTTCATAGCCAGCTTTCTTTTGAGCTGCTTTCAAAAAGTTCTCTAATCGCTCGCGTAAAGCGGCACCTTTTGGTAACCATAAAGGTAAACCTTGGCCCACTTTTGCGGAAAATGTAAAAAGTTCTAATTCTTTACCAAGTTTTCTATGGTCGCGCTTTTTTGCTTCCTCAAGTAATTCTATATATTCTGTAAGCTCTTTTTGCTTCGGAAAGGAAATAGCATAAACACGTGTAAGTTGTGGATTGTTTTCATTACCGCGCCAATATGCACCAGCAACACTTAAGATTTTAACAGCTTTTATAATCCCTGTATTAGGTATGTGTCCACCTCGACATAAATCTGTAAAAGTAGCATGGTCACAAAAAGTAATCGTGCCATCTTCCAGATTTGTAATTAATTCTGTTTTAAACTCATTCCCTTTATATAATTCTAGGGCTTCAGCTTTTGTTGCAGAGCGCATTTTAAAATCATGTTTTCCTCTAGCAATCTCCAGCATTTTATCTTCAATCGCTTTGAAATCTTTTTCAGATACAACATGATTGCCAAAATCGACATCATAATAAAACCCATTATCAATTGCTGGACCAATAGTAAGTTTGGCTCCTTTATATAGTTCCTCAATTGCTTGTGCTAAGACGTGAGCAGATGAATGCCAAAAAGCCGTTTTACCCTCACTGTCGTTCCAAGTGTATAACACCAAAGAACCATCGGTGGTTAATGGCGTTACGGTTTCAACCGTTGTACCATTAAAATTTGCCGAAATAACGTTTCTAGCAAATCCTTCACTAATGCTTTTAGCAACATCCATTGGAGTAACATTTTCTTCAAATGTTTTCACACTGCCATCGGGTAATGTAATATGTATCATATAATAAATTGAAATTCGCATGCAAAGATAATAGTATAAAAATACACATACAATATTATAGTGAGGTATAATTTTCTTATTTCATATAAAATGATTCTTAGATTGTTAATTAATGTGTGGTTTTAATGGAATTAGGTTTATTCTGTATCTTGTATTTTTAAGAGATGTAATTCATTTATTTACATTAAGTTACAGTGTAATTGATCTTTTTTTTGGAAATATGGTACAAAAAAGACATAAAATATTAAACGTATTATTAACGTTTAATATAATTCGTTTAATTTTATTTTGTTATTTAGTTAAAAATGTAATAATAGTTTAAAAATATTGCATTATTGTGAAATAAATCTATTTTTTCTGACATAAATGTAATTTGTGTTCTATCTTTGTAGAATAATAAACGTAAAATAAACGTTTAAAATGTGCAACAACTAAAATAATGATACTATGAAACACAATCAATCTGAGTTGCTAAACAAAATGCAACCATTTTTTAGTCCTAGGGGAAATGATAAAACACACGTCTGTAGTTATGCTGCATTTAAGCTTGTCTTGATTTGTCTGTTGTTTAGTTTTAGTGTTCTTTCGGCGCAAAACGAAGAAATTGACCAATCTGAAGTTGGTGGATTGGAGAAAGATGATTATAAACCATTTAATGCTGGAGCACACTTAAAAAATATGCATTTATGGCATGGGTTTGTAGTACATCCGGGAGCAGTATTTGCTACTAATTTAGAATATAACTCGCGTAATAAGAAATTTACTTTTGGTTTATGGGGCGGTGCAAGTTTTACTAGTGTTGATGTTGTAAATAAAAATACGGGAGACTATGTAGGGGCTAACTATAAGGAGTTCTCTATTTATACGATGTATCGTTTTTCTGATAAGTTTTTTATAGAGGCAGTTTCTCATAATAACTATACAGGTGTTGAAGAGCGAGGAGATAAATTACACTACTGGAGTTATGATAAAACACAAGGCTATAATTTTGTAGATTTAAACTTTGGGTATATGGTTACAGATAATACGTTGTTATATCTAGCAACTATTTTGGCTGGTAGATCTGGAGACTACGAGGTGCAGAGTGATGGTTCTGTTAAAGATTCGTGGACACATTATTTAGAAATAAAAAGTAAAGTTTGGGAAAAGGATGATTATAAATTATCGCTTTTTGCAGGTGGTGCATGGTCGTTTATTACAGATAAAACGTTTTATACTGAAGGAGTTGGGAACTTTATAAATGTTGGAGCATCTCTTAGTAAAGATATTCACATAGGGAACTATAGAATGCCAGTAGAGGTAACTGCTATGTGGAACCCTGAAAAAGAAAAGGCTGTATTACAACTAGACCTAACCATATTTTAAACAAAATTTAATTTATTAATTTAAAAACAAACTAATTATGAAGACTAAAAAAACAACATCAGTTTTAAAGCAATTAGTAAAACCGTTCATGGTATTTGCTCTAATTATTAGCTTAACGAGTTGTGTTGAACAAACAAATTCCACACAATCGAATGTAAATAGTGCAGAAGATACTAATGAAAAAGTAGAAAGCGCTATGGATTTAACAGGAATGAAAATTGGGTATTGTACCCCGTCATTAAATGCGCCTTATTATCAGGCATTATTGCAAAGTATTGAATCTGCTACGAAAAAAAATGGTATGATTTTTATGTCTGCTGATGGTCAAGATGATATAAATAAGCAAATTGCAGCAGTTGAAGATTTAATTACAAAAGGTGTAGACGCTTTGTTGTTAAATCCAAAAGATCCAGACGCTTTAGTTGGAGTTACAAGAATGGCAGCAAAAGCGGGAATTCCAGTTTTTATTATTGATAGTTCGATTGATCCTTCGGCTGATTATGTGACTACGATTCAATCAAATAATCTAGCAAACGGAGAGCTTGCTGGTGAATGGCTAGCCAAAAAGTTTGGTTCTAAAAAAATGAATATTGCCTTACTAAGTGGTAACGCCGGAAACCCAGTGGGTAAAACACGTAAACAGGGTTTGCTGCAAGGTATTACAGAGGAACAATTAAGAACTTTGGGTTACATCGATTTAAATATTAAAACCCAAGCTTATACCGACTGGTCTTACGCAGGTGGTTTAAAAGCGATGGAAGATGCTTTGGTAGCACACCCTGATATTAACGTGGTGATTACAGAATCCGATGTTTGTGTGTTAGGTGCTATTAAAGCGATTGCTCAGGCCGGTAAAACAGACGATATTTTAATAGTGGCTGGTGCAGATGGACAAAAAGAAGCCATCAAATATATTATGGAAACCGATTTTTATGGGTGTACAGCTATGAATAGTCCTGTTCAAATTGGAAAAAATTCGGTGGAGTATGCGATTCAATATTTTAATGGTAAACGTGATTTTCCTAAAACATCATTTACTGCACCCTTATTAATTACCAAAGAAAATGCAGCTAAATACTACAATCCTAAAGCTTTATTTTAACCTTTAAAACGATTGATATGAATAATTCAGAAAGTGAATACAGACTTGAAATGAATGGAATATCAAAAAGTTTTGGTATAGTATCGGTCCTTCAAGATGTTAATTTAAAGGTTAAACATGGCGAAATACATGCTTTAATTGGAGAGAATGGTGCAGGGAAATCAACACTTATGAAAATTTTAAGTGGTGTACATCAAAAAGATAGTGGACAGGTTGTATTAAATGGGGAAGAAATTAACCCCAAAAATACGCACGAAGGCCAATTATTAGGAATTAGTGTTGTGTACCAAGAATTATCATTGGTAAATGATTTGTCAGTAGCCGAAAATATTTATTTACACAAACTAGGTGCCAATAAATTTTGGATGAATTGGAAAAAAATAACAAAAGATGCTGGCGAATTAATTAAATCGTTAGGTTTTGATATTAATCCAGCAGCTAGAGTTAGAGATTTAAGTATTGTTCAAAAGCAAGTGGTAGAAATAGCTAAAGCTTTATCTGAAGACACTAAAATTCTAGTTTTAGATGAACCGACAACAGTTTTTGATCCTACAGATACGCAAAAGTTATTTGACAATTTATTAAGACTAAAAAAAGAAGGTGTCTCAATTATTTATATCTCACATCATTTAGAGGAAATATTTAAAATAGCCGATACTGTTACAGTTCTTAAAGATGGTGTTGATACAGGAAGTAGGGTGGTTTCTGAAACTAATACCGACGAGGTTATAAAGTTGATGATTGGTAGAGAACTTAAGGATTTATACCCACCAAGACATGTGGAGATAAGTGAGAAACCTATTTTTTCTGTTAGAAATTTAACAGCCAAAGACAACTTGGTACATGATGTGTCTTTCTCAGTAAAAGCAGGAGAAGTGTTGGGAATAGCTGGCTTAGGTGGTAGTGGAAGAACGGAAACAGCAAAATTAATTTTCGGGGCAGATAAAAAGAAATCGGGTGTAATAAGTATCGCAGGAATTGATTTAAATATTTCGTGTCCAGCGAATGCAGTAAAACATGCTATTGGTTTTGTGTCTGAAGATAGAAAAGAAGAAGGTGTGTTTTTGCCTTTATCAATTGGTCGAAACATCAGTATTACCAATTTTAAACCTATTTCAAACAAATTCGGTTTTATATTTTCTGATAAAGAAACGGCTAATGTTGTTGGTTTGATAGATAAATTAAGCATTAAAACCCCTAGCGGAAAAGTTATTGTAAAGAACCTGAGCGGTGGTAATCAACAAAAAGTGGCTTTAGCCAAATGGTTGAGTATTGATAGCAAAGTCATTATTATCGACGAGCCAACACGAGGTGTTGATGTAGGTGCTAAAGTTGAAATTTATAATCTTATTAATGAAGTGGCAAAAAAGGGTGTAGGAGTGATTGTTATTTCATCAGATATGCCTGAAATTATGGGAATATCAGACCGAATTCTTGTTATGCATAAAGGGACCATTTTTGGAGAATTACCTAAAGAGAAATTTTCAGAAGAGAATATTCTAAGATATTCCATTGGAAAACATTTAAAATCATAAAAAGTCTCACTAACTAAATTATAAAAATATGTCACTAACTCTAAAAAATCAATTAAGCAGCCCTAGTGGGGTTCTTAAATTTTTAATAAAATATAATACAATCTTCATTTTTGTATTGCTTGTAGTTTTTTCAGCAATGATCTCCGATGTGTTTTTCACATCCATAAACCTGTCCAACTTATTAAAGCAAGTTTCAGGTATTGGTATTATTAGTATTGGTATGCTCATAGTCATATTAACAGGGGGTATCGATTTGTCGGTTGGCTCTTTAGTCGCTTTATTAGCGGTTGTATTTGCAATCCTGATTAATATAGTGGTGTTGCCGTTAGCAATATCACTTACCCTCGTTATTGGTTTCTTATTAGGAAGTATTTCTGGATATTTGGTAGCTTATCAAAAAATGGCACCATTTATTGCGACACTTGCACTTATGACGATTGCTAGAGGATTAGGTTTTATCTATTCGAAAGGATCTCCAATTACATTTAAAACACCAGGAGGTGAATTTATGGCAAACTTTGCAAATAATTCATTTTTAGGTATTCCTAACATCGCAATTATATTCATCATTATTGTAATAATAGCTCAAGTGTTACTTCATTATAATGTGTTTGGAAGGTTAATTATAGCTATTGGTAGTAACGAAGAAGCGTCTCGCTTGTCTGGAATAAAAGTTAATAAGTATAAGTTTTTGGTCTATGCCATATCGGGTGCTTTAGCAGCAACAGCAGCTATTATTGTTGCATCAAGAACCAATTTAGGCTCTCCTAATATGGGGATGGCTTGGGAATTAGATGCTATTGCAGCAGTAGTTATTGGCGGTGCGAGTTTAAATGGAGGGAAAGGTTCAGCTGTTAATACCTTAATGGGGGTTCTTATTTTAGGGTTAATAGGGAATATTTTAAACCTTTTAAATGTGCCTTCTTATCCACAACAAGTAGTTAAGGGAGCTATCATTGTGTTTGCAGTTTTACTCCAAAGATTTGAAGATAAATAAAGAATATAACAATGGATTATTATAAGGTGAATAGTAAAAACCTATCTCTGTTGAAAGAGAGGGTTTCAGTACCAACATATGATAGAACGAACGTGAAAGCAGGTATTCTACATATTGGAATAGGTGGTTTTCATAGAGCACATGAAGCTTTTTATACAGATGAGTTACTTAATAAGAACTCCAATTCTAATTGGGGTATCTGTGGCGTCGCATTGTTGAGTTTTGATCAAAGAATTTATCAAACGCTTAAAGATCAAAATGGGTTGTATACTTTGATAGTAAAAGAATTAGATGGAACTTTAACAAAAACAATTATTGGTTCTATAGTTGATTATTTGTTCGCTCCAGAAAATCCCATAGCGGTTATTGAAAGAATAGCCAACCCAGAAATTAAAATAATTACATTAACGATTACTGAAGGTGGTTATAATTATAATGAAGCCACTGGAGAATTTGAAATAGAGAATCCATCAATTCAAAAAGATTTAAAAAACCCAAATGATCCTAAAACCGTATTTGGATACTTAACTCAAGGTTTAAAGTTAAGAAAAGAGAATAATGTTTCTGGTTGTACCATTCAATCTTGTGATAATATTCAGGGTAACGGACATGTTACTAAAAAAATGCTGCTTAGTTATGTAAAACATGCTGAGCCAGAATTAGTTTCTTGGATAGAGTCTCATGTATCTTTTCCAAATAGTATGGTAGATAGAATTACACCTGCTACAGTATCTGCAGATATGGCAGCATTAAAAGAAACATCGGGTATTGAAGATGCGTGGCCAGTTGTTTGTGAGCCATTTAAACAATGGGTTATTGAGGATGATTTTATAGCGGGTAGACCTGCTTGGGAAAAAGTGGGGGCTCAATTTGTTGAAGATGTGGTGCCTTATGAAAAAATGAAACTAAGTTTACTAAATGCAGGGCATTCTGTTTTAGGTATATTGGGTACTTTAATAGGATACTCTACTATAGACGAAGTTGTCAATGATACAGTGGTTAGTGCTTTTTTAGAGGCTTATATGGAGCAAGAAGTGATTCCAACATTGGGAGACCTCGAAGGTGTAGATCTCAATGAGTATAAAAAGTCATTACTTCAAAGATTTGGAAATATTTATATTAAAGATCAAGTAGATCGTATTTGCTCAGAAAGTTCCGCTAAGATTCCCAAATTCATGCTTCCTACAGTTCAAAGTCAGCTAAAGGATGGTGGATCTATAGAATTAGCAGCCTTTGTAATAGCATCTTGGGCCATATATAGTTTAGGAGTTGATGAAAATGGTACTAAAATTCCAATAAAAGATGCGGTGAAAGCTGTGTTGCATGAAAAAGCAGTAGCTGCTAAATCAAATCCAAAAGCATTTTTAGATATAGAATCTATATTCGGAAGTTTGGCAGACTCAGAATCATTTGTAGAAGTCTTCACAAAATCATACCAAAATATCATGCAATTTGGAGTTAAAAAATGTCTTATCGATTTGAATAGTAAATTTTAAAATAATTTATTATGATAAAAATAACTTGTTTTGGAGAAGTTTTATGGGATGTATTTCCTACTCATGAAAAAATTGGTGGAGCACCTTTAAATGTGGCGATACGATTAAAATCACTTGATAATGATGTTTCAATAATTAGTAGAATTGGTGCTGATGAAAAAGGAGAGATACTTATCGGTTTTTTGAAATCAAACAATATAAATATCCAAGGTGTACAGGTAGATTCAATATATGAAACAGGAAACGTTACGGTGATGCTTAATGATAAAGGATGTGTGCTACTTATGATATAAAATATCCTAGTGCTTGGGATAAAATTGAATTAACACAAGTAGCAAAGTCGCTGGTGAAATCATCTGATGCTTTTATTTTTGGAAGTTTAGTAACCCGTGATGATGGATCTAGAAGCACATTATATAAACTTTTGCCCATAGCCAAGTTTAAAATCTTTGATGTGAATTTAAGAGCACCTTATTATACTAAAGATATTCTTGTGTATTTGATGAATCAGGCGGACTTTATAAAATTTAATGATGAAGAGATTTTTGAAATAGCTAAATATTTAAATTCAAGCTCCCAGTCTTTAGAACAGAATATTCGTTTTATTTCTGAAAAAACAAATACAAAAACTATTTGTGTTACTAAAGGTAGGTATGGAGCCATTTTATATTATAAAGACACATTTTATTATAATAGTGGTTATCAGATTGTGGTAAAAGATACAGTTGGGGCGGGCGATTCCTTTTTGGCATCTTTAATAGATAAACTATTAAAAGAGGTTTCTCCTCAAATTGCAATTGATTTTGCATGCGCAGTTGGGGCTTTAGTAGCTGGTAGAGAAGAAGCAAACCCTCAAATAACAGATAAAGATATTGCAACTATGGTTGGGGAAAATTAATAAATCTTATAATAAGTATAGAAAATTTTGTTTTTAGTTTAGTGACTAATTATGTTGAAAGGTTTCGCAATTATATTGTGAAGCCTTTTTTTTTATTAATGCCTTAAAATTTAAAAAAGAGCAAGCTTTACTTGTGTGCTAAACTTGTATTCATTTTTTGAATACAAGCTTTAATGTTGTTACTTCTTAATAAAGAAAGAGATTCTTCATAGCTATCGGTGAAAATTTTATTATTACTTAAGTCTCCAAAAACAGACTCAATCTCTAAAAACTTAATGGGATTCTGGTGAGATAATGTAGCATTACGAATTAATGTGCCACTTATACTATCTGTAATTTTGTATGGAATTTTAAAGTCGTCAATACCATCATTATATTTGCACCAAGCAGCAATTATAAAAGCAGCTCTTTTTATCTTCTTGTCACTTTGTAGTTGATCTTTTATAGTAGGTAAAATAAAAAGAGGAATTTTCACGGAGCTTTCTTGACATATACGCGATAGTCTATCATTTATATGTTGATTTTGAAATCGAGATACTAACATTTTTTTATAGCTCTTTACACTTGTTTGATTGGATTCCTTAAGAGTTGGAAGTACTTCTTCATCTATAAAACATTTTAAGAAAATCATGAAATCTTTATCAACAGCAGCTTCATAAACGGTTTTATAACCACACATAGTACCTAATATTCCTAAAATAGTGTGACCAGCATTTAGTAAACGTAATTTCATGTTTTCGTAAGGCTCAATGTTTTGTGTAAATTGAACACCTACTTTTTCCCAAGAAGGTCTTTTATGTAGAAATTTATCCTCAATAACCCATTGAGAAAATGATTCGCAAACTACGGGCCATTGGTCTTCTATAAGAAAATCTTGTTTTAATGTATCAATATCATCAAAATCTGTTATGGTTGTAATTCTATCAACCATGCTGTTCGGAAACGTAGTGTTTTCAGAAATCCAATCTAAAAGTCCAGGTTCTGTTTTGCTAACATAGTCTAATAATAAGTGTTTCATGGTCTCTCCATTAGATTTCATGTTATCACAAGAAAGAATAGTGCACCCAGGTAAATTTCTTAATTTTCTTAATTTAAAGGCTTGTGTTAAGTATCCAAAAACAGTTTTAGGTTTAAAAGGATTTTTGGTTTCCTCGTTCGCTACAGGATGATTCATGTCAAATACTCCTGTAATTCCATTTAAATGATACTCGTCTTCAGCAATTGTAAGCGAAATAATTTCAATATCAGGACTTGCCATTTTTTCTATAACTGCCAATGGATTCTCGGGACCAAAAAAATACTCTATTATTGAACCGATTATCTTAGCTCTATGGGGACCATTTGGTTCTTTTGTGTAAAGTGTGTAAAGGCCATCTTGATCTTTTAGAATATTATAAATCTTTCGATCAGAATCGAATAAATCAACACCGCAAATCCCATAATTTAGTTCATTAAATTTATCAATAAGATCGTGGGTGTAATATGCTTGATGCGATCTATGAAAATTACTTACGCCAATATGTAAAATACTCGCTTTAATTTTGTCTCTATCAAACGATGGTTTTAAAACAGTTTCAGGTAATAGTTTTAAATTTTCCATGTTAAGTTGATAAGACTTCATCATAATAACTATTAATTAAGCGTTTTTATTATTTTATTAAAATGCAGATTATAATGTAATGTGTCTTACAAATAAGAAAACAATACCTTTTAAAAAACATTATTAGTAATAAGAGATTGTTTAAATTTGTTAAAGCGTAAATTTAACGTTTTATTTGATATGGATTTTAGAAAAATAGATAATTTATCAGTAGACTGTGTGGTTTTAAGGTTAGAAGAAAATACGCTTAAGGTTTTATTAAGAAAACGTGCTTTAAATTTGTATGACGAAAATTCACCAGTGATTGATGATTGGGTTCTACCAGGACATTATGTGCTAAAAAGTAATAATTTAGGTGAAACAGCCAACAGGGTTTTTAAAGAATTAACAGGTGAAGACCATTTAAATAAGAATCAATTTAGAACCTATGGAAATGCAGCTAGAATTAAATCGGATAAAGATTTGTTATGGGTGCGAAGTCGTGGAGCAAAAGTAAGAACCATAACGGTTGCTTATTATTTAATTGTAGCATCCAATAAGGATTTGTTGGATATGGATGATTCTTTAAAATGGTTTAAGTTGAAATCCTTGCCGCAATTAGGCTTCGATCATCATCAAATTATTAATGACGCATACGAGGATATTAAAGGTAAAATTATTACAGACCCTTTAATATTTGACTTTATGCCAATTAAATTCACACTCAATGAACTACAAATGGCCTTCGAATCTATATTAGATGTAGAATTAGATAATCGTAATTTTAGAAAAAAAGTTTCAAGTAAGTCTTATATAGTACCACTTGAAGAAAAACAAAAGGGAGTATCTAAAAAGCCCTCAAGATTATATATGTTTAGTAAAGATGTTTATAATCAAGTAGTGGAAACAGATTATATTATAAATAAATAATTACTTGAGCTATTTTTATAATATGGCAACCAATCAATTTAAGTGGGTAACATGTTTTTAAAGCGGAACATTTAAATTCTTCATTTACGGGATACAGATATTATTCATCACCTAATTATCCTTATCGAGATTTCACGATTCGTTTTGGTTTGGTTTGGAATTTCTTTTTATAGTTTTTTGATGAGTTTTTTTTTCTTTAGTTTGAGCATTTGGTCACAATTTTTTATTTGCAGCTATTAAAAAGTATCTCCAGGATATACTTTAATGGGTGCAAACAGATATATACTATATATATGTATACTAATAGTTTTTTCTAGAAACGCCCGTTCTATATTCGCATAACCCAGTTCTTTTATATTGTTTTGGGCCTTTTAGGGCTAAAAAAGGATAAAAGTTATAGATTGGTTTGTCTCTAGAAAAGGCACTCTAAGCACAACTTCTTTGAGTTTTGGTTACAAATAGGTTTGTGTTTCAAAAAACTTTAAGATGTAACTAATTGAAAACAAGTCATTAGAATAAAAAGTAAAAAATAAATAAAAAAAAGGTTAAAAAAGGCATTGTAGAATAAGAAAAGGGTGGTATGTTTGCAGCCGCTAAAAACGGCATTAGTTGTTGAGGCAAACGTTCATAAACAAGTATAGATATTTTGGTTTTTAGTTAATTAAATTAGCTTAAAAAATAAATCAAAAAAATATCAAAAAACTATTGTAGAATTAAAAAAAGGGTTGTAGGTTTGCAGCCGCTAAAAAGGGCATCAGTCTGGTTAGCGAAGTTCTTAAATAGGTTGTTAGATATTAAGATTTAGAGTTTGAAAAAAAACTTTCAAAAAAAAATATTTAAAACTATTGTGAGATTAAAAAAAGGGTTTTATATTTGCACCCGCTTAGCAAGGAAACGAGCTAAGAAAAGATAAA